>NZ_POUD01000320.1 GCF_003236395.1 Nonomuraea aridisoli | reverse complement strand
CCCCGGCCCCCGTCACCAGCGCGGTCCGCCCCGTCAGATCCTTCGCCATATCCCGAACCCTAGGCGTTCGCCCCGCCGCGACGCATGGGTGCCACCGACATAGATAGGCGAGGAGATATGTGGATCAACGGCGTCTGGTAAGGTTGCGCTCATGATCACGCATTCGTTCCAGTGGTGGCCCGCCTTCTGAGGCGGACCTCCAGCGAATGCGCACACGGCCGCCTCGACGAGGCGGCCGTCACCGTTTGTGGTGGGTGTCCCCCCGTCGAGCACTGACGAGAAGGGACGCTCATGGTCACCACCACCGGCACCACCTGGCCGGCGCTGCTCACCACGCTGCTCGAAGGCGTGTCGCTCACCTCCCGCCAGGCCGCCTGGGCGATGGGCGAGATCATGTCGGGGCGGGCGACCGACGCCCAGATCGCCGCGTTCGCGGTCGCGCTGCGGGCCAAGGGCGAGAGCGTCGCCGAAGTCGCCGGGCTGGCCGACGGCATGCTCGCCAGGGCGGCGGCGATCCGCGTCTCCGGCGAGCCGGTCGACCTCGTCGGCACCGGCGGCGACCGCGCCAACACCGTGAACGTCTCCACCATGGCCGCCGTCGTGGCCGCCGCCGCGGGCGCCAAGGTCGTCAAGCACGGCGGCCGGGCCGCCTCCTCCACGGCGGGCGCGGCCGACGTGCTGGAAGCGCTGGGCGTGGTCATCGACCTGCCGCCCGCCGCCGCGGTCGCCGTGGCCGAGGAGGTCGGCATCACGTTCTGCTTCGCGCCCGTCTTCAACCCGGCGCTGAGACACGCCTCGGGCGCGCGCCGCCAGCTGGGCGTGCCCACGGTCTTCAACTTCCTGGCACCGCTCACCAACCCCGCCCTGCCGCCCTCCCAGGCGGTCGGGGTCTTCCACCCCGCCATGGCTGAGGTCATCGCCGGGGTGCTCGCCGAGCGCGGCGGCTCGTCGCTGGTCTTCAGGGGCGACGACGGGCTCGACGAGCTGACGACCACCGGCCCGTCCGCCGTCTGGGTCGTACGCCGGGGCAGCGCGACCCGCACGACGTTCGACCCGCTGGACCTGTCGATCCCGCGGGCCCGGCTCGAGGACCTGCACGGCGGCGACGCCCGGCACAACGCCGGCGTGGCCCGCGCCGTCCTCGGCGGCGAGCACGGGCCCGTCCGCGACATCGTCCTGCTGAACGCGGCCGCCGCGCTGGTGGCCGCCGACGGCGCCCCGCCGGCGGCCGAGCTGACACCGGCCCTCGGCGGAGCGGTCAAGCGGGCCGCCGACGCGGTCGACTCCGGCGCCGCCCTGGCGCTGCTCGACCGGTGGGCCGAGGCCACGCGCGCCGCCGGGGCGCGCGGGTAGCCCAGGGGCGGCTCAGGGACGGGTCATCGACAACACGTCGAGCGCGGCGTCGAGTTGCTCCTCGGTCAGGGTGCCGTCGGCGACGTGGCCGCGCTCGATCACGACCTCGCGGATGGTCTTGCGCTCCCGCAGGGCCTGCTTGGCGATCTTCGCGGCCTCCTCGTAGCCGACGTAGCGGTTGAGCGGCGTGACGATCGACGGGGACGACTCGGCGTACTCGCGCAGACGCTCGACGTTCGCCGTGATGCCGGCGACGCAGCGGTCGGCGAGCAGCCGCGAGACGCTCGCCAGCAGCCTGATCGACTCCAGGATGTTGCGCGCGATCACCGGCAGCTGCACGTTCAGCTCGAAGTTGCCGGACGCCCCCGCGAACGTGATCGCCGCGTCGTTGCCGATCACCTGGGCCGCCACCATGGCCGTGGCCTCGGGGATCACCGGGTTGACCTTGCCCGGCATGATCGACGAGCCGGGCTGCAGGTCGGGCAGGTTGATCTCGCCGAGCCCCGCCCGCGGCCCGGAGCCCATCCAGCGCAGGTCGTTGGCGATCTTGTTGAGCGACACGGCCACGACCTTGAGCTGGCCGGACAGCTCGACGATCGAGTCCTGCGCGCTCTGGGCCTCGAAGTGGTCGCGCGCCTCGGTGAACGGGATGTCGGTCGCCTCGCGCAGCTTCCTGATCGCCTCCTGGGCGAACCCCGGCGGCGTGTTGATGCCCGTGCCCACGGCCGTGCCGCCGAGCGGCAGTTCCAGCACGTGCTCCAGCGCGGCCATGACCCGGACGACGGCGTTCTCGATCTGCGTGGCGTAGCCGCCGAACTCCTGCCCGAGCGTCACCGGGGTGGCGTCCATCAGATGCGTGCGCCCCGACTTCACCACTCCGTCGAACGCGACCGCCTTCTCCCGCAACGTCTCGGCCAGGTGCCGCAGCGAGGGCAGCAGGTGGTAGGTCACCTCGGTGGCCGCCGCCACGTGGATCGAGGTCGGGAACACGTCGTTGGACGACTGCGACGCGTTCACGTGGTCGTTCGGGTGGACGGGGCGGCCCAGCCGCTCCTCGGCCAGCGTCGCGATCACCTCGTTGGCGTTCATGTTGGAGGAGGTGCCGGAGCCGGTCTGGAAGACGTCGATCGGGAAGTGGGCGTCGTGCTCGTTGTCCGCCACATCGGCGGCGGCCTGCGCGATCGCCTCCGCCATGTCCTTGTCGATCACGCCCAGCTCGCCGTTGACCTCGGCGGCCACCGCCTTGATCAGGCCCAGCGCGGCGATGTGGGACGGCTCCAGCGTCCGTCCCGAGATCGGAAAGTTCTCCACCGCCCGCTGGGTCTGCGCGCGCCACCTGGCGCCGGCCGGTACGCGTACCTCGCCCATCGAGTCATGTTCGATTCTGAACTCGCTCATGACGTCCAGTCTGTCCCACGCTCGCGCACCGGGGCCGGAGCCGGGCCGGGGTCAGCCGGTGATGAAGGCGACGATCAGGATGGCGATCACCACGGCCGCGCCGGCGGCCACGGCCATGAGCACCAGCATGCCGTTGCGGCTGCCCTTGGACTGCTGCTCCGGCGGGCCGGCGATGTTGAACAGGTCGGTGCCGAGGCCGTGACCCGCGTACGGGCCCTGGGGGACCTGCTGGTTGCCCTGCGGCTGCCCGCCTCCCGGCGCCGGGTAGACCTGCTGGCCCGGAGCCCCTCCCTGGGGAGGCGGCACGCGCCTGGTCGTCAGCGCCCCCTCGTCGACCGGGGGCCGCCGGCCACCCTGCTCGGGACCGGGCGCCGGGCTCTTGGGCCGCGACACGCTGATCGTGCGATCCGGATCGAACCCCGCCTCACCGCCCGCCTCCGCGTTCGGGCCGGCCGCGTTGCCGCCGCCACCGGTGGCGGCGTGACCGGCCGCGCCACCCTGCGGCGCACGCCCGGGCGGCGAAAGGTGCGGCACGGTAGCCGCCCCGCCCTCGACCCCCTGCGGGCCCGACACCGGGCCTCTCCCTTGCGGGCCTGACACGGCTCCCGGCCCTTGCGGACCACGCGCCTGCGGCCCCGAGACAGGGCCGGGAGGAGTTCCCGGCGCCCCTGGCACGCGGCCGCCGGCCGGGTTGGACCCGCTGCCGGCATCGGGTCCGCCGACGTAATGCGCGCCGCTACCGCCGTGAGGTCCGCCCGGACCCGGCGTCCCGGGACGGGGAGCGCCCGGCCCCCTGCCGGGACCACCGGGGACGGACCCTCCAGCCGGTCCCGCGGACGGCGGGGCGCCGTGGCCGGCCGGACCTCCTCCGGGCTGCCCGGACCGGGCGGCCTGCGGGGTCACGCCCGCAGCGCCGGGCGCCTGAGGGCCGGATGGCCGGGCGGCGGGTGAGGTCTTCCGAGGGTCGGGGGACGAGTCGGGCAATGCGGTCTCCTGCGCTTTGAGAGCCTCGGCCGTCATCGCCGGCATCTCGCTGGTGGGGGTGTCGGCGACCATACGGAGCATGGTCTCCGCCTGCGCAGCGTTGAGCCGCTGCCGGTGGTCCTTGTTGAGCAGTCCGTTCAGCACCGGCCGCAGTTGCCCCGCCTGCGTCGGCGGGTCGGCGTTCTCGGTGAGCAGCGCCGCCAGCGTCTCGGCGACCGTGGCCCGCTCGTACGCCGGCCGCCCCTCGACGGCGAAGTACAGCGTCGCGCCGAGCGACCACAGGTCGGACTCCGGGCCGGTGTACTCGCCTCTGGCACGTTCGGGGGCGGTGTAGCCCGGCGAGCCGATCACCATGCCCGTCCGGGTCAGCCGCGAGTCGCCCTCCGCCTTGGCGATGCCGAAGTCGGTCAGCACCACCCGGCCGCTCTCGGTGATGAGCACGTTGGCCGGCTTGACGTCGCGGTGGGTGATGCCCTGGGCGTGCGCCGCCCGCAGCGCGCCGAGCAGGTCGACGCCGAGCTCCGCCACGAGCCGCGGCGGCAGCGGGCCCTCCTCGTCGATCACCTGCTCCAGCGAGCGGGCCTCGATGAGCTCCATGATGATCCACGGGCTGCCGTCCTGGATCAGGACATCGTGGATGGACGCCACGGAGGGGTGGCTGATGCGCGAGGCGATACGGCCCTCCCGCACCATGCGTTCGCGCAGCTCGGCCCGCTGTTCCTCGGTGAGCCCCGGGTCCTGGCGGATCTCTTTGACCGCCACCTCGCGCCCCAGCGCGCGGTCGCGGGCGCGCCATACGGTGCCCATGGTGCCCCGGCCGATGGGGGCGACGAGCTCATAGCGGTCCGCGAGCAGGCGTGTCTGCTGTTCCGGCATGAGAAGAAGATATCGATTCTCGCTTGGGAAGTGCTTTACCCTCGCTTGCGAAGTTCTCGTGGCCAGAACCGCCGAGGAAGGCACAACTTTATCACCGTCGCTTTCAGGCGGGCATAAGCGGACGGAGCAGGCCGCGTTTCTCCGCGCTTGCGATGAACGCCTTCTCCGGGTTTGCGTTCCTGCCGGGGGGAGGGCACGTTCAGCGTCTGCGCGGGGGCGTCGGCGCGGTGCAGCCCGCGGTGGGCGGGCCGGCGCGTGAACGGCGGCTGCGTGATCACCGACCCCGGCCGCGACGGCCGGCGCGGCAGCGGCTCCTCCGCCGAACCGCCCGCGGCCACCCTGGCCAGCATGAGCGAGGCGCGTACGGAGTCGAGCCGGGTGGCCGGGTCGATGCGCAGCAGCGCGTCGAGCACGGGCGCCAGCGGCCCGGCCTTGGTCATGGGGATCGGCTCGCCGGTGGTGAGCGCGGCGAGCGCGGCGGCGGCCGTACGCCGGCCGTGCAGGCCCCTGCCCTCGACGGCGGTGTAGAGGGTCGCCCCGAGCGACCACAGATCGCCGGCGGGGCTGGCCTTCGCGCCGAGCACCCGCTCGGGCGCGATGTAACCGGCGGACCCGAGGACGATGCCCGCCTGGGTGATGGAAACGTCACCTTCGAGTGCGGCCAGGCCGAAGTCGGTGAGCACCGCGCGATCCTCGGTCACCAGCACGTTGCTGGGCTTGACGTCGCGGTGGAGGATGCCCTTGGCGTGCACGGCGCGCAGCGCCCCGAGGATCTGCCGGCCGATCTCGGCGGCCCGGCGCGGCTCCAGCGGGCCCTGCTCCTGGATGAGCTGCTCCAGGGACTTCGCGCGCAGCAGCTCCATCACGATCCACGGCCGGTCGTCCTCGGTGACGACGTCGAAGACGGTGATGACGGACGGGTGCGCGACCATCGCGGTCGCCCGGCCCTCGCGCTCGGTGCGGGCGCACAGCTCGGCGCGCAGCTCCTCGTCGAGCACGGCCGGCAGCCGCACCTCCTTGACCGCCACGTCACGGTCGAGCAGCTCGTCGTGCGCCCGCCACACGGTGCCCATGCCGCCGCGTCCGACCGGCTCCATCAGCCGATAGCGCGCGGCGAGGAGGTAACCGGAGGGCGCACGCATGGCAGGCAGCTTACCTATTTGCGTAAACCGACCAGTAGAGGCGTGGCCGATAATTTGTTGCGAACTTCAGTCAACTCGTCTGACTGATCACGTCAGCCGTCCTCGGCGCGGCATCCGCGCAGTTGACGGGTTCACGGGCTCTCGGCCCCGCACCGACCGGGGTCCGGCCGCACAGAACGCTATTACGTTCGCACCGGCGCGTCGAGTGTCCGTCGAGTCTCCTGGGTCTGGGCTTGGCCGTGGGTCGAGGGTTGGTTTGGTCCCGCCGCGCGGAGGGCTTACCCCGGTCCGCGCGCGCGTTTCCGCCCGGCATGGCTGCGACGTACTCCCGGACCGCCAGCGGCGTGTGTCCATCGGCACAGTCACCGGCAGGCAGGTTGTGCATGATGCCCGGGAGGGGGTTTTCACGCCTGCGGCAGTCTGGCTGACATGAACCGTTCGGGTGCCGTCAGCGAGCTGTAAGAGTGTCGTAAGCGGACGGGTGCATGGTAGAGCCGTGAAAGACGGCAAGCACCCGCAGACCACCGGAAACTGTCGGTCCCGAACGTCAGACTGAGGCTGACGCCCCGGTCCATCGCACTGAAGACAGACCGTTGGAGGACGTGATGAAGATGCGCCAGACCCAGGTTCGACGCCGGCCCAGGAAGCCGAGCGCGGCCTCACTGGACCTTCGCACGCCGTCGGGGCGGAAGCTGCCCTTTTGACCATCCGCGATCAGGAGCGCTATCTGAGAGGTGCGCCATGTGTCCACACCACCCCGTCTGCCCGAGTGCCGACTCTCCCGACCGTGAGAGAGCGCATGTGATCGCGTCCCACCCCGACCAGGGGTGGAGCCTGTTGTGCAACGGTGTCGTGCTCTTCGAGGACACCGGCCTGCTGCTGCCCGACGGCTCGGTGGTCGCGCCCCACCGCACCCCGGTGGCCGCGTGACGCTCACCGTGGCGCCCGCGCCGGGCGGCGGGATCGCCCACCCGGCGCCGTTCGCCGTCTGACCGCTACGAGCGGCGGCCGATGGTCAGCACCGGCCCCGTCTTGTCGGTGAAGAAGTCGTTGCCCTTGTCGTCGACCACGATGAACGCGGGGAAGTCGACCACCTCGATCTTCCAGACCGCCTCCATGCCCAGCTCGGGGTATTCGAGCACCTCGACCTTCTTGATGCAGTCCTGCGCCAGGCGAGCCGCGGGGCCGCCGATGGAGCCCAGGTAGAAGCCGCCGTACTTCTGGCACGCCTCGGTGACCTGCTTCGAGCGGTTGCCCTTGGCCAGCATCACCATCGAGCCGCCCGCCGCCTGGAAACGCTCGACGTAGGAGTCCATGCGCCCGGCCGTGGTCGGACCGAACGAGCCGGAGGCGTACCCCTCGGGGGTCTTGGCCGGACCGGCGTAGTAGACCGCGTGGTCCTTCAGGTACTGCGGCATCTCGCCGCCGTTGTCGAGCAGTTCGGAGATCTTGGCGTGCGCGATGTCCCGGGCCACGACGAGCGGGCCGGTGAGCGAGAGCCGCGTCTTGACCGGGTATTTCGACAGCTCGGCGAGGATCTCCTGCATGGGACGGTTGAGGTCGATCTTGACCACGTCGTCGGAGAGGTGCTCGTCGGTGGTCTCCGGCAGGAACCGCGCGGGGTCGGTCTCCAGCTGCTCCAGGAACACGCCCTCCGGCGTGATCTTGGCGAGCGCCTGGCGGTCGGCCGAGCAGGAGACCGCGATGGCCACCGGGCAGGACGCGCCGTGGCGCGGCAGGCGGATGACGCGGACGTCGTGGCAGAAGTACTTGCCGCCGAACTGCGCGCCGATGCCGAGCTTCTGCGTCAGCTCGAAGACCTTCTGCTCCATCTCCAGGTCGCGGAACCCGTGCCCGGACGGCGAGCCCTCGGTGGGGATCGAGTCGAGGTAGCGGGCGCTGGCGTACTTGGCGGTCTTGAGCGCGTACTCGGCGGAGGTGCCGCCGACGACGACGGCCAGGTGGTACGGCGGGCAGGCCGCCGTGCCGAGCGAGCGGATCTTCTCCTCCAGGAAGGCCATCATGCGCTTCTCGTTGAGCACCGCCTTGGTCTCCTGGTACAGGAACGACTTGTTGGCCGAGCCGCCGCCCTTGGCCATGAAGAGCAGCTTGTACTCGTCGGGGTGGCCGTGGGGGTCCTCGGCGTACAGCTCGATCTGGGCCGGGAGGTTGTCGCCGGTGTTCTTCTCCTCCCACATGGTCAGCGGGGCCATCTGGGAGTAGCGCAGGTTGAGCTTGGTGTAGGCGTCGTACACGCCGCGCGAGATGTGCTCGGCGTCCTGGCCGTCGGTCAGCACGTGGCGGCCGCGCTTGCCCATGACGATCGCCGTGCCGGTGTCCTGGCACATCGGCAGCACGCCGCCGGCCGAGATGGAGGCGTTCTTCAGCAGGTCGAGGGCGACGAACCGGTCGTTGCCGCTCGACTCGGGGTCATCGATGATCTTCCGGAGCTGCGCCAGGTGGGACGCCCGAAGGAAGTGGGAGATGTCATGGACGGCCGTCTCGGTCAGCAGTCGCAACGCCTCCGGGTCGACCTCGAGAAACGTACGCCCAGCCGCTTCGACCTTCCGCACCCCCTCCGATGTGATCAGCCGGTATTCGGTGTCGTCGGCGCCCAGCGGAAGAAGGTCGGTGTAGTCGAACTCGCCCATGTCCATCCTTTCGGTCCTCCAAGAGATTACGCGCCTCCGGGCGGGTGCTCAGCCCCTGGTGCGTGGAGGACCGCGGGCTCACGCCCGCGACGGTCCGGCGGCCGGCTCCGCCGACGGCCGTCGGGCGCTCAGCCCCACGAGGATGCCGACGACCACCAGGCCCGCGCCCAGCAGGTCGTACGCGGTCGGCAGCGCGACCCCGAGCAGCGCGCCCGTGACGATGGCCGCCACCGGGATCAGCCCCGCGAACAGCCCCGCTCTCCCCGGCCCCAGCTTGGGCAGCGACCGGTACCACAGGAAGAACGCCACCACCGTGACCACGATCGCCAGGTAGGTCAGCCCGAACGCCTCCGCGGCCGTCGGCGTCCGGAGCATCCCCGACCCCTCCGTGGCGAGCCCGATGACGGCCAGCATGGGCACGGCGAGCGTCGTCGAGTACGCCGACGTCCTGATCGGCCCCAGCCTGGGCAGCAGCGGGATGGCCAGCAGGGAGAAGCTCACCTCGCCGACCAGCGCGCCGAGCGCCCACAGCAGGCCCGTCGTGTTGCCGCTGCCGAGCCCGGTGGCCAGCGTCGCCCCGGCCACCACCACGCACGCCCCTGCCAGCACCCGGGGCGCCGGACGCCCGCCGGCCAGCGCCAGGGCCAGCGGCACGGTGCCGAGCACCGTGCCGACCAGCGCCGGGCCCGAGGCGCGGGTGGACTCGATCACGCAGACGTTGAAGACCACCAGGCCGAGCAGGGTCAGGCCGCCCAGGCACAGCGCCTCGCGCGGTGTCGGGCGGACGAACCGCAGGCCGAGCGCCCGCGTGATGAGCAGCAGGATGACCGCCGCCACGAGGTAGCGCACGGCCTGGCCGCCGTACACGGGATAGGAGTCGATGAGCCCCGAGACCCCGGCCAGCGTTCCGACGAGGAACATGGCCGCGGCGGCCCCTGCGATGCCGCTGTTCATGCGTTGGATGCTAGGAAGGCAATGGTTCCCGGAAACAGTCCAATGTCCCGCCGGAAGACAGGACCAATATGGCCGACCTCCACATCCAGATAAATCGCGAAAAAGGTGGAATCGCTGGGCAGATCGCGTCCGAGTTGCGCGACTCCATCCGGGGCGGGCGGCTCGCGCCGGGCACCCGCCTGCCCGCCACCCGCGACCTCGCCGCCGACCTGCAGGTCTCCAGGGGCGTGGTGGTGGAGGCGTACGAGCAACTGGTGGCCGAGGGCTTCCTGGTCTCCCAGGTGGGCGCCGGCACGCGCGTCGCGCCGAAGAACGCCTCCCGCCGCACCCCCGCACGC
>NZ_POUD01000031.1 GCF_003236395.1 Nonomuraea aridisoli | reverse complement strand
GGGGGTGGGCAGCGCCGAATTCTTCGGAATTCGCCCCTTTCGACCCGGCGGAACGGCCGGATGCCCGCCCCGGTGGTCAATTTTTCTTGGGTATCGCCGTGCGGGGTGGTTCGTGGCGTGAGGGGTCCCTCTCACCTACGTTTTCGGCTGCAGATCACTTCTGTGTGTAACCGAAAGGGGACTCCATGTTCCGTCGTACCCTGGCGGGTGGGCTCGCGCTGGCCGCCACCGGTCTCATCCTGGCCACCGCCCCGGCGGCGAACGCCGAAATCTACGCCCCGTACACGAGGGCCGCGGCGATCGTCAACGCGAACGGCACGCTGATCAACGCCAAGAACATCATCAACTCCCGGCGCGCCGCGGCCGGGACGTACTGCGTGCAGGTCAAGGGCCGGGTGAACGTGGCGGACTCGCTCATCCAGCTCACCCCGCGGCACGCCAGGCGAGTGCCCTTCATCGCCTACCGCAGCCCGTCGGCGCTCTGCGGCAACCAGGAGAACACGGTCACCGTCCAGGTGTACAGCACGATCACGAACCGGCCCGCCGACGGCGGCTTCGACCTCGCGATCCTCTGACGGCGGCGATCGTGAGGACCATCCACCGCCTCGCCGCGGGGCTGCTCTCGGGCGCGGCCGTGCTGACGTTCACGGCTCCCGCCGGGGCCGACACGCCGTACGCCCAGGCGTCGGCGCTGGTCGCGCCGGACGGCTCGCTGGAGAACGGCACGAACATCATCCGCAGCTGGCGCGTCGGGGCGGGCGACTACTGCGTCGCGGTCGACCCGAGCGTCAACCTGGAGGAGACGCAGGCGGTCCACGCGACCCCGGCCGGCCACGACCGCCCCGTCCGGGTGCTGTCGGTCCACGTCGGGTCGCCGATGTGCGGTGACTGGCGGGTCGACGTCATCGGGGTGCACAGCAGGGACGTGCGCGACCGCGGGCGTGACACGGCGTTCTACCTGACCGTCTCCTGACGTTCTGAAGGGCGCCACAGCCGCGCCGGCACCGCGACGACGGTGCCGGCGCGATCCCAAGGCGTGATCCAGGGCCCTTGGCCATGAGAGAATGAGAAAGACGGCCCTCTCCGCTTCGGCGAGAGGGTTTTTTCGTGCCCGCGTATCCGTGGTGACTCTTCCCGCGGCGGGCGCTTCCCCTTCTCACCCCGCACAAGGAGTGCTCTCATGGAGCTCGGTCTGACCTGCCCGCGTTTCCTCTGGCCCGGAGGCGACGCCGCCATCGCCGAACGGTTCGCCGCCGTCGCCTGCGGCGCCGACCAGGCGGGCCTGCGCAGCCTGTGGGTGATGGACCACCTGTTCCAGATCCCGAACTTCGGCGCGGTGGAGGACCCGATGCTGGAGGCGTACGGGGCGCTGTCGTACGCCGCCGCGCTCACCTCGCGGGTCACCCTCGGCGCGCTGGTGACCGGCGTCTGCCAGCGCGAGCCGGGCCTGCTCGTGAAACAGGTGAGCACCCTGGACGCCCTCTCCGGCGGCCGCGCCGTGCTGGGCATCGGCGCCGGCTGGTACGAGGCGGAGGCCCGCGGCCTCGGCCTGCCCTTCCCGCCGGTGGCCGAGCGGTTCGAGCGGCTGGAGGAGACGCTGCGGATCGCCCGGCTCATGGCGAGCGACGCGGACGGGCCGTACGAGGGCCGCCACTACCACCTGGAACGGACGCTCAACGCGCCGCAGGCGAACCCGCCCATCCTCATCGGCGGCAGTGGCGAGACCAAGACCCTCCGCCTGGTCGCCCAGTACGCCGACGCGAGCAACCTCCTGTACGGCGCCGACGTCCGGCACAAGCTGGGCGTGCTGCGCGCCCACTGCGAACGGCTCGGGCGGCCGTACGAGGAGATCGAGAAGACCCTCCACATGCGCATCGCCGACGGGCAGAGCATGCGGGAGAGCGTCGAACGCTGCGCGGACCTCGCCGCCCAGGGCATCGACCACGTCATCGTGGCCGTGCCCGACCCGGCGGACGGCGCGTGGCAGGCGTACCTGGCCGAGCTGGCCGAGCGGATCGCCCCGATCACTCCGGCGGGTCGCTGAGGCGCTCCAGGAGCGGCAGGCGAAGGACGAAGCGGGCGCCCCTGTCGGAGTCCTCGATCGTCAGGGTGCCGTCGTGGACCTGGGCGGTCTCGCGGGCGATGGCCAGACCGAGGCCGGTGCCGCCGGCGTCGCGGCTGCGCGAGGCGTCCAGGCGGGTGAAGCGCTGGAAGACGATCTCACGCTGGTCGGGCGCGATGCCGGCGCCGTCGTCGAGCACCTCCATGACGGCCGTGCCGCCCTCGCGCCGCACGGTCACGTCGATCCGGCTCTCGGCGTGCCGTTCGGCGTTGTCCAGCAGGTTCGTCAGCAGCCGGGCCAGCTGGAGCCGGTCGCCCGAGACGACCACGCCCTCCTGCAGCGAGGTGGTCACGGGCTTGGCGCGCGGCCGCGCGGTCTCGTCCTCGACCAGCCCGGCCAGGTCCACCGGGATGCGCTCGGCGGGGACATGGGAGTCCAGCCTGTTCAGGGTGAGCAGGTCGGCCACGATGGCCTGCAGCCGGTCGAGGCTGGTCAGCACCTCTCCGCCCACCTCGCGCCAGTCGGTGTCCTCGGGGTGCAGCAGGGCCCCCTCGATCTGGGTGCGCATCGCGGTGATCGGGCTGCGCAGGTCGTGGGAGGCGTCGGCGGCGAACCTGCGCTGCTGCTCCATCGCGACCTCCTGCTGCCGCAGCGCCGTCTGGAGCCGTTCCAGCGTCTGGTTGGCGGTCACGGCGAGGTCGTGGATCTCGTCGTCGCAATCGGGGACGGGGATCTGCATCCCGCCGCCGCCCGCGCTGATCTCGCCCAGCCGCCTGGTGATGCCGCCGACCGGCGCCAGCGTCCTGGAGACGACGCGGTAGACGCCGAACCAGGTCAGGACGACGAGCAGCAGGGTGACGCCGATCTGGAAGAGCAGCACCTCGGGGCCGACGTACCAGGGGACGGCGGGGCCGAAGGCGTAGACGACCCATTCGCCGTCCGGCTGGAAGGCGACCAGGGTCACGACGAGCTTGCACTCCTCGTGGAAGGCGGGCAGGCCGCAGATCTCGGCGCTGTCGTTCGCCAGGCCGCGGCGGGGGATCGCGGTCAGCTGGCGCGGCTCACCGGACAGGTTGGGCGTCCAGGCGACCAGGCGCCCGCCGGCGTCGACCACCTGAATGCCGTCGAGGCCGTCGGCGTCGAGGGTCATCGGCAGACTGTCGCGCTTGACCATGAGGAGCACGCGTACGGCCTTGCTCGAGACGTCGTGCGCCCGGATGTCGGCGACCTCGTTGCGGATGCCGAACAACACGAACGCGCTGACGACGATGTTCAGCAGCAGCATGGCGATGCTGGCGAACAGCGCCAGGCGCGTCCGCAGCGAATGATTCAACCGTGTGCTCACGCCCGTCCCCCGGGAGACAGAAGACCATGGGGGTGGCTTTCACCGCTAATTCCGGGAGATTCCTACATAAAGGGGCATGACAAAAACGCCACGACCACACAACCGGCTGTCACGATGAGTGAGGCACCTGGCCGTCACGGTCACGAACCGTATGCTGACAAGGAGTCAACTCGCCATTCGTGATTTTTCCTCACATGCGCACCTTGAAGTGCATCTGCCCCATCGGCATAGTGGACGGGTCACAGACGTAGCCAGTCGTGACGGACATTCCTCGGGGGGCGGTACCGGATCACGGCTGCCCTAGCGCACCAGAACGCGCGGAATTGGACATGATGCATGAGTTCGCCCCCGCCGATCCGTACCAAGCTGCTCAGGATCCTGCTGCTTCCGCTGGTCTCCATGGTGGCGTTATGGGGCTTCATCGCGTACTCCAGCGTCGATGAGATCAGGACGGTCTCGCAGACGCAGGACCGGTGGGAGGCCATCGGCGCGCCGGTGCTGCAGCTGATCGTCGAGCTGCAGCGGGAGCGGCAGCTCTCGGCGGAGGCGCCGGGCAGCACCGCGGCCCACCGGCCGCTGGCCGACCAGCGGCGGGTCACCGACGGCCGGGTGGCGCGGCTGCGCGAGGTGATCGGGGCCGTCGCCGCCGACCCGGACAGCGGGCAGCAGCCCGAGCAGGTGCGCGCGATGGTGCAGGCCCTCGACGGGCTGCAGGAGCTGCGCGCGTCGGCGGACGGCGGCGTGCTGGCGCCGCCGTTGACGGTCATCCAGGCGTACGACGGCCTGATCGCCGTGGCCAACCGGCAGTTCAACGACCGCGACGTGCTGAGCGACGTCTCCTCCTTCCAGGCGGTGCGCGGCATGGCCGCCTACAGCACCGCCGCCGAGTACCTGGGCCGCGAGCACGCCGTGCTGACCAGCACGATCGTGCACCGCAGGATGACGCCCACCGACCGGGCCGCGTTCGTCGCCGCGATGACCGGCCGCCGGCTCGCGTTCTCCAACGCGGGCCGGGACGTGGGGCCCGAGCTGCGGGCGAAGTACGACAGGCTGGTGGCGAGCCCGGCGTACCAGCGGCTGGAGGCCGTGGAGGACCTGCTGTTCTCGTGGGACACGGGCGGCGCGCCGCCGGTCGGCGCCCTCGCCTGGCGCACCGACGCCGAGACCGTGCTCGGCGCGATCAACCGCGACACCCAGACGGAGCTGGCCCGCGTCCAGGCCGAGAGCGAGGACCTGAAGACGGGGGCGTACGTGCGGATCGGCCTCGTCGTGCTGGTGGGACTGGCCGCGGTGCTGCTGTCGCTGGCGCTGTCGTACCGGTTCGGGCGTTCGCTCGTGGACGAGCTGACGCGGCTGCAGGGCTCGGCGATCGAGCTGGCCGAGCAGCGGCTGCCCCGCCTGGTCGAACGGCTGCGCCGCGGCGACGACGTGGACCCGGCCACCGAGGCCCCCGTCCTGGAGCCCGCCGGCACGGCGGAGGTGGACCGCATGGTGGAGGCGTTCTCCGCGGTACGCCGCACCGCGGTCGAGGCGGCGGTGGGCCAGGCGGCCCTGCGCAAGGGCGTCGGCCAGGTCTTCCTCAACCTGGCCCGGCGCAACCAGACGCTGCTGCACCGCCAGCTCGCGCTGCTCGACGTCATGGAGCGCCGGGTGGAGGAGCCGGAGGTCCTGGAGGACCTGTTCAAGCTCGACCACCTCACCACCCGCATGCGGCGGCACGCCGAGAACCTGATCATCCTGTCCGGCGCCTCCCCCGCCCGCCGCTGGCACGACCCGGTGCCGCTGTTCGACGTCGTACGGGCGGCGGTGCTGGAGGTCGAGGACTACACGCGGGTCACCGTGGTGCCGATGCAGCACCCCGCGCTGCTGGCGGGCGGCGCGGTCACCGACGTGATCCACCTGGTCGCCGAGCTGGTGGAGAACGCCGCCGTCTTCTCCCCGCCGGACACGACCGTGCACGTGCGGGGCATGACGGCGGCCAACGGCTTCGCGATCGAGGTGGAGGACCGGGGGCTCGGGCTGGCCGAGGCGGCCCTCGCCGAGCTCAACGCGCGGCTGGCCGATCCGCCGGAGTTCGACCTGGCCGACAGCGACCGGCTCGGCCTGTTCGTGGTGGCCCGGCTGGCGGCCCGGCACGGCATCAAGGTGGTGCTGCGCCGCTCGCCGTACGACGGGACGACCGCGATCGTGCTGCTGCCGAGCACACTGCTCTCCCCCGCCGAGCCGGCCGCGCCGGCTCCCGTCCTGGCGCTGAGCGCGGCCGGGCCGGCGGGCCGCGCGAGGCCGCCGCGCGCGCTCGGCGCGGCGGTGATCGCGCCCTCCGCGACGGATTCGGACGCCGGCGAGCCGTCCGGGCCGCCGCGGGCGGGCGGGGTGGCCGTCGCCTCGGAGCCGCAGCCGTCCACCTGGTTCGAGCCCGGCCCGCCACGACGACCCGCCCCCGCGGAGCCGGGGCCGTCCCGGCGTCCCGCGCCCACCACGGAGCCGGAGCGGCCGGGGCCGCCGGCCGGGTGGAGTGTGACGGTGCCCGCCCACGAGGCGGACGAGGACCTCGACGGGCTGCCCATGCGGATCCCGCAGGCCAGCCTCGCCCCCCAGCTGCGCACCGACGCCCGCGCCGACCGGCGCGTGGCCGGGGAGCGCTCGCCGGAGGAGCTCGCACGGATCATGGCGTCCATGCAACGGGGCTGGCAGCGGGGCCGCGGCCAGACGGGGCAGGAACACGACGCGCGCAACGGAAAGGACGACCATCCCGATGCCCGATTCCAGAAGTGAACTGAGCTGGCTGCTCGACGACCTCACCCAGCGGGTCCCCGGCGTGCGGCACGCCATCGTGCTGTCCGCCGACGGGCTGGCCATGGGCGCCTCGCGCGACCTGACCCGGGAGGACGCCGAGCACCTGTCGGCCATCTCCGCGGGCAGCCACAGCCTCGCCGCGGGCGCCGGGCGGCACTTCGGCCTGGGCGGCGTACGGCAGACGATCATCGAGCTGGACGAGGGCTTCCTGTTCGTCACCGCGGCCGGACAGGGCGCCCGGATGGCCGTGCTCGCCTCGGGGGACGCCGAGCTGGGCCTGGTGACGTACGAGATGGCCCTGATGGTCAAGCGGGTCGGCGAGCATCTGAGCGCGCAGCCGAGGGGGGCGGCACCGGCACCCGTCTGGAACGGCGCGGGCCGTGACCGGTGAGGATCCCGGGCCGCTGATCCGGCTGTTCGGGCTGACCGGGGGCCGGGCGCGCCCCCAGGGTGAGATGTTCGACCTGGTGGCCATCGTCACGACGGTCTACGGGGCGCGCCCGCCCGTGGACCTGCTCCCCGAGCATCACACCGTGCTGCAGCTGTGCCGCAGGCCCACGCCGGTCGCGGACGTGGCGGCGCACCTGCGGCTGCCGGTCAACATCACCCGGGTGATCCTCGGCGACCTGCGGCGCGAGGGCCTGGTCGCCATCGAGCGCCCGCGCCCGGCCGCGCAGACGATCGACGAACGCATCTACAGGGAAGTGCTGGATGGGCTACGCAGCCTCTGAGCCGGGGACGACCGCGGTCGCCCCGGCCCTGGCCATCAAGATCCTGGTCGCCGGCGGCTTCGGCGTGGGCAAGACGACCATGGTCGGCACGATCAGCGAGATCCGCCCGCTGCACACCGAGGAGCTGCTGAGCGACCGGGGCGTCGGCGTGGACGACATCTCGGGCGTCGAAGCCAAGATCACCACGACGGTGGCGCTGGACTTCGGCCGCATCACCATCCGCGAGGGGCTGTGGCTCTACCTGTTCGGCACGCCGGGGCAGGACCGGTTCTGGTTCATGTGGGACGAGCTGGCCCTCGGCGCGCTCGGCGCGGTCGTGCTCGCCGACACCCGCCGGCTGCAGGACTGCTTCCCGGCGGTGGACTACTTCGAGCAGCGCGGCATCCCGTTCGTGGTGGGCGTGAACTGCTTCGAGGGGGCCCGCCGGTACGACCCGGACAAAGTGCGGCGGGCGCTCGGGCTGAACGCGACCATCCCGATCGTGCTGTGCGACGTGCGCGAGCGCGACTCGGTCAAGGAGGTGCTGACGACGCTGGTCACGTACGCGGTCGAAGGGCCCTGAGGGCTACCCGGGCCGGCTGCGGGCGTGGGCGTCGCGGTAGTGGGACGGGGCGACGCCGTACGCGCCGACGAACGCCTGGCGGAGCGTCTCGGCCGAGCCGAAGCCGCAGCGGGCCGCCACGGCGGGCATCGTCAGCGAGGTGCCGGCCAGCAGGTGGGCGGCGGCCTCCAGGCGGGTCCGGCGGACGTACTGGCCGGGGCTTTCCCCGAGCTCGGCGAGGAAGAGCCGGGTCAGGTGGCGGGCGCTGACGCCGGCCACGGCGGCCAGGGCGGTGGTGGACAGGTCGCCGGCGAGGTGGCCGCCGATGTGGTCGAGCACCCGGCGGACCAGGTCGTTGCCGGGCGGCGGCGCGGCGGTGAACATGCTCATCTGCGCCTGGTTGCCCGGCCGCTGGAGGTAGATCACCAGCTCGCGCGCCACCCGCCGGGCCAGGTCGGGGCCGTGGTCCTCCTGGATCAGCGCCACCGACAGGTCGAGCGCGCTGGTGACGCCCGCGGAGGTGACGAGGTCGCCGTCGCGGATGTAGATCGGGCCCGGGTCTACGCGCACCTCGGGATGGCGGGCGGCCAGGTCGCCGGCCCAGCGCCAGTGGGTGGTGACGCGGTGGCCGTCCAGCAGCCCGGCGGCGGCCAGGATGGCGGCTCCGGTGCAGACGGACGCGACGCGGCGGCTCTCGCGGGCGATGCGGCGCACGTGGGCGACGATCAGCGGGTCGTCGGCGGCCCGCCGGTGCCCCCAGCCGCCGGCGACCAGCACCGTGTCGAAGGGGCCGGTGATGCGTTCGAGCGCGTCGCCGCCCGCCAGGGCCAGCCCGGTGGGCAGGGTGATCTGGCGCGCTCCGGGGGTGACGAAGGCGATCCGGTACGGCTCCCGCGGCGAGCCGAGCACGTTCGCCATGCCGAGGCTGGTGGTGACGGCGGCGATCTCGATCAGCTCGGCGTCGTCGTAGCCCACCACGACGACCAGACGCTCGTTCACCCGCCGAGTGTAGTCCGGCAGGACACACCTCCCAATATTCACGACATGTCACCGCAGCGTCTCGGCGGACGGCGGCGCCCTGCTCCAGCATCGTGAGCATGACCGACACTCCGCACGCCCGCACCGCCGCCGAGTCCCCGCCCGTGCCCGCGCGCCGGTGGTCGCCGGGCCGGGCGGTCGCGGCGCTCGCGAACCGCTGGCCCACCTGGTGCGGGCTGGCGGCCGCCGCGCTGAACCTCGGCGACGCGCAGGACGGCCGCGCCCTCGGGTTCATCGTGTACCTGGCCGCGCTCATCTACCTCGCCACGGCGGTGGTCGACCGGCCGGGCGTGGCCTGGACGCTGTTCTGGCTCTCGGTGGTGGCGGTGGCGCTGATGAGGGCGTTCGACCTGGATCCGTGGCCGCTGCTCATCGCGAGCGCGGTCACCGTCGTCGTCCTCGGCCTGGCCGGCGGGCTGCCGCGCCGGGGCGGGCTCACCGCCGCGCAACTGCCCGCGATGCTGCTCTTCGGCGGCGCCGCCGTGTTCGCGCTGTCCCTCTCCCCCGAGGCCGGGGGCGCTCTGGTGGCGGCGGCCCTGATCGGCCACGCCGTGCAGGACGTCGCCGTCCTGCGGGCCGGCAAGGTCGTGGCGCGGTCGATGGCGGAGTTCTGCGCGGTCCTCGATTTCACGCTGGGGGCGGCGATTCTGGTCCTGATCCTCGTGCCGTTCGGTGGCTAGACTCCGGTCATGAAAGCCGCAGTACGCGTCGCCTACGGACCGCCGGACGTGGTGCGCGTCGCAGAAGTGCCCGAACCGGTGGTCAAGGACGGCGAGTTGCTCGTCGCGGTGCACGCGACGACGGTCAATCGCACCGACTGCGCGTTACGCGCGGCGAAACCGTTCTTCTGGCGGGTGTCCACCGGGCTCGTCCGCCCGAAGATCACGATTCTCGGCAACGAGTTCGCGGGCCGGGTCGAGGCCGTGGGACGGGGGGTCACGGCGTTCAAGACCGGCGACCGGGTGTTCGGCTACAACGACGTCGGCTGGGGCGCGCACGCCGAGTACATGACCATCTCCCAGCACGGCACCGTCGCGCTCGTCCCCGACGGGCTGACCTACGACGAGGTGGCCCCCGGCCTCGAGGGCGCCCACTACGCGCTGACGATCATCCGCGGCGCGGGCGTGCGAGCCGGGCACGACGTGCTGGTGAACGGCGCGACCGGGGCCATCGGGTCGGCGGCCGTCCAGCTGCTGCGGATCGCCGGGGCCCGGGTGACCGCGGTGTGCGAGCGGGCGCACGCCGGCCTGGTCAGCGGCCTCGGCGCCGAGCGGGTGATCGACTACACGACCGAGGACTTCACGAAGGACGCCGGGCGCTACGACGCCGTCATCGACGCGGTCGGCAAGAGCACGTACGCGCGGTGCCGGCGGCTGCTGAAACCGCGCGGCGTCTACGTCGCGTCGGACCTCGGGCCGCTGTGGCAGAACCCCTTCCTGGCGCTCGCCGGGCCGCTGCTGGGCGGCAGGAGGGTGCGCTTCCCGCTGCCGAGGAACGACGCCGCGACGGCGCGGCATTTCGCGGAGCTCATGGCCTCCGGCGAGTTCAAGCCGGTGATCGACCGGTTCTACCCGCTCGACGACATCGTGGCGGCCCACCGCTACGTCGAGACCGGCCGCAAGACGGGGAACGTCGTCATCACCGTCTCACGATGAGCCCGGCCCCTGAGTTGAGTCGATTGACTTAAAAGAGGTGGGCGGCTTGAATGGGCCTTTGATCCACGATCGTGGGAGGCATCGTGAGCAACGCCGACGTGCACGTACCGGATTATCCGTTCCGCAACCCCACGGCGCTGGAGCCGCCCGAGGAGTGGGCGCGGTTGCGTGAGCAGTGTCCCGTGGCGCCGATCCGGCTTCCGAGCGGCGACCGGGCGCTGCTGCTGACCCGCTACGACGACGTCAGGCAGGTGTTGTCCGACCCCCGCTTCACCCGCGACCTCGACGCGCCCGACGCCGCCCAGGTGACCGCGAACGAGTCCGGCGGCGTGTTCGGCGGCATGTCCAGTATGAGCAGCGAGAACCACAAGGCGTGGCGGCAGCTCATCGGCAGGACGTTCACCGCCAAGCGCGTCTCGGCCATGCAGCCGCGCATCGAGGCGATGACCGGCCACCTGGCCGGCGAGATGGTCAAGCAGGGGGCGCCCGCCGACCTGGTGAGCTCGCTCGGCTTCCCGCTGCCGGTGTGGGTGATCTGCGACCTGCTCGGCGTGCCCGACTCCGACCGCGACAAGTTCGCGTACTGGTCCGACACCATGCTGAGCCTGACGAGATTCACCCAGGACGAGATCGACGCCGCGCAGGCCGACTTCGAGAGCTATCTCAGGGCCCACGTCGAGGCCAAGCGGGCCGAGCCGGGCGACGACCTGATCAGCGAGCTGATCTCCATCGTGGGCGCGCTCGACGGGCGGCTGACCGAGCAGCTCATGATCGGCACCGCCAAGGGCCTGCTGGTCGCGGGGCACGAGACGACCGCCAACATGATCGGCAAGATGGTGGCGATGCTGCTGGCCGACCGTACGCGGTGGGAGCGGCTGCTGGCAGACCGCGCCTTGATCCGCACGGCGGTGGAGGAGAGCCTGCGCTTCGACGCCAACCCGGGCTTCGGCATGCCGCGTTACCTCAGCGAGGAGGTCGAGGTCGGCGGCGAGCGGCTGCCCGCGGGCACCACGGTCGTGTGCAGCATGGCCTCGGCCAACCGCGACGAGCGGCAGTTCGCCGACGCCGACGCCATGGTGCTCGACCGCCGGCCCAACACGCACGTCGCCTTCGGTGCGGGCCCCCACTCCTGCATCGGCCAGGCGCTGGCCCGCACCGAGTTGCAGACCGTGCTGGAGGTGCTGCTCGACCGCCTGCCCACGCTGCGCCTGGCCGAGCCTGCCGAGGCCCTGGCCCGGCGCGAGGGCCTCGTGGTCGGCGGCCTGTCGCGGGTGCCGGTCACATGGTGAACGTCGCCCGAACCCGCGAGTCCGGCGGGCGGGCCGCCGCGACCCGGACGGCGATCCTCGACGCCGCCGAGCGGCTGTTCGCCGAGAACGGCGTGGCCGCGGTGTCCAACCGGCAGATCAGCGAGGCGGCCGGGCAGGGCAACCACTTCGCGGTCGGCTACCACTTCGGCACCAAGGCCGACCTCGTCCGCGAGATCGTCCGGCGGCACGCCGCCGCCATCGAGCACCTGCGGGTGCGGATGCTCGACGAGATGGCCGGCTCCTCCGACCTGCGCGCCTGGGTGTCCTGCCTGGTGCGGCCGTTCACCTCCCATCTCGACTCGCTGGCCGTGCCGAGCTGGCGGGCCCGCTGCATGGCCCAGGTCACGACCGAGCCGGCACTGCGCGAGATCGTCATCGACGAGACGGTCGCGACGCCCGCCATGCGCCGCACGCTGGAGGGCCTGGGCCGCGCCGTGCCCGGTGTGCCCGGCCACGTCCACCGCGAGCGCTCCGACATGAGCCGCGTGCTGATCGTGCACACGCTGGCCGAGCGCGAGCGTGCCCTGCACGAGGGCGGCCCCACCCCGCGCACCTCCTGGGAGGCGACCGCCGTCGGTCTCATCGACGCGATGGTCGGGTTGTGGCTCGCCCCCGTCACCGCACTCCCCGACGACCCCCCGACGAGAACGGACACCTGAATGCGCGGTCTTGCGAACAAACGCGTCGTCGTCTGCGGCGGCGCCACCGGCATCGGCGCGGCGACGGCCGAACGGCTGGCCGAAGAGGGCTGCCGGGTGCTGATCGGCGACGTGAACGCCGCCGGCGCCGAGGCCACCGCCAAGAGGATCACCGCGGCCGGCGGCACGGCGCTGTGGGCCGAGTTCGACCTGGCCGCCGCGGCGGCGTTCCTGCTGTCCGACGACGCCGAGTGGATCAACGGGCAGACCAGGTCGATCGACGGCGGCGGCTCGCTCCACGACTGAGAGCCGGTTCAGCGACCTGCCGGAAGGAACCCTCAGGGGCTCCCGCACCCCCGAACCCTTCCCCGCCCGTGTCCCTTTCGACGATCCGGCGGGCGGGACGACTCATGGTGATGAGGCTCCCGCGGCGTGCAGGGCGGCGAGGTGGCCGAACACCACCGCGGGGCCGATGGTGGAGCCGGGGCCCGGGTAGGTGCGGCCCATGACCGAGGCGGTGGTGTTGCCGGCGGCGTACAGGCCGGGGATGGGGGTGCCGTCCTCGCGCAGCACGCGGGCGTGCTCGTCGGTGAGCAGGCCGCCCTTGGTGCCGAGGTCGCCGGGGTGCACGCGCATCGCGTAGAAGGGGGCCTTCTCCAGGGGGCCGAGGTTGGGGTTGGGCTTGACGCGCGGGTCTCCGTAGTAGCGGTCGTACGCGGTGCGGCCCCGGCCGAAGTCCTCGTCGACGCCGGTGCGGGCGAAGCCGTTGAAGCGCTCGACGGTCGCCCGCAGCGCGGCCGGGTCGATCTCCGTCTTTGCGGCCAACTCCTCCAGCGAGCCGGCCTTGAGCAGCAGACCGGCGTCGTACCAGCGCTGCCGTCCGGCCAGCAGCGCGGCCGACAGGTAGCGGCGGGCGTGGCGGGCGTCGGTGACCAGCCAGGCGGGCAGCTTGCCGAGGGCGAGCAGGTCGTGCCCGAAGTCGATGTACGACGCCGACTCGTTGGTGAAGCGCCGCCCCCGCGTGTCCACCACGATCGAGAACGGCATCGAGCGTTCCCACAGGACGAAGTTGGGGTGGCCGTCGGGGCCGATCAGGGCAGAGCCCCACCAGGCGTCGTCCATCAGGGCCAGCGCCGCCCCGGCCCGCGCGCCCAGCTCGATGGCGGTGCCGAGGTCTCCCTCCGGGGCCGAGGACCAGCCGGGGATGCCGTGGTGCTTCTGCCGCCACTCGGGGTTGTGCGCGAAACCGCCCGCGCCCAGGACAACGCCGTTCCTGGCGCGTACGCGGATCGAGCGGCCTTCGCGGGAGACCACGGCGCCGGTCACGCGACCGTCCTCCATGATCAGCTCGGTCAGCGGCGACGACAGCCACACGGGGGTCTGCTGGTTGCGGACGACGTACATGAGGGAGCAGGCCAGCGCGCCGCCGGAGCCGAGCAGCCGCTTGCCGGTCGCCACGCCGCCCAGCGTGCGGAAGACGAGACGGGCGCCGCGGACGAAGCCGTCGGGGCTGGACCAGGCCCGGGAGAGCTGCCAGACGTCGTCGGTCATGACGGGCACGGGCAGGCCGTCCAGCGCCCGGGAACGCTCGGCCCACGGCCCGAGCAGCCTGGCGTCGAACGGCCTGACCTCGATCGCCCGGCCGATCCTGCCGCCGGGCCGGTCGGGATAGTAGTCGGGATAGTCCTTCGAACGGGCCCAGCGCACGCCGTGCCGGTGCAGGAACCGCACGACCTGCGGAGCCGTCTTCAGGAACGCCAGCTTGCGCTCGCGGGAGGAGGCCGGGCCGACCTCGCCGATGACGTCCTCCATGTACGTCAGCGCCTCCTCCAGGGAGTCGTGCACGCCGGCGTGCCGCATGAGGGGGTTGTTCGGCATCCACAAGCCGCCGCCGGAGATGGCGGTGGTGCCGCCCCACTTGTCGGTGCTCTCGACGAGCAGCGCGTCGAGTCTCCTGTCGGCCGCCGTGATGGCCGCGCTCATGGCCGCGGCGCCGCTGCCGGCGATCAGCACATCGACGATCCTGTCCCAGTCCTCTGCCATCGCGGCTCCTTTGCTCGAGCGTGCACGGTCGAACGGGCGCTTTCCGACGGACTGCGGGCAGCGTAAGTCGGGCAAGTTGTTAAATCAAGTGACTTATCAGGACTTCTGGTGCTTGACGCCGCCGCCATGAGCGCTTACGTTTCCGGCAATCGGTGAAATTATCGTCATATATCCGAAACTTTCGGAAACGTCCCCGGCATCCCACCCGGAGGTCACCTCGGTGAAGCCCCTGCTCATCGCCCTCGCCCTCATCCTGGCCGCCCCCTTACCGGCCCACGCCCACCCCCGCGACCCCCGCGACCTGCGGGAGCTGGCGCAACGGCACGGCATCAAGGTCGGTTCGGCCGTCGACGTCGCCGCGTTGCGCGCCGAGGCCGACTACCGCAAGGTCCTCAACCGGGAGTTCAACCACGTCACCGCCGAGAACGCGATGAAGTGGGAGTCGGTCGAGCCGCAGCGCGGCGTGTACACCTGGGCCGACGCCGACGCCGTGGTCGAGAACGCCCGCCGCAACCGCCAGCAGGTCCGCGGCCACACCCTCGTCTGGCACAACCAGCTCCCCGCCTGGCTGACCTCCGGCGTCGCCGACGGCTCCATCGACGCCGCCGAGCTCCGCTCGATCC
Organism: Nonomuraea aridisoli; assembly: GCF_003236395.1. Lineage (GTDB taxonomy): Bacteria > Actinomycetota > Actinomycetes > Streptosporangiales > Streptosporangiaceae > Nonomuraea > Nonomuraea aridisoli. Next base: position 34,283 of record NZ_POUD01000031.1, on the reverse strand, counting down.
TGCGCGACCACATCACCACCCAGGTCGGCCGCTACAAGGGCAAGATCAGGGCCTGGGACGTGGTCAACGAGGTCGTGGAGGAGGACGGCACGCTCCGGCAGAACATCTGGCTCACCCACCTCGGCCCCGGCTACATCGCCGACGCCTTCCGCTGGGCGCACCGCGCCGACCCGCGCGCCAAGCTCTTCATCAACGACTACAACCTGGAGTGGAACCAGCCCAAGATCGAGACCACGCTGTCGATCGTCAAGGACCTTCAGTCCCAGGGCGTGCCGATCCACGGCGTCGGCTTCCAGGGCCACCTCGGCATCCAGTACGACTACCCCGGCGACTGGGCGAACGTCATGCGCCGCTTCGCCGACCTCGGCCTGGAGATCGCCGTCACCGAGCTGGACGTGCGCATGGTGCTGCCGGTGACCCCCGACAAGCTCGCCACCCAGGCCGACTACTACCGCCGGGCGCTCACCGACTGTGTCAGCGTCAAGGCGTGCAAGGAGCTGACCCTCTGGGGCTACACCGACCGGCACTCGTGGGTGCCCGGCTGGTTCGAGGGCGAAGGATCCGCCTGCGTCATGGACGAGAACCTCGCGCCCAAGCCCGCGTACCACGCGCTGCTGACGGTGCCCCGCCAGCGCCGCTGACCGCACCGCTCCACTCGGGTCCGTGCCACGAGCCCCAGAAGGATGGCACGGACCCGAGTGAGGGCTTGAGCTCACGCGCGGAGGAACGCCAGCAGTGACTCCGCCAGTTCGCCCGGAGCCTCCTCGGCCATGTGGTGGCCGCTGTCGATCGCATGGCCGGTCACGTCGTCGGCCCACGTGCGCCAGATCGCCAGCGGATCGCCGTAGAGGTCCTCCATGTCGTCCTTGGACGACCAGAGGAACAGCGTCGGACAGGTGATGCGCCGGCCTGCGGCGCGGTCGGCGTCGTCGGCGGCGCGGTCCACGGTCAGGCCGGCGCGGTAGTCCTCGCACATCGCGTGGACCGTGTCCGGATCATGGATGGCGCGGCGGTAGTCCTCATAGGCGTCCTGGCCCATCTGCTCGGCGGTCGCCGCGTACCAGGCGTCGGGGTCCGCGCTGATGACCCGCTCGGCGGGCTTGGCGCTCTGGCCGAGGAAGAACCAGTGCCACCAGGCCGCGGCGAACTTCGCGTCAGCGCGAGCCAGCGCCTCTCCGATGGGGATGCCGTCCATCACGATCAGGCGGGTGACGGCGTCGGGATGGTCGGCGGCGAGGCGATGGGCGACGTACGCGCCGCGGTCGTGACCCGCCACGGCGAAGCGGTCGTGGCCCAGCACCCGCATGAGGGTGAGCATGTCACCGGCCATCGCCCGCTTGGAGTAGGGCGCGTGATCGGGGCCGGTGGGCGGCTTGCCGGAGCGGCCGTAGCCGCGCAGGTCCGGGCAGACCACCGTGTGGTGCGGGGCGAGAAGCGGGGCGAGGCGATGCCAGGTCGCGTGCGTACGGGGGTGGCCGTGCAGGAGCAGGAGAGGGGTGCCGGAGCCGCCGTGCCGGACGAACAACTCCGTCTCGCCCACGTCGACCATGCCGGTCGCGAAGTCGTCGAACATCCGCCGCTTCTACCCCGGCCCTGTGTCGATCAACTGGTGTCGCCGGCCCCGCCGCGTGCCGGATCCGCTATCGATCCCGCTGAGGATCAGTCACGTGCGGAAAGGGGCTCGCCGGGCCCGGTTCGAGGCGCTGCAGGAGGCCGTAGACGAACCGGGCCCGGTGAGTGGTGCCGGCGTGCGGGAAGTCGACCGTCCAGTGCTGCGGGGCGGGGCCGTCCAGCTGGACGGCGCCGGGGAAGCTCGCCCCCACGTCGGCCACGACGCACGTCCACGGGACGAGCTCGGCGAAGGTCAGCGCGGCGGCGCCGGACGGCCGGACGAACCACTGGTTCCACAGCTGCCCGCCGGGGCCGAGCAGCACCTCGAACTCCAGCCCGGGCCAGGACGGCAGCGGCCAGCGCAGCACCTGGCAGCGCAGGCTGCCCGCCGTCCGGCTCCCCCGGTACGGCGCCGGCCCGAGCGCCCGGCGCACCGCCGCCGCCCCCTTGGGCGCCCTCGGCGCGTGGGCCGTGCGCGTCCAGTGGGCGTGCGCGGCCCGCAGCTCGCCCCGGGAGGCCCCCATGGCCTCCAGCGCCTCCTCCACCCGGCCGGGGTTGAGATCGCGCATGCGATGCATCAACGCCAGCTCGAACTCCCGCACCCCGAACGCCATGCCGTCCAGCTTGCCAGCCCCGTTCACCCGTCGCCGATCAGGGCTTTGACGGTGAGCTGCTCCTCGCCCGCGGGGCCGTCGAAGCGGAGCGACAGGTCCCAGACGCCGCTCATCGAGAACAGCTCGCCCTCGGCCAGGAAACGGCCCGGCCGCTGTTCGCGGGCGGTGAGCTCCGGCGTGGAGTGCCCCATGTCCGGCATCACCGCCGACACGGCCAGGGTGTCGGCGTCGCCCGAGTCGACCACGACCTTCACCGAGACGCGGCCGGTGACGGGCTCCTCGATCAGCACGGTGGCGGCGTACCGAGTTCCGGTGGTGCTCGCGCGGAGCGGTTCGGCCGCCGCGTTGCCGCCGGCCACGAACAGCGCCACCGCGGCGGCCACCAGCACGGCCACGGCCGCGAGCCGCTTCATCGGGCGCTCCCCGCCGCCGCGACGTCCACGGTGAACGGCGCGGTCACGATGCGGTCCGCGGTCGCGTACTGGGCCCAGGCCAGGTAGCGGCCCGGCTCGGGGAAGCTGAAGGTGAAGCGCAGCCGGGAGCCGGGCGTGCCCATCTCGTGGACGTGCCCCATGAACGCGCCGTCCTGGCTGCGGACGAGCAGGTGGCCGGTCATGCCGAGCCAGGGCCGTACGCCGGCGGGCGCGTCCAGCTCGATCGTGGCCGGCCGCCCCGCGACGGGGGCCACCGGCTGCAGCCGCGGCGCCACGGCCGCCGCCTGGACGCTCTCACCCGCCGGCGCGTCGCCGGGTCGCACCGTGAAGGCGCCGGTGAGGAGCTGGCCGCCGGAGTCCTGGCGTTCGACCTCCGTGTGGGCGAAGTAGCGGCCGGGGCGGTCGGCGCGCAGCCGCACCTCCAGCCGTCCCGGCGCGGTGCGCAGCGGGTGGACGTGGCGGAAGTACCGTCCGTCCTCGCTGGTGACGACCACGTGGGCGATGGCCTCGTGGTGGACGGCGAGGTCGTCCACGGGCCGCCCGGTGGAGCCGTCGACGAGGTCGAGCCGCAGGGTGAACTCCTCCCCCTGCGCCGGCCGGTCCGGCACCGTGACCACCTTCCCCTGCGCGAACGGCCGCCCGCCCACCGGCGTCGCGGCCACGGGTCCGGCCCCGTCGGGCGGCGGCGCGGGCAGGGACTGCTCGAACACGACCACCATGGCGGCCACCGTCACCCCGGCCGCGGCGCCCCCGGCCAGCAGCATCGCCGTCCCCCTGCGGGCGATCGCGCCGGTGAGCACGCCGCCGACCAGCAGCGTCCCGGCGAGGAACAGGCCGCCGTAGATCAGGAAGTCGCCCGCCGAGCCGCGTTCGACCAGGACGCGGAAGGGGATGACGGCGACCTCGTCGCCGGCGCGCAGCGTCAGCTCGTGCGGGCCCGTCCTGGTCACCGTGAGCTCGGTGTAGCGCGGGTCGCGGGGCGCGGCCTCGGCCGTGCCGGTCACCGTACGGCCGTCCTCGACCGAGCGGACCTGGAGACCGAGACGCAGCGTGGTGACCGGTTCGTAGGCGACCACCCCGATCCGCAGCGGCCCCGGCACCCGGGACGTCCCCTTGATCACCACCGTGAGCTCGGCGCCGTCGATCGTCTGGGCGATGCGCAGGTCGGCCCCGGCCGTGACGTTGTGCGCCGCGGCCGGGGCCGCCGTCACCAGCAGCAGGACGGCGACGAGGCAAAGGAGTCGGATCATGCCCGCTCGGGGGCGGCGTTCGGCAGGAACAACGCTCCGAGCGCGAGGCCGATCAGCCCGGCGATGATCGGCCCGCCGGTCCACAACTCCGGCACGGCGGGCAGCCCGCCGCCGGTGGCCGAGGCGACCCCGATGAACAACGACCAGGTCGCGAACGCCGACAGCCCCGCGAACGCCCAGTACGCCCCTCGCCGCGTGGCCGACGGCCGCAGCCACCGGATGAGCAGGTCGCTCACCAGACCGCCGGCCACGAAGCCGACCAGGATCGGCAGGTTCTCGAACTCCGTCTGCGCGCCCGGCATGAGCACGGCGATGGCGTACATGAGCGTCACCGACCCGAACGGCAACTGCCAGCGGCGCACCAGGAACAGCACGGGGGCGAGCAGGACGACGTTGGTGAGCGCCATCGAGGCGGCGAGCCGGTCGGCGCCGGGCCCGTCGAGCAGGGAGAACGCCTCCACCACGCGCTCGGCGCGGTACTGCATGGCGTCGCCGTACATGAGGAAGAGCGACACCAGCGTGGTAGCGAACGCCAGCCCGATCAGCGCGGGCAGCAGGCGGCCCAGCGACGGCCGCTCGCCCACGTCGGGGGCGCTCCACGCCGAGCGCAGCGGCGTCGTGACGATGAGGAGCATCGTCACGATCAGCCCGAGATGCGAGGGGCTGAACAGGATGTCGATGGTGGTCTCGATGCCGAGGAACGTGTGCCACATCATGTCGGCCAAGCCGAAGGCGGCGAACGCCGGGATGGCGAGCAGCCCGGCGAGATACCCCTTGGGGACGGCGGCCAGCCCCTGCCGCCCGGCGCGGACGCCCCGCCACGCCTGCCAGAGGATCCACCCCGAGACGGCGGCGAACCCCGAGTAGAACACGGCGTGCCAGGGCGTGAAGAACGTCTCCAGCTCCGCCAGGTTGGTGTGCGCCCAGGCGTCGATCATCAGGCCGATGCCGAACCAGACCCCGAGCAGTGCCGTGACGAGGTCCGTCCGGAGGGAGACCCAAGCGCGAGGTTCTCCGGAATCGGCCAGTAATCGGCGCATGCCCGCGTGCGCGACAGCCATGGTGGCTCCCTTCTGTCGGCTCGAATCTATCCAGCGAGGACGGGCCTCGCGGGGAACGCGTCGGCGCCGTCCGGCCGTTCACGGGTGCGCCGGGAAATGTTCCGCGTTACGGGGCTTGACAGCGGAAGGTTTACCCTGATGACCCCGCTTGAGAAGGACGGCGCCTCTGCGGGATGCTGGTACGTCAACGGCGGTTGATTTCTGCTCGGGGGTCGGATGAGGTCTTTGCGGGTCCTGCGCTGGCTGCCCTTCGTCGTGATGTTCGGCGTCGCCCTGACCGATGTGCTCGCCGGCCGGTCGCTGGTGTTCCTGCCGCTGCTCACGCTCGGCCCGGCCTTCGCGTCGGTGTCGGGCGGCGTACGGCGCACCGCGATGGTGGGCGCGGTGGCGCTGGCCATCTGCGTGCCCATGGCGGCGCACAACGACCTGCTGTTCACCTGGGAGAACAACCTCACGGTCGTCAGCATCGCGGGGGTGACCGCGGCGAGCATGCTGGCCGCCCGCCTGCGCCTGCAGCGCGAGCGGGAGCTGGCCAGCGTCCGGCAGGTCGCCGAGGCCGCCCAGCGGGTGCTGCTGCGGCCCGTGCCCCGCAGGGCGGGCGACCTGCGGGTGGCGCTGTCGTACACCTCCGCCGCGGCCGAGGCCCAGATCGGCGGCGACCTGTACGAGATCGTCACGACGCCGCACGGTGTCCGCCTGCTGATCGGCGACGTGCAGGGCAAGGGCCTGGCCGCGGTGGAGACGGCGGCCTGGGTGCTCGGCGCGTTCCGGGAGGCCGCCTACGACCAGGCCGACCTCGCCGACATCGGCGAACGGCTGGAGGTCAGCCTGGCCCGCCACCTGGGCCCCGAGCAGTTCGTCACCGCGATCATCGCCGAGGTCGGCGACGAGGAGCTGACGCTGGTGAACTTCGGCCACCCGCCGCCACTGCTCGTCCTGGCCGGAGGTGAGCCGCGCACGGTCGACCCGCCCGAAGGCGGCCTGCCGCTGGGCCTGGGCGCGTTCGGCCCCGGGTCGGCCAAGGCGCACCGCGTGCCGTTCCACGGCGGCGACCGCATCCTGTTCGTCACCGACGGGGTCATCGAGGCCAGGAACACGTCCGGCGACTTCTACCCTCTCACCGAACGCGCCGGCCTCCTCACCCGCGACGACCCGCAGGAGGCGCTCGACGCCCTCCGCGCCGACCTGGTGTCCCACGCCGGCGGCCCCCTCCCCGACGACGCCGCCATGCTGCTGCTGCACCGCCCGACCGGCGCCCACCGCGGCACCGGCGCGACGGAGTCCGGCCGGGTTCACCAGCCCGGGTAGCGGCCGAACCAGGAGGGGTCGGAGGCGCGGCCGTACGCGCTGCCGGACGGGTTCTCGGTGAGCTGCGCGACCAGGTCGCGGGCGAGGGTGTCCATGACCCACACCAGTTCGAGCCGGTTGAGGAGCGCCAACGGCCACACGTGAACGCCGTGCACGGCGCCGAGCATCGCGCCGGTGACGGCGGCCACGGAGCCGGCGGCCGGGGCCGTGGCGGCGAAGCTCAGCGCCTCCGCCGCCTCGGCCGGGCCGGCGCAGGAGGCGGCCGCGTACACGCCGCCGAGCAGCACGGACGGCGCGGTGGCATCGGGCGCCAGCCGCGCCAGCGTGGCCGTCCGCCTGGGTTCCCGGCGCGCCTCGGCGCAGGCCGCGCAAAGCGCGTCGAGGAGCTCCGCCGTGTCCGGGGTCCGCAGGCCAGCGGCAGGGAACGGGTGAGCGCATGACAGCCGCGGCTGTGGGTGGCCGGTTCGGCGACCGTGCCCTGCTTCTGCCGTCGCAACGCCGTGACGGTGGCGGGCGCGGAGCCGCGCCGCCGGCCGAGCTCCGGTACGCCGGCCGGCCAGCCGTCCGGCCGGTGTCCCGCTCCGTCCCATCGCGGGAGCTCGATGCCCTGCAGGGCGGCCCACCGGCGGTAGGCGTGCCACACCACCGACGGCGGATGGCAGATGCCCTTGTGGTCCTGACGAACCAGCGCGCGGATGACGCCCTCGATCGTGAACACCGCCAGCTGCGTGGTCACCCCGGCCCGGATGGGCCCGGAGGGCGACACCGCGCCGTGGCCATGGCTGTCGCCCAGCGCGAGGCCGAGCACCAGACCGCGAACCCGGTCGGCCCGGGTGGCTTCACTCATGACCCTCGTCGTCCCGTCCGCCGTCGAGATCCCGATTGTCACGCACATGACCCCGCCGGCGGAGGCCCTCACCTGGCCCGGCCGGTCAGGGGCGTGCCGATGGTGATCATGGGTGGGCGTTCGTCGATGTGGATGTCCTTGGTGCACACGTCGTAACCGGTCTCCGTCCGGCGGAACTGGGCCAGGCGCGGCGACGGGGAGGGACCGGCGGTGATCCTGCCCTGGCGCTCCAGGCGGGACCAGGCGGCCAGCATGATCTGGCAGGCCATGCAGCCGAGGGCCTCGGTCGACTGCGGCGCGTGCTCGCGCGAGCCCAGGTCCACCTGGGCGAACGCGTCCAGCCCCGCGAGGTCGAGCAGGTCGATCAGCAGCCCCAGCTCCACCCCGTAGCCGGTCAGGAACGGCACGCGTTCGAGGGCCGAGCGGCGGCCGGCGTACTCCCCGGCGAGGGGCTGGACGAAACCGGCGAGCTGCGGCCAGTGCAGGTTGATGAGCGGGCGGGCGACGAGCTCGGTGACGCGGCCCCCGCCGTTGGGGGCGCCGTGGAGCGGCCGGTCATAGCACCCTTTGACATACGCGACGCCCGGATCCCCCAGCAACGGGCCAAGCAGCCCGAATACCAGAGAAGAGCGAAATTTCCGGATATCGGCGTCGGCGAACACCAGTACATCCCCCGACGTCACCGCCAGCGACTTCCACAGTGCCTCCCCCTTGCCGCTGAGCGGCTCGAGGTCGGGCAGGATCTCGCCCTGGGCGTGCACCTTGGCCCCGGCCCGCGCGGCCACCAGGGCCGTGTCGTCGCTGGAGCACGAGTCGATGACGACGACCTCGTCCACGAGCGCGTCGAGCTCCCGCCGGATCACTCCGACGATCTCCCCCACGGTTTCGCGCTCGTCACGGGCCGGGAGCACCACGCTGACCGTGGTCTCCCCTTTGGCGGCCACCAGGTCCCGGATGTTCCAGTCCCCGGCGGACGAAGTACGGCGTCGCAACCATCCTTGCACTTCAGGAAGCATGCGAGCCTCCCCCCGTATACCCACATGTCAGCTTATGTGGTGGTGGCGTGCCGCTCCAGGAACGTGTAGACGTCGGCCTCGTCCACCCCCGGGAACGACCCGGGCGGCAGCGCGGCCAGCACGTGGGAGTTGGCCCGCGCGGACGGCCAGGCGTAGCCCTCCCAGCGCTCGGCCAGCGCGGCGGGCGGGCGCCGGCAGCAGTCGCCGTTCGGGCAGTTGGACTTGGTGCGGTGGGTGGTCTCGCGCCCCCGGAACCAGCGCGACTCCTTGTACGGCACTCCGAGCGTGATGGCGAAGTCCCGTTCCCTCGACGGGTCGACGTGGGCCACGCAGAAATACGTACCCGTGGGAGAGTCGGAGTACTGGTAGTACACCGAGAACCGGTCGGGCGAGGCGAACACCTGCCTCCCCGACCACTGCAGGCACATCCGTTGCCCCTCGATGGCCCCCTGCTCGTCGGCGGGGAAGACGATGCCGTCGTTCTCGTACGCCTTGTAGATGGTGCCGCTGGCGTCGTTGCGCACGAAGTGGCAGACGAGCCCCAGGTGGTGGGTGGCGAGGTTGGTGAAGCGGTGGGCGGCCATCTCGTACGACACCGCGAACACGTCGCGCAGGTCCTCCACCGACAGCGCCCGCGCGGCCTTGGCCTCCTGAAGGTAGAGCGCGGCTGCCTTCTCCGGCACGAGGACGGCGGCGGCGAAGTAGTTGGCCTCGGTGCGCTGGCGCAGGAAGTCGGCGAAGTCGCGCGGCCGGTCGTGGCCGAGCGCGAGGTGGCCGAGCGTCTGGAGCAGGATCGTGCGCGGGGTGTGCATGCCGAGCTGCTCGTGCTTGACGTAGATGCGGCGGTTGCGCAGGTCGGTGATGGAACGCACCGAGCGCGGCAGGTCCTGGGCGGTGTGCACGGTGTAGCCGAAGTGCGTGACCAGGCTCTGGATCATGCTCTGTGACAGGGCGCCCGTACGGTAGCCGACCGCGACGAGCGCCTCGGCGGCGGCCTTCTCGATGTCGGGGAAGTAGTTGCCCACTTCGCGCTGCCGCCGGCGCAGCTCGGCGTTGGCGACCCTGGCCTCCTCGGGGGTGGCGGTGCCGCGGGCCTGGCGGGCGCGCAGCTCGCCGTACAGGCCGAGGATGTGCTCCAGGACGTCGTTGGGCACACGCGCGGAGACCTTCAGCCGGGGCAGCCCGAGCCCGGCGTAGAGGGGGTCGCGCTGCGCCTCCTCCAGCGCGATCTCCAGCTGGGCCCGGCGGTTGGGCGGCTGGCGGCGCAGCAGTTCCTCGACCGGCACGCCGAGGGCGGCGGCGAGCGACTTGAGCAGGGAGAGCTTGGGCTCGCGCTTGCCGTTCTCCAGCAGCGAGAGCTGGCTCGGGGCTCGCCCGACGCGCGATCCCAGGTCCGACAGCGTGAGGCCGCGCTGTTTGCGCAGGTGGCGCAGGCGCTGGCCAAACGCGATGAGATCGAGCTCCTGCGTCAAAGACAGCGGTTCTTCGCCGAGCAAGGAGACCATGGCGGCATCTTAGACAGAAAATCGGCCCATTTTCCAGACTTCGCAGCCCGGCCTGTCGCACCGGGCCTCCCGCGGGCGCCGGGCCTCCGGCAACCCCGTTTCCGCCGAGGCATTGGTCTAGGCCATTGGTAAAACTTGCGATTTCTTCGCTACTGAATACCCGTGGGTAATGCACGATGACGGAATTTCTACGAATGTTCTTCCGGCTGCGGGCTGTTGACCCGGTCCCCTGGGGCAGAAACTCGCCGTAGGCCCCCAGGGGACGGCAAAGGAGTGAACAGTGAGCGATCGCCTCAAGGGAGCTGCGGAGCAGCTGCGGGACGAATGGGACAACAACCCTCGCTGGGAGGGCATCGAGCGCACCTACACCGCCGAGGACGTCATCAGGCTGCGCGGCAGCGTGCAGGAAGAGCACACGCTCGCCCGGCTCGGCGCCGAGCGGCTGTGGAGCCTGCTCCACACCGAGGACTTCGTCTCCTCGCTCGGCGCACTCACCGGCAACCAGGCGGTGCAGCAGGTGCGGGCGGGCCTCAAGGCGATCTACCTGTCGGGCTGGCAGGTGGCCGCCGACGCGAACCTGGGCGGGCACACCTATCCCGACCAGAGCCTCTACCCGGCCAACTCCGTGCCGGCCGTGGTGCGGCGGATCAACAACGCGCTGCTGCGCGCCGACCAGATCACCTGGTCGGAGGGCGCCGAGGACGCGCCGTACTGGCTGGCGCCGATCGTCGCCGACGCCGAGGCCGGCTTCGGCGGCGTGCTCAACGCGTTCGAGCTCATGAAGGGCATGATCGCGGCCGGCGCGGCGGGCGTGCACTGGGAGGACCAGCTCGCCTCCGAGAAGAAGTGCGGCCACCTGGGCGGCAAGGTGCTGATCCCGACCGGCCACCACATCAAGACCCTGAACGCCGCCCGGCTCGCCGCCGACGTGTGCGGCGTGCCGACACTGGTCATCGCGCGGACCGACGCCCAGGCCGCGACGCTGCTGACCAGTGACGTGGACCCGCTCGACCAGCGCTTCCTCACCGGAGAGCGCACCTCCGAGGGCTTCTACCGGGTCAGGAACGGCCTGGAGGCCTGCGTGGCGCGCGGCCTGGCGTACGCGCCGTACTCCGACCTGCTCTGGATGGAGACCGGCACGCCCGACCTGGACGTGGCCCGCGCGTTCGCCGAGGCGATCAAGGCCGAGTATCCGGACCAGATGCTCGCCTACAACTGCTCGCCCTCGTTCAACTGGAAGAAGCACCTCGACGACTCCACCATCGCGAAGTTCCAGCGCGAGTTGGGGCACATGGGGTACAAGTTCCAGTTCATCACCCTCGCCGGGTTCCACTCGCTCAACTACTCCATGTACGACCTCGCCCAGGGGTACGCCACCGACGGCATGTCGGCGTACGTGGAGCTGCAGGAGGCCGAGTTCGCGGCCGAGCGGCGCGGCTACACCGCCACCCGCCACCAGCGCGAGGTCGGCACCGGCTACTTCGACCTGGTCAGCACCGCGGTCGCGCCCGACTCCTCGACCACCGCGCTCAAGGGGTCGACGGAGGAGGAGCAGTTCCACGGCTGATCACCTGAGCTCGCCGGACTCCTCCAGGGCATGCGAGGGCTTCCCGGCGACGGGCCGCGCCAGTCCCCCCAGCACTGGCGCGGCCCCCTCATGTCCGGCCCCGGACGCAGAGCCGTCGTCCGGGGCCGTCGTCCGGGGCCGTCGTCCGGGGTCGGCTTCAGGGGCTTCAGGGGCTGGGCGTCGCGGTGGGCGTGGGAGGTTCGGAGGTCGAGGCCGTGGGGTCCGGGGTCTCGCCGGGGCCGTCCTGCGGGATCGTGCTGATCGAGCCGGACGGCCGCGGGCAGTCCCGCCGCATGGCCGGGCCACCGCGCCTGCGTCCCGCCGGGTTCATGCAGCCCGGCTCGTCCACGCCCGGCCGTCCCGGCCCGGCGGTCTGCGACGGCGGTTGGGTGCGCCCGCGCCGGGGCGGCGGGCTGACCACCGTGCCCGGCCCCAGGGTGCGGGTGACGATCATCCTCGGCACCGTCGGCACCGTGGGCGCGGACGTCTCGGGCCGGGGTTCCGGCGTCCTGGCCGCGCGCACCGGAGGCCGGACCACCGGGGTCGCGGTCACCGGCCGCGCCGTCGAGTCGGCCCTGCCGTACGTCCGCACGGCCGGCGGGTCGCCGCGCAGCGCGCCCTCGGCGACGCCGAACCCGTCGCCGCCGGAGGCCGCCACGACCGTGATGGCCGCCATCGACACCGTGGCCAGGGCCGCGAAGCTGGCGTGCGAGAGCTGCGCCCCCGATCGGGCCCCCGATCGGGCCCGGCTCCTGCGCCGCCGCGGCTCGGAACGCTCCATCTCCCCCGCGGGCCGTTCGTGTCCTCCCGGATGCGGGACGGGCGTCCACGTCCTGGCCAGCACGTCCTCCACTGCGCGGCGCAGATCCCACGGCTCCGCCACTCCCCCGGCGGCCAGCAGCGCCCGCAGCAGGTCGGCGGCCTTCGGGCGGTCGGCGGGCTCCTTGGCCAGCGCCGCCGCCACCGCGGGACGCAGCAGGGCGGGCACGCCGTCGATCCGCGGCGGCTCGAACAGGATGCGGCGGGTCAGCACGTCGGGCTCCCCGCCGCCGAACGGGTGATGCCCGGTCGCGGCGAAGCCCACCAGGCACCCCCAGGCGAACACGTCGGACGACGGCAGCGCGGGCCCGCCGGTCAGCCGCTCCGGCGCCACCCAGCCGGGGCTGCCCATGACCTGCCCGGCCTGGGTGAGCGCGCCGGCGGTGTCCACGTCGCGGGCGATGCCGAAGTCGATGACGCGCGGGCCCTTCGGCGACAGCAGCACGTTGCCCGGCTTCAGGTCCCGGTGCACCAGCCCCGCCTCGTGCACCGCCACGAGCGCGGCGGCCACCCCCAGCGCGACGCCGTAGGCCAGGTCGGGCGTGAGCGGCCCCCGGTCGAGGACGACCTGGGAGAGCGCCGGGCCCGGGATGTACTCGGTGACCAGGTACGGGCGGTCCCGGTCGGTGCCGTCCTCGACGACGGCGGCCGTACAGAACGGCACCAATCTGCGCGAGAACGCCACTTCCTCAGCGAAGCGGGCCCGCAACGTGGCATCGTTGAGATGCACCGCGTGCGGCGTCTTGAGGGCGACCAGGCCGCCTCGAGGGTGTTCGGCCAGGTACACCACTCCCATCCCGCCCGTGCCGAGGCGGCCGAGGAGCAGATATCGGCCGATGACGACCGGGTCCCCCACCGTCAGCGGTCGCACGCCCGCAGGCATGTCGCTCGCACCACGCGCCATCCGGTTCGCCTCTCCTGTCCGCGGTCACGGCCAAGCACACTGTGGCCGCATCCGGAGAGGCTTTCCGCACGTCTTACATAAGGGGTATTGGAGGTAAGGCTGTCGTACCCCTTAAGTCATTAAATAGTGGGATCAGGTGGTCTGAAGTGGTGAAACATGAGACTCAGGAGGCGATCGCGGCGGCCTCTTCCGCCTCGACCTGACGGTTCCAGTCGCGCTTGACCGCCCGCCACGCCTCGTCGTCGACGCCGATCCGCCAGTAACCGGAGATCGACAGCTGGTCGAGGCCGACCCCCCGCTCCACCCGCAGGTGACGGCGGAGCTCCTTGACGAACCCGGCCTCGCCGTGCACGAACGCGTGCACGTCGCCGTCGGGGAACTCCAGCCCCCGCACCGTCTCCACGAGCCCCACGCCCACGGGACGGTCGCCCCGGTGGATCCACGTGACCCGCGCGTCCGCGGCCGTCGTCAGCTTCTGCTCGTCCTCGGGCCCGTCCACCTCGACGAACACGTGCGCCAGCGCGCCCGCCGGCAGCGCCTCCAGCGACGCCGCGATGGCCGGCAGCGCGCTCAGGTCGCCCACCAGCAGGTGCCAGTCGGCGCCGGGGTCGGGCGCGTAGCCGCCGCCGGGGCCCAGCATGAACAACTCGTCACCGGGAACGGCCCGCTCGGCCCACGGCCCGGCCAGGCCCTCGTCGCCGTGCACCACGAAGTCGAGGGTCAGCTCAAGGGCGTCGGGGTCCCAGGCCCGCACGGTGTAGGTGCGCAGCCGCGGCCAGTGCTCGCGCGGCATGGTCTCGCGGCACAATTCCATGGTGAACGGCTCGGGGTACTCGACGCCGTCGTACGGGAAGATCAGCTTCACGTAGTGGTCGGTGAGGCCGGAGGTGGCGAAGCCCGCCAGCCCGTCGCCGCCGAGGATCACGCGTACCATGTGGCGGGAGACGCGCTCGGTCCGCAGGACGACGCCCCGATGTTCAGCCAAAACAGCCCCCTGACAAAGTTAGGTATACCTAACCTTACACTTTGACCCTGGGCCGGCGCACGCCGATCTCACCGCCAAAACGGACAATACTCACGCCGCGGCGGTGCCGCCCATCGAGTCCGCCCGTTCGGCCACCGCCGTCAGGAACTGCGACATGTGCCGGAAGGCCTGCCGCGCCTCGGGCACCACGTCCGCCAGGATCGGGAAGACGTGCGGCATCCGCCGCCACTCCTCGTACCAGACCGGCACGCCCGCCTCCCTGGCCCGCGCCGCCACGCGCCGGGCCTCGTCCCGCAACACCTCCGTCGACCCCGTGACGATCATCAGCGGCGGCAGCCCCGTGAAGTCCCCGTGGACCGGCGAGACGAGCGGGTCCCGCGGGTCCAGCCCCGACGTCCAGCGCCGCGCCAGCCAGCGCACCCGGCTCTCCGGCAGCAGCGGGTCCTGCCACCGGTTCTCCCGGCGCGGGCTGTCGGTCAGGTCGGCCCACGGCGACAGGCAGATCGCCGCCCCCGGCAGCGGCATTCCCTGGTCGCGCAGCGCCAGCAAAGTCGCCAGGGTGAGGTGGCCCCCCGCGGAGTCCCCCGCGATGATCACGTCCTCCGGCGCGTGCCCGCGCCCCAGCAGGCACTCGTACGCGTCCAGCGCGTCGGTCAGCGAGTCGGCCAGCTTGTGCACCGGCCCCTGCCGGTAGTCCAGCGCCAGCACCGGCCGTCCGGCGATCGCCGACAACCGCCACGTGATGGACCGGTGCGTGCACGGCGAACAGAAGAAATAGCCGCCGCCGTGGAGGTACAGCACCACCTTGCGCTCGTCGATCCCCTCGCCGCAGCGCACCCACTCCCCCCCGCACGCGGTGAACGCCTCCTGCCCGAGCGAGACGTGTGCCGGATGGGGAACCTGGACCAGCCGCGCCAGGTCACCGAGCCGGGCCGCCCCGAACAACGCCAGCGGGTGGCGCATGAGCAGGCTGGACGCGGGTTTCAACGTGCCCCACATGAACCCGATGAGAGCCCGGGCCTGCCAGCTCATGGGGTAGTCCGGCACAACATCCTTGTCGATCCCCATATCGACCCTCCAAGGACTGTTGTTCCCCTTTCAACATCTTTCTACCGGCCAGTAAGTATCTCGTCCCTTACATGGATATTTCGGCCCTGTGACACGGCGCCCCCGCCCTGGCCCCCTTCCGCCGATCGGGCGTCGTCCTGGTCTTCTGCCCCAGGAGCGCCGTCCCGCACACCGGCGATTAATTCGTTGCGGCCCGGCCGCGCGGCGGCCGATAATCGCGTGTTTCCCATCGGTTAATCCATGCGCCTGCCCAGGCACGTCATGTCACCGTGCCGTCACTCTCCGGAGGTGTGCGACGGCCCCCCTCTACGCCAGACTCGTCTGGTACGGCTTCCGAAAACACGCCACCTACGTCTGGGCGGCGCTCGCCGGCGCGTTCACCAACAGCGTCTTCGGCGTGCTGCGCGCCTACGTCCTCATCGCGCTCTGGCAGGCCCGCCCCGGCCTGGCCGGCTACGACGTGGCCGACGCCGTCACCTTCTGCTTCGTCACGCAGGCGTTCATCGGGCCGATGCAGCTGTTCGGCGGCGGCCTGTCGCTGCCCGAGCGCATCCGCAGCGGCGACGTCGCGCTCGACCTCGTCCGCCCCGCCTCCCTGCAGCTGTGGACGCTGGCGGAGGACATCGGCAGGGCGGCCTACCTGTTCGCCGTCCGCGGGCTGCCGCCCATGCTGCTCGGCGCCGCCGTCTTCGGCATCGTCGTGCCCGCCGACCCCGGCCGGTGGGCGGCGTTCCTGGCCGGGTTCGCCATCGCGGTGGTCGTCAGCTTCGGCTGGCGCTATCTGATCGCGCTGTCGGTCTGCTGGCTGCTCGACGACCGCGGCGTGGCCGTCCTGTCGATGGTGCTGACCACGTTCTTCAGCGGCCTGCTGGTGCCGCTCAACCTCTTCCCCGGCTGGTTCGGCGACCTGGTGACCGCGCTGCCCTGGGCCGCGATGGTCCAGATGCCCGCCGACCTCTACCTCGGCAAGGCGCCCGTGCCGCAGACGCTCGCCGTCCAGGTGTTCTGGGCCGCCGTCCTGCTCGGTGCCGGCGCGCTCGGCACACGGGCGGTCCGCCACAAGGTGGTGATCCAGGGTGGTTAGGACGTACTTCCTGCTGGCGTGGACGTGGACGCGCGCCGCCGCCGCGTACCCGGGCTCGTTCGTGCTGATGGTGGCGCTCGGCTTCGTCGCCGCCGCCCTCGACGTCGCCGTGGTCCTGATCATCTTCGCCAACACCACCGCCCTCGCGGGCTTCTCCCGCGAGGAGGTGCTCCTGCTGTACGGCGCCGCCGGCCTGTCCTTCTCCCTGTGCGACACGTTCGTCAGCAACCTCGACCGGGTCAGCCAGCACATCAAGTCCGGCACCTTCGACACGTTCCTCATCCGGCCGGTCGGCGCCTGGATCCAGCTCACCACCGACCGCTTCAACGCCACCCGGGTCGGCCGCGTCCTGCAGGCCGCCATCGTGCTCGGCTACGCGATCGCCGCCCTCGGCATCGGCTGGGAGCGCGGCTGGATGATCCCCGTCATGGTGGCCACCGGAGTGGTCATCTTCGCCGCGCTCTGGACGCTCGCCGCGGCCCTGCAGTTCGTGCTGACCGACGCGCCCGAGGTCACCAACGCCTTCACCTACGGCAGCAACCAGCTCACCCAGTACCCGCTCGCCGTCTACGCCCGCGACCTGGTCAAAGGCGTCACGTACGTGCTGCCGCTGGCCTTCGTCAACTGGCAGCCCGGCCTGTACGTCCTCGGCCGCGACGACCCCTTCGGCACGCCCGAGGCCATGCGGTTCCTCGGACCGGCCGCCGCGCTCGTCCTCGCCCTGCCGGCCGCGCTGGCCTGGCGGCAGGGCATCCGCCACTACCGATCCACCGGGAGTTGATGATCATGATCGAGCTCGACCGGGCCGGACGCTCGTTCAAGGTGAAACGCGAGGTCGTCCACGCCGTACGCGACCTGTCGCTGACCGTGGCGGCCGGGGAGTTCGTCGGCTGCCTCGGCCCGAACGGCGCGGGCAAGTCCACCACGATCAAGATGCTCTGCGGCATCCTGACCCCCACGTCGGGCACGGTCCGGGTGGCCGGCCTCGACCCGTCGCGGCGGCGCACCGCGCTGGCGCGGCGGCTCGGGGTGGTGTTCGGGCAGCGGACGACGCTGTGGTGGGACCTGCCGCTGGTGGACAGCTTCGAACTGATCCGGCACCTTTACAAAGTAGATCGTGCGACGTTCCGGTCACGGCTCGGCGAGCTGACGGAGACGCTCGATCTGGGCGCGTTCCTGCGCACGCCCGTGCGCCAGCTGAGCCTGGGTCAGCGCATGCGCGGCGACCTCGCGGCGGCGCTGCTGCACGCGCCGGACGTCCTGGTGCTGGACGAGCCGACCATCGGCCTCGACGTGGTGAGCAAGGCCGGCATACGCGACTTCCTGCGGCGGGTCAACGCCGAGCGAGGCACGACCGTGCTGCTGACCACGCACGACCTGGGCGACATCGAGCGGTTGTGCCGCAGGGTGGTGCTGATCGGCCACGGGAGTCTGGCCTTCGACGGCACCCTGGAGGAGCTGATGGCCACCGCCCCCGGGCAGTCGTCCATCGAGGAGGTGGTGACCCGCCTCTACACCGCGGGCGCTCAGTAGTAGCTGCCCTCCGGGGCCGGCTCGTAGTCGTCGTCGAGCTCGTCCTCCCGGCGCGCCCAGCGCGAGGGCATCAGCACGGGGATGAACATGACCACGCCGAGCAGCGCGTACAGGCCGGTCGTGAGCATCGTGCGGTTGCCGGAGCCGGCGTCCCTGATGATCTGGTGGACCGACGCCTCGGAGGGGATGAACGACAGCGCGCGGGTCTTGTCGAGCGCGTAGACCACCGTCCAGGCCAGCAGCACCATGGACGGGACGAACGTCGCGAGCGGTGAGATGCGGCCGGCGGTCACCAGGCCGACGACCAGCCCGACGGCGGCCATCGCGCCGAGGGCGATCCACAGGTTCTGGTTGCCGGGCAGGTCGGCCGAGGCGTTGAGGGCGGCCTGCTGGACCGCCCAGCCGCCGCCGCCGAGCACGGCCGCGGTCACCACGAGTCCCACAAGTAATCCACCCAAATGCCGCAATATTCTCACCCCTGTGTCAACGTGGTGGAGACGACCATAGCGACAAATGCCATTTACGGCCCTGCCATTGCGCAGCTTGGAACAAGAGGTCGTAAGACTGCCTGCCCCGTGAGAGCATGGGGCACACCCATGCGTGCGCACCTACCCCTGAGGCTCGCGCGGACGGCCGCCTTCGCCGCCGTCTGCGTGGCGCTGGCCGCGTTCGCCCACCTGCTCGGCGGCGGTTCCGCCCCCGAGCCGGGGACCGCCGGTCTCGCGCTGGCGGCGGTGGCCGTGCTGGGGCTCGCGCTGTGCGGCCGGGAGCGTTCGGCGGGCACGATCAACACCGTGCTGGTCGGCGCGCAGATCGGGCTGCACGAGCTGTTCGCCGGCGAGGGCGCCGCCTACGTCTCGGTGCACGCGCACGCGCAGGGCGGCCTGGCCGTCAACGCCGGCATGCTGCTCACCCACCTGACCGCCACGGTCATCACCGGTCTGTGGCTGTCGCGGGGCGAGGCCGCGCTCTGGTCGGTGCTGCGCCGCCTCGGCCGCCGGCTCGTGCTGCTGGGGCCGCCGGTCGTCGTGCCGGCGCTGCGTCCCTGCCCGCCGGTCGTCCGCACCCGCGTCGTCCCCCCTCAGCCTTCCTTCCGGCACTGCCTGGCCAGGCGTGGTCCTCCACTTCCCGCCTGACCTTCTGACACCTCTTTTCTTTTCCCGACCCCAAGTGGAGATCCCGCATGTCCTTCGCACGCCGTGCGGCGACCGTGCTCGCCGCCGCCACCGCCCTCACCGCCGCCCTCGCGCTGCCCGCGCTGGCCCACGTCACCATCCAGCCGGGCACCGCCGAGCAGGGCTCGTTCACCAAGGTCGCCTTCCGGGTGCCGAACGAGCGCGACGACGCCTCGACCACCAAGGTCGAGGTGGCCTTCCCGACCGACCACCCGCTGGCGTTCGTCACCGTGAAGCCCGTGCCGGGCTGGAAGGTCGAGGTCACCGAGGGCAAGCTGCCCCAGCCCGTCACGACCGAGTACGGCCCTCTGGAGGAGGCCGTCACCAAGGTCGTCTGGTCGGGCGGCGAGATCAAGCCCGGGGAGTTCCAGGAGTTCGAGGTGTCCATGGGGCAGCTGCCCACGGACGTCGACCAGCTCCTCTTCCCGACGAAGCAGACGTACTCGGGCGGTGAGGTCGTCGACTGGGCGGAGGCGCCGAAGGCCGACGGCAGCGAGCCGGAGCACCCGGCGCCGCTGCTCAAGCTGCTGCCCGCGTCCTCCGCCGGAGGTAGTCACGGGGCCGCGACGGCGAGCGCGTCGCCGGCCGCCGCGGCGCCGTCGGTGACGCCGCTGGCCGCGGCCGGCTCGGCCGGCGCGGCCGACACCACGGCCCGGGTGCTCGGCGGGGCCGGGCTGGTCGTCGGCGTCATCGGCGTCGTGGTCGGCGTTCTCGGCCTGCGCCGCCGTCCCGCGGCCTGACGGGCCGTCACTCCGTGCCGGGGAGCGATCCCCGGCACGGGGTCAGGACGTGATGTCCTTGCCGGAGAAGCGGGCCCACGCGATCGAGCCGAACAACACGATGTAGGCCGCGAACGCCAGCACCCCGTCCCACAGCGCCGCCCAGTCGATCGGGGCGCGCAGCACCGCGTCGAAGTTCGTGAACCGGGTCGGCAGCAGGTACGGCGTGATCGCGTCCAGCTCGGGGATCGCCCTCAGCACCTGGCAGAGCACGACCAGCACCATCGTGGCCGCGATCGCCCCGATGGACACCTCGGTGAACGCCGACAGCGCCAGCGCCACCGCCGCGAGGGCGGCCATGGCGGCGCCCACGTAACCGACGGCGACGGCGATCCTGACCAGCCCCTCCCCCATGGAGATCGTGGTGCCCGACAGCAGCGTCACGGGCCCGGCGGGGAACAACACCAGCCCCGTCACCAGCGCCGACAGCGCCACCACGGCCGTGGCCGCGTAGGCGTAGACGGCGGCGTTCAGGTATTTCACCAGCAGCAGCCGCGTCCGCCCGGCGGGCGCGGCCAGCAGGTAGCGCAGCGTCCCGCCCCCGGCCTCGCCGGCGAGCGCGTCGCCCGCCACCACGCTCACCGTCACCGGCATGAGCAGCAGCACCAGGAACGAGAACGCGAAGAACGTCAGCATGAGGCTGTTGCCCGCCACCGAGGCGACGACGCCGCCCATGCCGTCGTCGGGCGCGCTGACCAGCCGCAGCGCCACGCCGATGATCACCGGCACGATGGCGAGCACGGCCAGCATGAGCAGGTTGCGCGGGCGGCGGAAGGTCAGGCCCAGCTCGGAGCCGAGCAGCCGCCAGAAGGCGCCCGCCCTGCGCGGCAGCGGCGCCGGCGGACCACCAGCCGCGGCGGGCACGGGGTCGCGTGGCGTGCGTTCCGCGGTGCCGAGGGTCTCCGCGACCGGCACCAGCCCCGGCATCCGCCGCGGCCCCGTGGCGGCGGCCGTCACACCGGCCGTCGCAGCGGCGGTGGCCGTCGCGGTGCCCGTCGCGGTGCCCGTCGCGGTCTCGCCGGCGGGCGTGGCCTCGGTGGCCGGTGGAGTCGTACGGGACGCGCTGTCAGCCGTCGACATCGAAGCCCTCCCCTGTCAGTCGCACGAACACGTCCTCGAGGCTCGGCCGCTCCACGGCCAGCCCCCGTACGGCCACGCCGTCGTCCACGAGCGCGGCGTTGAGCCGCTCCGGCGCGTGCCCGCCCAGCTCCGCCGTCACCGTGCCCCCGTCGCCGCCCCCCGGGTCCGTGCGGACGTCGGCCAGGCCGAGCGCGCCGAGCACCCGCGCGGCCCCCGCCGCGTCCGGCGTCTCCACCCGGATCCGCGCCGCCAGGCCGCCGCTCAGCGACGCGATGGTGCCCTGCGCGACGAGCCTTCCGGTGCGCATGATCGCGGCGTGCGTGCACATCTGCTCGATCTCGGCCAGCAGGTGCGAGGAGACGAACACCGTGGTGCCGTCGGAGGCGATCTCCTTGACCAGTGACCGCACCTCGCGGGTGCCCTGCGGGTCGAGGCCGTTGGTGGGCTCGTCGAGGACGAGCAGCTCACGCGGTCCCAGCAGGGCGGCGGCGATGGCCAGGCGCTGGCGCATGCCGAGGGAGTAGTTGCGGTACCGCTTGCCCGCGGCGGCCGACAGGCCCACCCGTTCGAGCGCCTCGGCGATCCGGTGTCGCGCGGTGGCCCGGGGCGCGGTCGGGTCGGCGGTGTCGAAGCGCATCAGGTTGGCCGCGCCCGACAGGTACGGGTAGAAGGCCGGCCCCTCGACCAGCGCCCCCACCCGCGGCAGGGCCTCCGCCTCGGGCAGCCCGAGCACGGAGTACTCCCCCGCGGTCGGCTTCACCAGGCCGAGCAGCATGCGGATCGTGGTCGTCTTGCCGGAGCCGTTCGGGCCCAGGAAGCCGAACACCGAGCCGCGCGGCACGCTCAGGTCGAGCGCGTCCACGGCGATCTGGCCGCTGCGGAAACGTTTGGTCAGCCCCCGGGTGACGATCGCCTCGCCCCCGGAGGGCGGGGCCGCCCCGAAGGGCGCCCCCGCTTCGCTCGTGACGGCGGTCACTTGACGCCCGCCGCCCGGGTGATCTCCTCCGGGGTGACCGCGCCGACCAGGAGACGGCCGTCGTCGGTCAGCAGGGCGGTGACCAGCTTGGTGCTGATCAGCCTGCCCGAGCCCCACGGGCCGCTCACCGGGGTGGCGGAGGCGAGCACGCCGTCGAGCAGCGCCCGGCCCTCGCCGCCCTCCCCCTGCTGCGCCTGTGCGGTCACGGCGTCCAGGTCGAACGGCACGACCGCCACCGTCGACCAGCCGTCGCCGACGATCTTCGTCTCGCCCGCGACGTCCTTGGCCCGCTCGGCGTGCTCCTCGGCCTGCCTGCCGGCCTCCGCGGGGAGGGCGAGCGTCTTGTCCTCCACCTTGGCGCCCGCGGGCGGGGTGAAGGTGAAGTTCTCGGCCGCCGGCGGCGTGAACGTCACCTGGGTGAACCCGACCTGGAACGCCGGCTCCGCCGAGCCCTTGGCGAACACCTGGACCTGGAGCGGGACGTACGTCTCGCCGTCGAGCGCGATCCGCACCTCCTGCACCAGCGAGCCGGCGTCCTTGGGCGACAGCACGAGCTGGTAGACCGGGCGGCCCGCCACCTCGGCCGTGTTGATCACCCGGATCGCGGTGTGCTCGTCGGCCTGGGCGAGCAGTTGCGCGGCCGCCTGCTGCGGCGTCAGGCCGGGCGACTCCGGAACGGGCGCCGGGGTCCGCGTCGCGGCCGCGGACGCCTTGACGCTCACCCGGGTGGCGGTGTTGGTGGCGCTGTCCCAGTACCACGCCTCGCCGCCGTTGACGATCAGGTTGGTCTCGTTCATCTGGGTCGGCATGGCGACGCGCAGCTTGTCGGCGGCGCCGTACCAGACCTTGACCTCATGGGAGCCGGACAGCAGGCTCAGCGGCGACGACGCGCCCGCCTGCGACAGGCCGGGCAGCGACGGCAGGCCGAGCGAGGCCGTCTGCTGGACCGTGCCGGACATGGGCGGGACGCCGCCCTCCTTGCCGGTGGCGGCCGCGGCGTCGGCCAGCAGTTGTTCCGCCGAGCGTTCCGGCAGCACCGGATCGCCGCTCACCGCGGCGATCACCGGGCCGGCGCCGATCGCGGCCCCGATCACGGCCGCCGCCGCGATCGGCACTCCCCACCTCACGAACGTGCCTCTGCGCATCTCACTCCTTAACGGTATGTCGATGCTCAGAGCCTGCGGCATCGATCCTGTGGCGGACCTGAGACAGCCTGAGACGTCTCTCAGCCCTGGACGACTCCGCGGCGGCCGTCCCCGGCCTGGGAGCCGCCGGCCGTACCGGTGGTTAGAGTGCATGGCGTGCGCATACGCCCCGTTCTGTCCTCACCGGTGACGGGCGGATCGTGCGCCCGCGGACGGCTGAGAGTGCTCTCAGCCTTCTCAGCGTCGTCTCAGCGCGGGACCAGGAGAATCACCCCATGAGAGTGCTTGTCGTCGAGGACGAGCGGCGGATGGCGGCCGCGCTCCAACGGGGTCTGCAGGCCGAGGGGTTCGCCGTGGACCTGGCCCACGACGGCGAGGAGGGGCTGCACGCGGCCCGGCACGGCGACTACGACGTCGTGGTGCTCGACATCATGCTGCCCAGGCTGTCGGGCTACGACGTGTGCAAGCAGCTGCGCGCCGAGGAGAACTGGGTGCCGATCCTCATGCTGTCGGCCAAGGACGGCGAGTACGACATGGCCGACGGGCTCGACCTCGGCGCCGACGACTACCTGACCAAGCCGTTCTCGTACGTGGTGCTGGTGGCCCGGCTGCGGGCGCTGATGCGGCGCGACGCGGGGCGGCGGCCGGCGGTGCTGGTGGCGGGCGACCTGTCGCTCGATCCGGCGCGGCGGCGGGTCGAGCGCGGCGAGAGCCCTGTCGAGCTGACGCCGCGGGAGTTCGCGCTGCTGGAGTACCTGATGCGGCGGCGTGACGAGGTGGTGTCGAAGTCGGAGATCCTGGAGCACGTGTGGGACACCTTCGACACCGATCCCAACGTGGTCGAGGTGTACGTCGGCTACCTCCGGCGCAAGATCGACGTCCCGTTCGGCAGGAACGCGCTGCAGACCGTGCGCGGCGCGGGATACCGGCTGGCGGGCGACGGTGGCTGAGTCGCCGCTTATCTGGTGGCGGCGGCAGGGGCTGAGGTTCCGGCTCACGGTCGCCGCCTCGGCGGTGCTCGCGCTG
The DNA here is from genome assembly GCF_003236395.1 of Nonomuraea aridisoli. GTDB lineage: Bacteria > Actinomycetota > Actinomycetes > Streptosporangiales > Streptosporangiaceae > Nonomuraea > Nonomuraea aridisoli. Next base: position 10,496 of record NZ_POUD01000031.1, on the reverse strand, counting down.
GCGCTGGCACTGTCGGCGTCGGTGCTGCTGAGCGTGCTCGAACGCGCGCTGATGGACACCGTGGACGAGTCGACGCTCACGCAGGCGCAGGCCGTGCGGGTGGCGGCCGACGCCGGCACGCTGACCAGCCCGATCACCACCCACGACGGCACGATCGTGCAGGTCATCGACGCGCGCGGGCGGATCACGCACGTCACGTACGGCACCGACCGGCTGGTGCCGCTGCTGGACGCCGGGGCGCGGGCGAAGGTCCTCGCGACCGGCGAGGCCACGCTGCTGGACGGGCGGCCGTACGCCATCCCCGGGTTCCTGCGGGCCATCGTGCTCAGCGCGGACCACGGGCAGACCGTGGTGGCGGCCCGGCCCATCGGCGAGATCCAGACCAGCCTGGCCACGGCCGGGCGGGTGCTGCTGGTCGGCACGCCGGCGCTGATCGTGCTGCTGGCGGTGGCGAGCTGGCTCATGATCGGCCGTACGCTGCGGCCGATCGCGGCGCTGCGCCGCGGCGCGGCGGACATCACCCACACGGCCCGCTCGCGTCGGCTGCCGGTGCCGCAGTCGCGCGACGAGGTCCATTCGCTGGCCACCACGCTCAACGACATGCTGGCCCGGCTGGAGGAGGCCGAGCAGCGGCAGCGGGCGCTGGTCTCCGACGCCGCGCACGAGCTGCGCAGCCCGCTGGCCAGCATCCGGCTGCAACTGGAGGTGGCGCTCGGGCATCCCGACGGGCAGGACTGGCAGGAGACCGCCGAAGGCGTGCTGGAGGACACGATGCGGCTGTCGCGGCTGGCCGAGGACCTGCTCGCGCTGGCCCGGCTGGACGAACGCGGCGGCGTGCCGGCCCGGCGGGAGCCCGTCGACCTCGACGAGGTGGTACGCCGGACGGTGGACCGCTACGCCGAGGTGCGGCTGACCGCGTGCGAGCCGGTCGTGGTCCGCGGCGACGCCCTCGACCTCGGCCGCGTGCTGACGAACCTCCTGGACAACGCGGTACGCCACACCTCCTCCAAGGTCGAGGTGGCGCTGACGGCGGACGGCGTGCTGACGGTCAGCGACGACGGGCCCGGCATCCCGGAGGCGGACCGGGAGCGCGTCTTCAACCGCTTCACCCGGCTCGACTCGGGACGCAGCCGTGACGAGGGCGGCACGGGGCTGGGGCTGGCGATCGTCCGCGAGACCGTCCGCGCCCACGGCGGCACGGTCGTCCTGGAGGACGCCTCCCCCGGCCTGCGCGCCGTGGTCCGCCTCCCGCCCACCATCTGACCGGTCCCGAGCCTCCGTAGGCGCTGTCCCGCCGAAGGGGCCGGTCAGCGGCTGATGCCGAGGTCGTCCAGCGCGGACAGGACAGGGCGCAGACCTTCCCCGCCGGGCTCGTCCGGCCGGTCTCCTGCCCTGGGCCGGAACATCTGGTGATGACCAGCGCCGCTGCGAGCAGCCGCGTCAGGTGTCGCTTGCGCACAGGTGTCCCTCCCTACGGGATCCGCCTCCGCCCCGGCCGGCAGCAGAGCACCCTACCCGCGCGAACCGGCCCGTCGCCTACGGTGCCGCGGGGGGCTATCGCCCCGGTGGCCGACCCGGGCCAGTCCCGTTGGGTACAGATGTCTGGTCACTGCGCGCGTGGCGTGTTAGGCACGAGTCATGCGTGCAGCGCGCAACACGCCGCCGGACCGCCCGGCCGGTGTCCCGGCGGGCCGTCCGGCCGGTGTCGCCGTACGCCTTGCCGTTGCCGGGCCCGCCGTGCGGTGCCCCGTCCACGTGGCGGGCACACGCCGCCACGGTGTGTGGCGGCGTACGCGCGGCGGTGTCTGCGCCGGTGGCGCTTCAGGGCGGCACGTCGATCGCCGGAGCCCGCGGCGCTCACGGGGACGGAGGCCGGCGGAACGGCGGACGGTGCCGAGGATCGCCGGCGGCGGGATGCCGTACGGCGGGATGGCCGCAAGGCGCGGCGGCGGGGCCGGAGGGGGCCTGCCGCGTGCCTGGCGCGGGCACGGCGGCGGCTTCCGGGGAGGTGGTGCGGATCAGGGGCTGAGAGCCGATGCCCGAAGATCCTCAGAGTGCGGCGTCTTCGCCGGACCCATCGGACCGAACGGCCTCAGGCCCCTCGAACGGGAGGGTGTCCTGCCTTGGGTCTCGCGGACCCTTCAGGCTGAACCGATCCCCATCCCTGCGTCGAGGGCACTCCTTGGGAGTCGGGGGGTCGGGTTTCGTGGGGAGCGCAGGCCCCAGGTGGGGAAATGGATCGTTCCCAAAGTGGTCAGGCTGCTGTTCCCTTCTCTGCGGTCGCCAGGAAGTCCTGGGCGATGAGCGGCAGGCGCCGGCGTGCGTGGACGACGGCGATGACCCTGCGTACGGCGGGTTCGAGCGAGCGCACCACCAGTCCCGCACGGGCGGCCTGTTCGGCCATCCCGCGGTACCAGAGCAAGGACGCCTGCCCGGCCCGTACGGCGTTGAGCCAGCCGTTGCGCTCGTCGGTTTCGAGCACGACCACCGGTTTCACGGCGTACTTGCCGAACATCGCGTCGAGCTCCCTGCGCCGCAGGCTGCCGCGGGCGGGCAGCGCCAGGCGCATGCCGTTCAGCTTGCCCATCGGCACCGGGTTCGGCAGTTCGAGCCCGGGCGGGGAGATCAGCACGATCTCCTGGCGTTCGAGCGGGTGGGTGATGAGATCGGTGGGCACGGGGAGATCGGTGAGCCCGAGATCGGCCCGCTGATCCCTGATGGCGCTGACGACCGCGTCTCTGCCGTCGCACCGCACGATGTGCACGCGCACGCCCGGGTGTTCGGCCGTGTAGGCCGGCAGAAGCCGTCCCGCGAGGCCGGGTTCGAGGCTCGGGGTGGAGGCGATGCGGAGTTCCGCCTCGGTGACGCCACCCTGGCCGGCCAGTCCTTCGATCTCGTGGACGGCGTCGAGCGCCTCTCTGGCCAGCTTGACCACCCGTCGGCCTTGGGCGGTGACGACCACGCCTCGGCCGGAACGGGCGAACAACGTCATGCCGAGCTCTCGCTCGAGATCGCGGATCGCGCGTGACAGCGCAGGCTGCGCGATGTAAAGCGACCTGGCCGCGTCGGTCATGGTGCGGTGCTCCGCAGTCGCGACCACATAGCGGAGCTGCTGGAGATTCATGCCAAAGAAGCTAGGACACCACCCGCCGCGCGGACCGGGAGATAGCAGAGATCACCTCGAATGATTTCGGACTGTAACCGAGCACCGCTACATCCGTGACGGGTGATAAATCAGTATGCTTTTGCCCCAAATTTGCCAAGGGTCCGTCAAGTCGAGACGCAAATGCCTGCATTACGGACAAGCGGGTGAACGGGGAGACACGGTGACAGGCAACGGGCATTACCCACCGCCGCCACAGGGGCCAGGCCGACCACAGCGGCCACCCTCCTTACCGTGGCCCCCACCGGGCCGACGTCAGCCCCAACCCCAGCCGTACGGCCCCGGCGGTGCGAGCGGCCCCGGCGGTCCGGGGAACCCGTACCCGCCGCGGGCGAACCCTTACCCGCCTCCCAGACCGCCGAGGCCCCCGTACGGACAGCCGCACGGGCACGGGCAGCCGCCCCCACCGCCGCCCCGGCCGCCGATGCCGCCGATGCCGCCGCGCCAGTGGCAGCCCGCTCCGCCGCGCAGGAAGCAGGGTATGGGCGCGGCAGCAGTGCTCGGCGTGGTGTTCGGCTCGCTGGCGGCGCTGTTCGTGCTGATCGTCGTCGGGGCGGTGATGATCGGCGGCTCCTCCGGCTCGGACACGACGACGCCGGTGGCGATCCCGACGTACGAGCCGTCGGAGGAGGAGTCCGGCGAGCCCGCCCCCACGCGCGACGACGAGCCCTCGGACGAGCCGACGCGCGAGGAGGAGCCGGATCAGGAAACCGTCGATCCGCCGGCGCAGCCCGCGCTCAACACGAGCCTGAAGAACAACACCATGTACCGGGCCGGCGGGCTGCCCCGGCTGGCCTGCCGGGCCGGCAACGCCAGCATCTTCAGCCACAGTCAGCTCAAGTCGCTGATCCTGAAGACCGGCAGATGCATGGACCGGGCCTGGCGACCGATCCTGGAGAAGCAGGGCATCGACTTCAGCCCGCCCAACTACGCCATCGCCTCCGGGCGGGGCAGGGGCGCGTGCGGCGACTACCCGTCGGCGGGCAGCATGGTGCCGTACTACTGCCCGCGCAACAACACCATCTACGCCTCCACCTCGGCGATGGCGCGGGGCAACGGCAACGCCCGCGGGTACGGCCAGATCATCAGCTGGCACGGCGGCATCATCAGCATGATGGCCCACGAGTACGGCCACCACGTCCAGAACATCACCGGCCTGATGGACTCCTGGTGGAGCGCCACCCTCGACACCGGCAGTCAGAACACCAAGCTGTCGCTCAGCAGAAAGATGGAGCTCCAGGCGACGTGCTTCGGCGGCATGTGGATGCGCTCGGTGGCGGCCTCGTACCCGGTCAGCACGGCGAACCGCAGCCGGCTGTTCTGGTTCTACGGACAGGTGGGCGACCACCCCGGATACCCGCGTGACCACGGCTCTCCCGCGAACAACAACCGGTGGTTCCGGCAGGGGTGGGAGAAGAACCGCACGTTTCAGTGCAACACGTGGCGGGCGCCGTCCTCGACGACCTCGTGATGTTGACCTGCAGTTCATCTCAGGTTGAGCACATGTCTCTGTTGTCCATATATGGGGGCTAGAATCCTGGCAATCTTGTGCCAATGGGGGCTGGACATCAGTTTTGCCTGGTAGGCGTGTAAGGGAGCCGGGTGTGAGCAATCGCGATGGGGTAGAGAGCGTGCCAGGAGGCAGGAAACGGCGCCCAGCGCGACGACCTCGCCCCGGCCGCACGCCCTCCTCCTCGCAGGGAACTCGCGCGTCGGGACCTTCCGGCCCGGGCTCCTCGAACGCCCAGGGCTCCTCGAACGCCCAGGGTCCCTCCTCGCGGGGCTCCTCGAAGCGCTCCCCCGCCTCGGGCTCCGCCCGGCCGCGTTTCGCCCGGCCGCTGACACCCGCCTCCGTGCTCGGCTGGACCGCCCTGTCCGCCATCGTGCCCGGCGCCGCCCACCTGCGCGCCGGGCACCGTCGTACCGGCCTGGTGCTGGTCAGCGTGTACGCGGTGCTGCTGCTCGCGGCGCTGGCCTACGGGCTGAGCGTGGCCAGCGACCTGGCGAACGCGACCATGTTCGCGAACACCGGCGCGATGATGTGGGTGATCGTCCTGGCGTCCGTCGCCGCGCTGGCGTGGTTCGCGCTGCTGGTGACGTCGTACATCGTGCTGGGCCCGAACCGGCTGAACCAGCAGGGCCAGATGCTGACCGGCATCGTGGTGGGCGTGCTGTGCGTGGCCGTCATGTCGCCGTTCGCGATGACCGCCCAGTACGTCGTGGCCGCCCGCGACGCGGTCGGCTCCATCTTCAAGAGCGCCGCCGACGACCCCGACGCTGCCGCGGCGCCCACGAACCCGGCCGACCCGTGGAGCGGCAAGACCCGGGTCAACTTCCTGCTGATCGGCGGCGACGCGGCGAGCAACCGCACCGGCGTGCGCACCGACAGCATGAACGTGGCCAGCGTCGACGTCAGAACCGGCAACACGGTCCTGTTCAGCCTGCCCCGTAACCTGCAGCACGTGCGCTTCCCGGAGTCCTCCCCGCTGCGCAAGCAGTTCCCGAACGGCTTCATGGCCGAGCTCCCGAACGGCGGCCTGCTCAACGAGGTCTGGCAGTACGCCAACGACCACCCGGAGATCATGGGGGGCCACAACAAGGGCCCCCGCGCCCTGATGGACGCCATCGGCTTCACGCTGGGCCTGCACATCGACTACTACGCGATGATGAACATGTACGGCTTCGCGGACCTGGTCGACGCCATCGGCGGCCTGCGCATCCGGGTCGAGCAGGACATCAAGTGGGGCGGCCTGTACGGCACCGCCGGCACGATCAAGGCCGGCTACCGCAAGCTGTCGGGCGAGGAGGCCCTCTGGTACGGCCGCTCGCGGGTCAACAGCGACGACTTCTCCCGCATGGCCCGCCAGCGCTGCGTCATCGGCGCGTTCGTCCAGCAGGCCACCCCGGGCGTGATCCTGAGCCGCTTCAACCAGATCGCCAGCGCGGCCAAGCGGCTCGCCCAGACGAACATCCCGCAGGAACTGCTCCAGCCGCTGCTGGAGATGGCCCTCAAGGTCAAAGGCGCGAAGATCACCAGCCTGCAGTTCGTGCCGCCGGAGTTCTACTCGGGCGCGCCCGACTGGGTCAAGATCCGCCAGGCGACGAAGAAGGCGATCAACGACTCGCTCCGGCCGCCCCGGCAGGCGCAGGCGGCCAACGTGAGCGCCTCCCCGAGCGTGACGTCCTCCGCCGCGCCGAGCACCCGCGCGGCCGCGCCGAAGCAGACGCCCACCCGCAACTCCCAGCGGGCCGGCGCGAAGTCCATCGACGAGCTCTGCGGCTAGCCCGTCGTGCCGCCCCACCGCCGGGCGGCACGACGGAGGGTCAGGCCAGGGCGCGCTGTCTCGGCAGCAGGGCCATGGCGCCAAGGTAGAGCAGCGCGGCCACGACGAGCAGGCCCTGGTAGCCGATGACCAGGGCCGCGTACTCCAGGCAGCCGCCCACCATGGCGCCGAGCAGGTTCGCGCCGAACGACGTGGTGGCGTCGGCGGTCTCGGCGAAGCGCTTGGCGAAGACGACGTTCGCCGCGAAGATCGGCAGGAACGCCACCACCACGGCGGCCACGGCGCGCAGCGGCACCGGCAGCGACAGCAGCCACTCGGTGGGCACGAACCACGCCAGCAGCAGGCCGGCGAACAGCACGCCGTACATGACGGGCAGCGGCGGGGTGCGGAAGCGGCGGGTCACCTCGACGGCGGCGAGCACGGCGACCAGCACCCCGGCGAACACGATGGCGTTGACCACCCACGTGGTGCCGAACAGCAGCGCGAACCCGGTCACGCTCTTGGTCTCCAGCAGCATGAACGCCACCCCGAGCAGGAACAGGTCGGCGTACGGGCGCATGCGCCGGTACGGCCCCGCGACGACGCGGACGGCGATCAGGCTGACGGCGAGGATCAGGCCGAGCGTGATGAGGTAGATCGGCGGGATCGTCGCGTCCTTCAGGTAGAGGAACGGGCGGTCGTCGTCGGCGGGTGTCGGTGTGCCGGGGGCGGCGCCGGGCCACTCGGCGGCGCAGCGCTGGTCGGCGGCGGTCAGCCCGGCGGTGATGACGGCCTGGTGGCCGGCGGTGCTGACCACGTCGACGCAGGGTTTGTGGCCGAAGGCGCTCTGCACGGTGGACGCGAGGCGGTCGACGAGCCAGCTCTCGCGGTAGTAGTTGTACATCGAGAAGGCGCCGCCGGGCTTGAGCCGGGCGCGGGCGGCCTTCATGGCCTCCTCGGTGAACAGGTAGCTCTCCAGGCGCAGCGAGCTGGCCCCGGAGACGAGGGTGAGCGAGTCGGGCAGCGCGAAGAGGATCAGGTCGTAGGCGCCGGAGCCGCGTTCGAGGAAGGCGCGGCCGTCGGTGATGTGGGTGGTGACGCGCGGGTCGGCGTACGGCCGGTCGGGGTGGACGGCGGCGCCCAGCTCGCGCAGCTTGGGGTCGATCTCCACGGCGTCGACTCGGGTGGCGCCCTTGGACAGGGCGATGGCGACGTCGGTGCCGCTGCCCGCGCCGACGATGAGCACGTCCTTGGGCGGTCTGGCGGCCCGCTCGTACGGCAGGCCGTACTGGCGCTCCAGCTGCAGGCGGGCGGCGGCGGGCATGGTCTGCTGGTGCGGGATGCCGTTGACCGCGATGTCGGTGACGGGGACGCTGAGGCCCTGGAGCTCGCGGAAGGTGACCTTGTAGTACGGCGACCAGAGCGCGCCGGCGGTCAGCGTCTCGGCCAGCAGCAGCCCCACCACGGCCACGGACGGCACGGTGACCAGCCCGACGTAGAGGGCGCGCGGCCGGGGCACGAGCAGCACCCCGTAGCAGGCGGCCGCGATGATCCCCCAGACCACCGGCGGCGCGCTCAGGAACGACAGCGCCGTGAACGCGGCGATGCCCGTGAGGCTGCCGATGAGGTCGTAGCGGTAGGCCTCCAGGCGCGGCAGCTCGGGGAAGCAGCGCCCGACCAGTTCGGCGGGGCCCATGAGGATGACCGCCGCGGCGCAGAAGATCACCGGCAGGATGAGCCAGGCGGGCGGGCCGGTGGTGGACAGGCTCGTCCAGTACAGGACGCCCTCGGTGTCGCGGTCGACCGTCACGGGGAAGGCCAGCACGACGATCACCAGGATCGCCAGCACGATCGGCGAGTAGTACGGCTGCCGCCGCGAGCGCCCCACGCGCAGGAAGCCGAGGCCGATGCCGAGGAAGGAGCCGAGCAGCACGAAGTTCGTGAAGTAGCTGAGGTGGACGATGTTGGAGCCCGTCCAGCGGATCAGCGCGAGCTCGAGGAAGAGCATGAAGGCGCTGGCGAGGACGAGCCTCGGCCGCACCGCCAGCCAATGGGCCTTCTCACCGTCGTCGACCGGCTTCTGCGCCTGGAGCGTCATGGTGCCTCACCGTAGTGAACGGACCGGAGACACGGAAGCCTGACGCCGCCGGACAAGAGATCGTCCACTTCGTGGCAAACGTCGCATTATTGCAGGTCACGAGCCTGCCGATAGCGCTGGACGAGCCGGGACGGATGAAGGAATGTTGGGAGGTTCCTTCCCCTCCCCACACGTTCGGTGGTGACACATGCGGGTCCTGATCCAGCTCCGCCCCTCCCCCGACCTCGTCTCCACGCTCTCCGATCCCCGCGGGACGGTCAGCGCGGCCGACGTCGCCGGCGGGCTGCCCGGGGTCGAGCTCGACACGGCCTTCACGCCCGTGACCGTGCCGCGACCGGCCGGCGACCCCCTCACGCTCCGGCCGTTCGACGCCGCCGAGGACGCCTGCGTGCTGGTCCGCGGCACCCTCTGCGACGACCGGCCGCTCGGGCCGGGCGTGACCGTCCACGCCGACCCGGCCATCGAGGCCGTGCCCGTGCGCGCGGGCGGCCCGCCGATCGGCGACTGGCACGACGTCGAGCGACTGCTGAACGTCGCCGGCCTGCACGCCGAGGGGCTCGACGGCGACGGCGTGGCGCTGGCCGTGCTCGACACGGGGATCGACGGCGCGCACACGGCCCGGCGGCTCGGCCGCAGCGTCACCCTGGACGCCGGGTCCCGCTGGAACGGGTCGGCCCGGCCGGGCGAGTCCGCGACCGGCCACGGCACGATGTCGGCGTTCGACGCGCTCATCGCCGCCCCGCACGCCACGCTCGTCGACCTCCCGGTGTTGCCGCCGGGGCGCGGCGCCCTGCTGTCGGACGCCCTCTCCGCCCTGGCCGGCCTGCTTACGGCGCTCGAGACGCAGCCCGAGGAGTCGCGGGCCCTGGTGGTGGTCAGCGGGTGGACGGTGGCCACACCGACCCTGCCCGCCGGCTATTCCGGCAGTACCGCACACCCCCGCGGCTTCCCCGGCCACCATTGCGGCCGTACCGCCCAGCCCGGCGGCTACCCCGGCGATGCAGCCCACCCCGGCGGTCGCTCCGGCGAGGCAGCCCACCTCGGCTGTTACTCCGACGACGCCGCGCACCCGGTCAATCTCATGATCGCCGCGCTCGACCGGGCGGGCGCCGACGTGGTCTTCGCGGCGGGCGACCACGGGCGGCCGATCGCGGGCGCCTGCTCCCATCCGAAGGCGCTGTCGGTGGGGGCCGTGGACGTCAACGGCGACCGCCTCGGCTACTCCTCCCGGGGACCGGGGCGGCTGACCGCCCGCAAGCCGGACGTGTGCGCGTACGCGCATTTCGCCGGGTCGGGAGCGTTCGGGCCGGACGAGCCGGACGCGGGCACCGCCGCGGCGGCGGCAGTGACGGCCGGGCTGGTGGCCGCGGTACGCACCCGGTGGCCGGCGTCCCGGCTGCCGCCGGCCGAGCTGCGGGCGCTGCTACGGCGGACCGCCGAGGACCGCAGCGAGGCCGGGTTCGACTACGACTACGGTTACGGCAGCGTGGACCCGGCCGGAATCATCGCCGCACTCCAGCGGCGAGCCAGAAACGCGGCCTGAGCCAACGCGCACTCACGGTGGAACCCGCGCGCGCCGATCACCACGCGGATCAACGCAGATCACGCGCCGCCATCGCGTGGACCGCAGCGCCGAGCGCCGTACGGACACCGGGGCGGCTGCCGTGGAGACGGCGGGGCGGCACGCTGTTCGGCCGCGGTGTGAGCGACCGGGTGGTGATCGAGTGCGCCTGGGCGTTGGAGTCGCAGCTGCGCAAGCTGGAGACCCGCCGGTGCGAGGAGTCGTGCTCGATGCGGCTGGGCGTGGAGGGGGTTCGCGGCGGCGAAGGGCCGCACCGGTCGCCGGTGCGGCCCTCGTGATTTCGCCGTGGTTTCGCCGCTACAGGCACATGGCGTCGGGTGAGGTGGCCTGTTGGCGGGCGATTGAGGTGGCCTGTTGGCGGGCGATCGGGGTTGCCGGTCGATCAGCCAC
>NZ_POUD01000319.1 GCF_003236395.1 Nonomuraea aridisoli | reverse complement strand
CCACCCGGTGGTCGACGACGGCACCCCGGCCCCGGCCGGACGGCTGCGCAGCACCCCGCGCCCGCCGGAGGACTGACCGCGGCGACACATGGGAGGCCCGCCCGGGTGCACCCCGGGCGGGCCTTCGCTGCTTCACCCTCCGGGAACGGCTCCCGGGCGGGCCTCAAGCCGCGCACGAAGGGAGCAGGCCCCGGACGGGTCCTTTATCCCGCCTAGACCCTGCTGCCTCGCTTGAGCCCCGCGACCAGGCCCACGCCGACGATGGCGAGAACCACCTGCATCACGAGCTCGATCCAGTCGATGCCGGGCGTCGTCTGCACCCCCATCACCTGCGCGATCATCGTGCCGATGATGGCGGCGACGATGCCGACGACGACGGTGAGGATCCACCCGATGGCCTGCCTGCCGGGAAGCAGCAGACGACCGATTGCGCCAATCACGGCGCCAATCACGATGGCGCCAAGGATGGATTCGATGGTCATGACATGAAACCTCCCCGTGAGGGTGAGCGGTTCACTCTCACGAGGAGGTCGCTACCCGATCTACGGCGATTATGCGCGGATTTGACGAACGGCCAGGTCACCGCAGGTCAGACCTGCGTTCTCCCGGAACGACCACGCCCCATGCCCATGCGCGTCACGAGGAGCACACCGATGACCGCAAGGGCCAGCTGGAGAATGTGCTCGATCCAGTCGATCCCTCTCGTGTCGGCCCAGCCGGCCGCCTGCGCGATCAGCGTGCCGATGAGGGCGGCCACGATGCCGACGATGAGGGTCAGCCAGATGGACATGTTCTGCTTGCCGGGCACTATCAGCCGGGCCAGCGCGCCGACGATGGCGCCGATGACTATCGCGGAAACGATCGCGCCGATCATGTGCAGCTCCCCCCGAGACGTTCACATGTCGTGGGGATAACTACCCTCCGAGACGACAAACTACCCAAAAGGGAAGGCGGCGGTCCGTACCGCGCCAGTGACGAACCGCCGCCTCCGACTGGGCGGGCTTCGGGCGACGACCCGCCAGGACACCCTCACGTATCCCGACGTAGGACGCCCGGCTCTCAGGAAAGGTTGACCACGAGGGCGGTGGCGACCGCCGCGATGCCCTCTCCGCGGCCGGTCAGCCCCAGCCCGTCGGTCGTGGTGGCGGAGACGCTCACCGGCGCCCCCACAGCGGCGCTGAGCGCCTTCTCGGCCTCCGTACGGCGCGGCGCCAGCTTGGGCCGGTTGCCGATCACCTGGATGGCCACGTTGCCGATCTCGTAGCCGGCGGCGCGCACCTGGCGCGCGGTCTCCTCCAGCAGCGCGGCGCCCGAGGCGCCCGCCCAGCGCGGGTCGGCGGTGCCGAACAGCCCGCCGAGGTCGCCCAGGCCGGCGGCGGACAGCAGCGCGTCGCAGGCCGCGTGGGCGGCGGCGTCGCCGTCGGAGTGACCGTCGAGCCCGCCCTCGCCCGGCCAGTGCAGGCCGGCGAGGTGGAGCTCACGCCCGGAGGCGTCCGAAGCGAACGGGTGGACGTCGACACCGACGCCCACCCGGGGAAAATTCGTGTTCAGGAGTTGAGAACCTCGTCGAGCAGAGCCTCGGCCTTGTCCTCGTTGGTCTTCTCGGCGAGCGCGAGCTCGCTGACGAGGATCTGGCGCGCCTTGGCGAGCATGCGCTTCTCACCGGCGGACAGGCCGCGCTCACGGTCACGCCGCCACAGGTCGCGAACCACTTCGGCGACCTTGTTCACATCGCCCGAGGCGAGCTTCTCCAGATTGGCCTTGTAGCGACGAGACCAGTTAGTCGGCTCCTCGGTGTGCGGCATGCGAAGGACATCGAAAACCCGTTCAAGGCCTTCCTGGCCGACAACATCGCGCACGCCGACGAGTTCTGCGTTTTCGGCTGGCACCTGGACGGTAAGGTCGCCCTTGTCGACCTTGAGCACCAGGTAGGTCTTTTCCTCACCCTTGATGGATCGCGTCGTGATTGCTTCGATCCGAGCAGCCCCATGGTGGGGGTAGACGACAGTGTCGCCGACCTGGAAAGTCATGTGACAAGTACCCCTTCCGCTGTACTCCAGGGTACCACGCATCCACAGCCTCCCGGAACAGTGAAATCCTCATAACTGCAGGTCAAGGCCGCATATTGGGGCTTGACAAGCTCTCAACTCTATGAATCGCATTTGCGGACATAGCGAATGACCTGCGGGGGTGCGCATATGACCTTGGATTGGGGTGGATATGGTGGGCGCTGCACATCACGCACGCGCGACACCTGCGCAAGACCAAGGAGAACCCGCCCGTGACCAGCCGTCGCTGGATTGTCGTAGCCGCCGCGTTCTTGGCAGCCCCCGTGCTCGCGGGCTGCGGGGCTGGATTCGACGCCACCACCAACAAGCCGTACGCGCCGAACGAAGCCGGAGTCCTCATCGACAACGGCGCATACGGCAAGGGCGACATTCACATCCCCCAGGCGTTCATCCTCGGCCCCGACTCCGGGGCGCAGCTTCCCTGGCGCGGGTCGGCCCCGATCTACCTGAACATCCTCAACACCGCCGGCGCCGCCGACAGCCTCCAGGCCGTCACCGCGGCCGGCATGGGCACGGTGAAGCTCGCCAGCCCCATCCAGCTCCCGAGCAACCAGCTGGTCAACACCGGCAAGCCCACGCCCCAGGTCATGCTGGAGGCCATCCCCAAGAGCTTCAGGGGCGGCGAGAGCGTCAAGCTGGACCTCCAGTTCGCCAACGCCGGCACGATCTCCCTGCACGTCCCCGTGGTGACGCGCAGCCGCGAGTTCGCGGCCTACCCGGCCGCTCCCGGCGCCACCCCGGCTCCCACGCCCAGCGCGACGCCCTCGGCCCCGGCCGAGGAGAGTCACTGACGGCATGCGAAAACCCTTGTTCCGGTACGCCTGGCGCGTACCGGAACAAGGGTTTCTCACTCTTCGACGGCGTCGAACTTGTAGCCCAGGCCGCGCACGGTGAGGATGCAGCGCGGGTTGGACGGGTCTGACTCGATCTTGGCGCGCAGGCGCTTGACGTGGACGTCGAGCGTCTTGGTGTCGCCCACGTAGTCGGCGCCCCAGACCCGGTCGATGAGCTGTCCGCGGGTGAGCACGCGCCCGGCGTTGCGCAGCAGCACCTCCAGCAGCTCGAACTCCTTGAGCGGCAGCTGCACCTGCTCGCCGCGCACGGCGACGACGTGGCGGTCGACGTCCATGCGCACGGGGCCCACCGCGAGCACGGCCGTCTCCAGCTCCTCGGGCACGTCGCCCTGGCGGCGCAGCACGGCGCGGATGCGGGCGACCAGCTCACGCGAGGAGAACGGCTTGGTGACGTAGTCGTCGGCGCCGAGTTCGAGCCCCACGACCTTGTCGATCTCGCTGTCCTTGGCCGTCAGCATGATGACCGGGACCTTGGAGCGCTGCCGCAGCGAGCGGCACACCTCGGTGCCGGGCAGCCCCGGCAACATCAGGTCGAGCAGCACCAGGTCGGCGCCGTTGCGGTCGAACGTCTCCAGCGCCTCCGGGCCGGTCGCCGCGACCGACACCTCGAAGCCCTCCTTGCGCAGCATGTACGACAGCGCGTCGGAGAAGGACTCCTCGTCCTCGACGACCAGCACGCGGGTCATGAGTCCTCCTTGGCCGCGCTCCAGAGGGGGCGGGTTGCTTCATCGATCACGGAGCTGTCTCCAGGGGAATCGAAGGTTGTACGGGCACCGCCGTCCCGGCGAAGGCGGGCAGGCGGAGCGTGAAGGTGGAGCCGGAACCTTCCTTGCTCCAGACGGACACCTCGCCCGCGTGGGCGGCGGCGACGTGCTTGACGATGGCGAGCCCGAGCCCGGTGCCGCCGGTGGCCCGCGAGCGGGCGGCGTCGACGCGGAAGAAGCGCTCGAAGATGCGCTCCAGCGCCTCCTCCGGGATGCCGATGCCCTGGTCGCTGACGCTGATCTCCACCGAGTCGCCGGCCGGCCGCACGCTGACGACCACGCGGGTGTGCTCAGGACTGTACGCGACCGCGTTGTCGATCAGATTGCGGAGGGCGGTGACGAGCAGCTCGTCGTCGCCCCAGATGCGCAGACCCTCGGCGCCGCCGGTGACGAGCGTGATGTCCTTGGCGGCGGCCTTGGTGTTGCAGTGGTCGATGGCGTCCTGGACGGCCTCGTCGATCGAGACCTGCCCGGGGGTGGGGATGGGCTCGGCGCCCTGGATCCGGCTGAGGGTGATGAGGTCCTGGATGAGGTAGTTGAGCCGGGCGGCCTCGAGCTGCATGCGGCCGGCGAAGCGGCTGACGGCCTCGGGGTCGTCGGCGGCGTCCTGGATCGTCTCGGCCAGCAGGCTCATGGCGCCCACGGGGGTCTTCAGCTCGTGGCTGACGTTGGCGACGAAGTCGCGGCGTACGGCCTCGACGCGGCGGCGCTCGGTCTGGTCCTCGGCGAGCACGAGCACCTGGCCGTACGAGCCGAGGGGCGCCACGCGGACGGCGAAGTTGGTGGTCTCCTGGCCGAACTTGTGACCCGCGACGTCGATCTCGCTCTCGCGGATCTCGCCGTCGCGGCGTACCTGCCGGGCCAGGGCGAGCAGCTCGGCGGCCATCAGCCGGTCACCCTTGACGAGCCCGAACGCCCGCGCGGCCGAGCTGGCGCGCAGCACGCGGTCGTGGGCGTCGAGCACCACGGCCGAGGAGGGGAGGACGGCCAGCACGGAGGCGACGCCCTGCGGCAGCGCGGCGCCCGTCTCGACGCCGTCGTCCGTCGCGATGCGGCTCGGGGCCTCGATCTGGTTGCGGTAGAACAGGACCGCCAGCGCGCCCACCACGAACCCGGCCAGGGCCGCGAAGCTCATGGCCATCTCATTCATGCCTCCGATGGTAGGCGGCGTTCCCCCAGGACAGACCCCCTCATCAGGGGATGAACGCCGCTTTCCTGGAAAGTTCATCTTGCGGTTGGAGTTCGTTCATCGACGGGCCCGTACGGTGACGGCATGCGCGACGCGTACCATGAAGAACTTGATTCGCTGACCGACAAGCTGGTGGAGATGACCCGGCTGGTCCGGTCGGCCATCTCCCGTGCCACCACGGCGCTCCTCGACGCCGACCTGCAGCTCGCCGAGAGCGTCATCTCGCGGGACGAGGAGGTCAACGCGACGTTCGCCGACGTCGAGGCGTCCATCTTCGACCTGATGGCCAGGCAGCAGCCGGTGGCGGTGGACCTGCGCATGGTGATCACGGCGCTGCGCATGGGCACCGACCTGGAGCGCATGGGCGACCTCGCGGTGCACGTCGCCAAGGTGGCGCGGCTGCGTCACCCCGTCTCGGCGATCCCGCCGGAGCTGCGCTCGACCATCCTGGAGATGGGCCAGATCGCCGAGAACCTGGTCACCAAGGCCGGCAGCTGCGTGGCCTCGCGCGACGTCGAGTCAGCCATGGAGCTGGAGCAGGACGACGACGCGATGGACCGGCTGCACCGCAGGCTGTTCAGGAGCATCCTGAGCAAGGACTGGGAGCACGGCGTCGAGCCCGCGATCGACATCACGCTGGTGGGCCGCTACTACGAGCGCTACGCCGACCACGCCGTACGCGTCGCCCAGGACGTCGTCTACCTCGTGACGGGCTCCCGCCCCGGCTGATCGAGAGCGGGGCGCGCGTGCGGCGCGGCTGAGTCAGTTGGGGGACGGCGGGCCGGAGGTGCCGGGGCCGTCCCACGGGTTCGTGCCGAAGCGTCTGGCCTTGTCCACGCAGTCGGGGCAGACCGGCAGGTCCACGGACCTGGCGACGGCCTCGGGCGTGGCCGGGCGCAGCGAGCCGAGGGGCGTGAGGCCCGGCGGGAAGCCGGTCTCGGGATCGACCAGGAAGGTCACGACGTCCTTCGGGTCGTAGCTGAAGACGCGCTTGCACGCGTAGCAGCTGCCCGTCGTCTCGGCCCGCTCGTCCGGCATGTCCGTCAGCGGCCCTGGTTGGCGACGGCCTCGATGGCGGCCTTGGCGGCCTCGGGGTCGAGGTATCTCCCGCCGCGCACGATGGGCCGGTAGTGCTCGTCGAGGTCGTACACGAGCGGGATGCCCGTGGGGATGTTCAGGCCGGCGATCTCCTCGTCGCCGATGCCGTCGAGGTGCTTGACGAGCGCCCGCAGGGAGTTGCCGTGGGCGGCCACCAGCACCGTGCGGCCCGCCGCGAGGTCGGGGACGATCTCGTCGTACCAGTACGGCAGCATGCGCTCGACGACGTCCTTCAGGCACTCGGTGCGCGGCATGAGCTCCGGCGGCAGCGGGGCGTAGCGCCGGTCGCCGGCCTGGGAGTACTCGTCGTCGTCGGCGATCGGCGGCGGCGGCACGTCGTAGGAGCGGCGCCAGAGCATGAACTGCTCGTCGCCGAACTCCTCGCGGGTCTGCGCCTTGTTCTTGCCCTGCAGGGCGCCGTAGTGGCGCTCGTTCAGCCGCCAGCTGCGCTTGACCGGCAGCCACAGCAGGTCGGCCTCCTGCAGCGCCAGCTGGGCCGTCTGGATGGCCCGGGTGAGCAGGCTCGTGTGGACGACGTCCGGGCTCAGCCCGGCCTCCTGGAGGAGCTTGCCGCCGCGGCGCGCCTCGTCCTCGCCCTTGACCGACAGGCTGACGTCCACCCAGCCGGTGAACAGGCCCTTCGCGTTCCAGTCGCTCTCGCCATGCCTAAGCAGCACCAAAGTCGCCATGTCGCCAATCCTATGGTTCGGCGTGCGCGTCACCGGTCGGGGTCGGCGAAGCGGGCGAAGGCCCGCAGGTTGGCGAGCGACTCGCCGCGCTTGGCGCGCCAGGCCCACTCGCGCCGGATCGAGGAGGCGAACCCCAGCTCCAGCGCCCGGTCGAACCAGTCGTCGCTGTACGTCAGCACGCAGCCGAGCAGCCGGTCGACCTCCTGCTCGGTGACGGCGGCCAGCGGCACGCGGCCCACGAGGTAGACGTCGCCGACCGGGTCGAGCGAGAAGTGCACGCCGTACATCGAGCCGTTCTTGCCGAGCAGCCATCGGTAGAACTCGGTGTGGTTCTCGTCGGGCTGGCGGCAGAAGAACGCCTCGACGTGCAGCGCCCGCTCACCCACGATCAGCCAGGTCATGGTGGCGAGCTTGTGCTGCCCGGGCAGTTTGGCGAGGAACGCCCCGGGCCTCGGCTCCTCGTAGGAGACCTCCGCCGCCTTGAGCGCCGCTTCGACGACTTCGCGCATGCCGACAGGATAGGAGGTCACACGTTGACGGCCACGGGCACTTTGTGGAGGTTCGCGACGGCGCCCGCGTACACGTCCATGAGGCGCGCGGCGGTGGCCTGCCAGCCGAAGGCGGCGGCGTGCTCGCGGGCGCCCCGGGAGAGCTCCTCCCGCCAGCGCGGCGTGGTGACGAAACGGCGCAGCACGCGGGCCCACACGGCGGGGTCGTGGCCGTCCACGAGCACCCCGGATACCCCGTCGCGGACGGCGGTGCGCAGCCCGCCCACCGCGGCGGCCGCCACCGGCGTGCCGCACGCCTGCGACTCCAGCGCGACCAGCCCGAACGACTCGCTGTGGGACGGGACGACGGTGGCCGACGCGGCCCGGTACCAGTCGGCCAGCTCCTCCTGCGGGGCGGGCGGCACGAGCCGGAAGACGTCGGAGATGCCGAGCTCGGCGGCGAGCTCGGTGAGCAGCGAGGGCCGGGCCAGGCCGTTGCCCGACGGCCCGCCGACGCAGGCGACCACGAGGCGGCCGCGCAGGGACGGGTCGTCGGCGAGCATCCTCGCGGCGGCGCGCAGCAGCACGTCGGGGGCCTTGAGCGGCTGGATGCGGCCGACGAACAGCAGCAGGTGCGCGTCCCTGGGCAGGCCGAGGCGGCGGCGGGCGGCCAGCTGGGAGCCGGGCCGGAAGACGGAGAGGTTGACGCCGGGGTTGACGACGGCGACGCGGTCCTCGGCGGCGCCGTACAGGTCGATCAGCTCGCGGGCCTCGTCGGCGGTGTTGGCCACCAGGCGGTCGGCGACCGCGACGACCTGCTCCTCGCCGACCACGCGGGCCTGCGGCTCGGGCTTGTCGTCCCGGGCGAGCAGCAGGTTCTTGACCTTGGCCATGGTGTGCATGGTGTGCACGAGCGGCACGCCCCAGCGCTCCTTGGCCAGCCGGCCGACCTGTCCCGAGAGCCAGTAGTGGGAGTGGATGACGTCGTAGCGGCCGGGGTCGTACATCGCCTCGGTGCGCAGCACACCCGACAGGAACGCGCAGAGCTGGGCGGGCAGCTCGGCGCGGTCCAGCTCCTCGTACGGGCCCGCCGTGAGATGGCGGACGAGGACCCCTGGCGCGAGTTCGGCCACGGGCGGCAGGTCTCGGGCGGTGGCCCGGGTGAAGATCTCGACCTCCACGCCGAGCTGAGCCAGTCGTCTGGCGGACTCCACGATGTACACGTTCATGCCGCCGGCGTCGCCCGTTCCGGGCTGGTCCAGCGGCGATGTGTGCATGCTGATGGTCGCGACCCGGCTGACCCGTCGTCGCCTCACTCGACACCACCTCCGGACAATTGACAACTATTCCGATTTATTCGGCATTCCCGACAAGTAGTACCAATGGAGGGTAGAGGGCATTGTTATGTCCCCTCTCCTGGCACCTGCCCGGGGCTGGCAGGATGGGCGACATGCGGAAGACGGCTGTGGTGACCGGTGCGAGCAGCGGGATCGGGGAGGCGACCGCGCGTCGGCTCGCCGCCGAGGGCTTCGAGGTGGTGGCGGGCGCGCGGCGCCGCGACCGGCTCGACAGGCTGTCCTCGGAGGTTCCCTCGATCAGGCCGGTGACGCTCGACGTGACCTCCCAGGAGTCGGTGGACGCGCTCGCCTCCTCTCTCGAACGTTGTGACGTGCTGGTCAACAACGCCGGCGGCGCGCTCGGCATGGAGCCGGTGGCGGGGGGCGACGTCGGCGACTGGCAGGCGATGTACGACACGAACGTGCTCGGCTCCCTGCGCATGACCCGGGCGCTGCTGCCCGAACTCGTCGCGTCCGGCGACGGCGTGCTGGTCATGCTGACCTCGACGGCGGGGTTGTCGGCGTACGAGGGCGGGGGCGGCTACGTCGCGGCCAAGCACGCCCAGCGCTCGATGACCGAGACGCTCCGCCTGGAGCTGGTCGGCGAGCCGGTGCGGGTGGTCGAGATCGCCCCCGGCATGGTGAAGACCGAGGGCTTCGCGGTCACCCGGTTCCGGGGCGACGAGGAGCGGGCGGCCCAGGTGTACGAGGGCGTGCCGGGGCCGCTGAGCTCCGACGACGTGGCCGACGCGATCGTCTGGGCGGTGACGCGGCCCGCCCACGTCAACATCGACCGCATGGTCATCCGGCCGCGCGCCCAGGCCGCCCAGCACAAGGTGCACCGCGTACGTGACTAAACCGGTCGGCGCCATCACGCGCGGCACGACCGGGCACAACCGGCTGCGGCGCGCCGACCGCTGGATCGCGGCCGTGCACGCCCCGCTGCTGCGCTCGGTGGCGCGGCCGCTCGTGGTGGACCTGGGCTACGGCGCCTCGCCCGCCACGACGCTGGAGCTGTTCACCCGGCTGCGCCGGGTGGCGCCCGGCGTGGAGGTGGTCGGCATCGAGATCGACCCGGCGCGGGTGGCGGCGGCCAAGCCGTACGAGCGGGAGGGGCTGAGCTTCCGGCTGGGCGGGTTCGAGCTGCCGGTCCCGCGCCCACCGACGCTGGTACGGGCCTTCAACGTGCTGCGTCAGTACGCCGAGGCCGACGCGTGGCGGTACTGGGACGTGCTCACGGGCCGGCTGGCCCCCGGCGGCCTGCTGGTCGAGGGCACCTCGTCGGAGAACGGGCGGCGGGCGGTGTGGGTG
>NZ_POUD01000318.1 GCF_003236395.1 Nonomuraea aridisoli | reverse complement strand
ACCACGGACCCCGCCACGGTCACCCGGACGGCCCTCGCCATCCTCGACCGCTTCGACCTCACCCGCCCCATCCGCCTGCTCGGCGTGGGCGTCGACTACACCATGCCCGAGCAGTGAACCTCAGCGCCCCTCAGCCCACCCGCGTCACCGTCGCGTAGAACGCCGAGCGCAGCTCCTCCTCCGCCCGCACCAGCTCCCGCAACTCCTCATCCGACACCACGACCTCGTCGCCGTACGGCTCCACGGCCTCCACGTACGCCAGCGCCCGCCACACCACGGCCGGATCATCCCGGAACTGCCCGATCCCCGTGTTGCACGGCAGGCACAACGCGTACCGCACCTCGCCCGTACGGTGACAATGATCCACATGCTCCGGCGGCCGATCCCAGCACACCACGCGGAGCCACCGGCCCGCCCTCACGCCGCTCGGGAAGCACCACGAACTCCGGCCAGAGCAGCTCACCATCGAGATAGAGCGCGGCCAGCTCCAGCAGCACCGTGTTGTCGCCGAAGTGGCCGAGCCCGTTGTTGCAGTTGAAGCAGAGAACACCCCGGACCTGCCCGGTCCGGTGACAGTGGTCGACGAACGTGCCAGGGACGGCCCGGCAGACGGCGCAGAGCCCGCCCTGACGGGCGAGCATGCGCGCGAAATCGTCGTCGGTGATGCCGTAGCGGTAGCGGAGCAGGTAGCTCCGCTCGCTGCCGTGGTTCTTGGCCTTGTTCTCGCGGGCCACGATGGTGTGGCACTGCTTGCAGTAGGTGGTGAGTCCGTCTTTGGCGGTCCGGTTACGGCCGAAGTCGGCCCGGGGCTTGATCTCGGAACAACGGGGACAGAACTTGTGATCTTCGGGGACCTGGACCCGTTCGCGCACGACCTTGCCCTGCTCGGCCCTGCGCTTGCGGTAGCTCTCCTGTGAACGCCTCCGGAAGCAGGTCTTGCAGTAGCGCGCCAGCCCATCGGCCAGGCGGGCATTGCGCCCGAACTCGGAGACCGCCTTGAGCTCCCCGCAGTCCGGGCACCGCTTCACCGCACCGGAGTCGTCCACCCGAGCCGCCCCTCAGATTTCGGACAAACCCGCCTATTCCCCGCCCTTCTGGACATAGCTCCTCACGAATTCCTCTGCGTTCTCTTCGAGGACCTCGTCGATCTCGTCCAGGATCGCGTCGACGTCGTCCGTGAGCTTCTCCTGACGCTCCTGGACGTCGGGCGCCGCCGAAGCCTCGGTCTCCTCAACTTCGGTCTCGCGCCGACCGGTCTGCTTCTGGCCGCCGGTGTCCTTGGTTGCCATGTCGTACCTCCGCTTGGGGGACTGCCTCTACGGATATCTTCCCCGAACCGGGCGACATTTCGCGCCGATCGCCCGGTGATCTTGCATGGTAGATCAGATAGCAATCCTATCCAATCTTGAATCCCCGAAACCGCAGCAGATCGGGATGTTCCGGACACCCTGCGGCGCGCCGAAGATTCTCGCGTCACTCGCCGCCGGTGAGCGCGGCGACGAGGTCGGCGGCGGTCTCGCACCGATCGAACAGCTCGCCGACGTGCGCCTTGGTGCCGCGCAGCGGTTCGAGGGTGGGGACGCGCTGGAGCGACTCGCGGCCGGGGATGTCGAAGATGACGGAGTCCCAGGAGGCGGCGGCGACCGATTCGCTGTATTGGCGCAGGCATCGGCCGCGGAAGTAGGCGCGGGTGTCGTTGGGCGGGTGTTCGACGGCGCGCTGGACCTCTTCCTCGGTGACGAGCCGCTGCATGCGCCCGCGGGCGACGAGGCGGTTGTACAGGCCGCGGTCGGGCCGGATGTCGGAGTACTGGAGGTCGACGAGCTGGAGTCTGGGGTGGGACCAGGCGAGGCCGTCGCGGCTGCGGTAGCCCTCGAGGAGTTCGAGTTTGGCGACCCAGTCGAGTTCGGTGGACAGCTGCATGGGGTCTTCGGCGAGGCGGGTGAGGACGGATTCCCAGCGGTCGAGGATGTCCTTGTTCATCTCGTCCTGGGCGGTGCCGCGTTCTTCGACGAATTTGCGCGCTTGTTCGAGGTATTCCATCTGCAGCTGGACGGCGGTGAGCTTGCGGCCGTCGCGCATGGGGATCTCGTAGCGGCAGGTGGGGTCGTGGGAGACGGCCCGCAGGGCTTGGACGGGGTTCTCGACGGTGAGGTCGCGGGTGAGGAAGCCGTCTTCGATCATGGCGAGGACGAGGGCGGTGGAGCCGAGTTTGAGGTAGGTGGAGATCTCGGACATGTTGGCGTCGCCGATGATCACGTGGAGGCGCCGGTATTTCTCGGGGTCGGCGTGGGGCTCGTCGCGGGTGTTGATGATGGGCCGCTTGAGCGTGGTCTCGAGGCCGACTTCGACTTCGAAGAAGTCGGCGCGCTGGCTGATCTGGAAGCCTTCGCCGCGGGAGTCCTGTCCGATGCCGACTTTGCCGGCGCCGACGACGACCTGTCGTGAGACGAAGAAGGGGGTGAGGTGGCGGACGATGTCGGCGAAGGGGGTGGCGCGCCGCATGAGGTAGTTCTCGTGGCAGCCGTAGGAGGCGCCTTTGGCGTCGGTGTTGTTCTTGTAGAGCTGGATGGGGGCGTTGGCGGGGATGGCGGACGCGCGGGTCGCCGCGTCGTACATGACCCTTTCGCCGGCTTTGTCCCAGATGACGGCGGCCCGCGGGTTGGTGCATTCGGGCGCGCTGTACTCGGGGTGGGCGTGGTCGACGTAGAGCCGAGCGCCGTTGGTCAGGATGACGTTGGCCAGACCCAGGTCCTCGTCGGTCAGCTGGGTCGGGTCGGCCACCTCTCTGGCCAGGTCGAAGCCGCGCGCGTCGCGCAGCGGGTTCTCCTCCTCGAAGTCCCATCGTGCTCTGCGCGCGCGAGCCGCCGAGGCGGCGAGGTAGGCGTTCACGACCTGGGAGGAGGTCACCATCGCGTTGGCGCCTGGCTGGCCGGGTACGGAGATGCCGTACTCGGTCTCGATGCCCATCACCCGACGCACCGTCATGCAACACCCTCTGTTCGTCCGGATCTGTCTATCCGCCGTTTATATGCCCGAGCCTATGCCCTTCACAGTGCCCCAGGGTCACAGAGTTATGGCACCGACGCCTTTTGGACCTCTACGGCGGGAGCTGCTGGGGTTTCTGGGCGTCTGCGGGGCTTGAGAAGCCGCTGGATGGGGCGTTCGGCAAAGGAGTAGACGAGATATGACAGGAGAATCGCAGCGAGTGTCGTGATCGTCGCGGTCGCCCACGGGGGCAGGTCGCCGGCGAGCAACGGGATGAGGGCCACGGCGACGGCGCTGTGGAAGAGGTAGAGCGGGTAGGTGGTGCCGCCGAGCGCGGTGAGGAGCCGGGAGGACTTGAGCCGGAGCATTCCGAGGGCGGCCAGCGACATCGCGATGTAGATGAGGGTGATGGTGACGATGACGCTGGTGTCGGTGACGGGCATGTTCTTGAAGCCGGCCAGGTCGATACGGCTGTGGACGCGGTCGAGGGCGGAGCCGATCGACAGGGCGAAGCCGGCGGCCACGTAGAGCCAGGGAAGCCAGGCGCTGCCGTGTTTGTGGATGAGGTAGAGGGCCATGCCGGCGATGAAGTACGGCGCGTAGTTCGGCATGACGATCTCGTTGAGGAGGCCGTCGTCGAGCAGCCGGGCGCCGATGACGGCGGCGAGCCAGATGCCGGCGAAGGCCAGGACGCGTCCGTACGTGACCCCGATGATCACGAGGATGGAGATCAGCAGGTAGAAGCGGAGCTCGGCCCAGAGGGACCAGTAGACGCCGCTGGCGTCGGTGATCTTGAACAGCCGCTGGAACATGGTGGCGTTCACCAGGTACTCCCCTGGTGAAAGTTTTGGGTCGAGCGGCTTGGCGGCGGTGAGCCCGTAGAGGGCCGCGATGGCGGCGAGGCTGAGCCAGTACGCGGGGTAGAGCCGGACGAGGCGGGAGCGGGCGAAGGCTCCGAGGCCGCGTCCCCAGACGCTCATGAGGATGACGAAGCCGCTGATGATGAAGAACAGTTCGACGCCGAGGATGCCGAGCCCGGCGAGGGGGGCGAGGGCCGGGAATAACTCGGCCGGCCGGTCTCCCCAGACGGAGGCGTACGCGACCAGGTAGTGGAAGGCGACGACCGCCAGGGCGGCGAGGAAGCGGAGGAGGTCGAGTTCGGCCAACCGGCCGTCCCCCCGCGCATGCTTCGGCCGGTTAGGTGAATGCACGCTCCTTTGACGTCACTTCGATCACTTTGGTTCCACTGGTCCCTCTGTTCCCACGAGAAAGACGCGTGACGTCCGGTCGAGGGCGAGCGCGGAGCGGGCTTCGGGGGTGAGGGCGAGCAGTCCGGCGGCTCCGGCGGCGCCGCAGGCGGACAGATGCACGCCGTGTGCGGCCAGTTCCCGGGCGGCGGCGCATGCCTGCTCGTCGGTGACGGTCATGTAGAGGTCGGCGAGGCGGGTGAGCAGGCGGTGGGCGATCAGTGAGGGTTCGTGGCAGTCGAGCCGGCCGAGCGTGGTGGGCGCGCCGGCGACGCGTACGGGGCGGCCGGCGCGGGCGCTCTCGATGAGGCAGGGCGCGCCTTCGGGTTCGACGACCACGATGCGGGGCGCCTCGCCCCAGCGGTCGCGCACGTACGCCGCGGCGGCCGCGGCGAGGCCTCCGACGCCCGCCTGGACGAACACGTGCGTGGGTTCGGGGCAGGTGTCGGCGAGTTCGTCGAACAGGACGCCGTAGCCCCGCATGACGAGGAGGGGGACGCCGGTGTGGCCCTCCCAGGAGCTGTCGGCCACGAGCCGCCAGCCGTGCTCCCCGGCGGCGTGGAGGGCGGCCGCCATGCTCGCGTCGTAGTCTCCGCCGCTGCGGCGCACGTCGGCGCCGAGGGCGCGCAGCCGCTGGGCGAACGTCTCGGGGACGTCGTCGCCGAGGTACACGACGCAGGGCACGCCCGCCTCTGCGGCGCCCCAGGCGACGGACAGGCCGTGGTTGCCGGCGCTGGCGCAGACGAACGGCGGGCCGCCGGGGTCGCGCTGGGCGAGCTGGTGGACGGCGTAGGCGCCGCCGAGGGCCTTGAAGCTGCCGAGGCCCATGCGGGCGCTCTCGTCCTTGACGTAGGCGGCGTGGGCGCCGGCGAGCCCGGGGATGGTGTGCACGGGGGTGGGCCGGTAGCCGGGCCGCCGGGAGAAGTGGGCCCGGGCCCGGCGCGCGTGCCCGGCCGCGATGAGCTCACGCTCGGTGTAGGGGGCGCGGCCGGGGTTGGCGAACTCCATGATCGCCATGGTAGGCCGCGGGTGGCGCCCCGGACAGACGACAGGGCCGCACGGTTATGCCGCGCGGCCCTGTCGTCAGGGTCCTACAGGTACTGACCGGTGTTGGCGACCGTGTCGATGGAACGGCCTGCCTCGGTGCCCTGCTTGCCGGAGACGAGCGTGCGGATGTAGACGATCCGCTCGCCCTTCTTGCCGGAGATGCGGGCCCAGTCGTCGGGGTTGGTGGTGTTGGGCAGGTCCTCGTTCTCGGAGAACTCGTCCACGCAGGCCGTGAGCAGGTGCTGCACCCGCAGGCCCTTCTGGCCGGTCTCGAGGAACTGCTTGATGGCCATCTTCTTGCCCCGGTCGACGATGTTCTGGATCATCGCGCCGGAGTTGAAGTCCTTGAAGTACAGGACTTCCTTGTCGCCGTTGGCGTAGGTCACCTCGAGGAAGCGGTTCTCCTCGCTCTCTTGGTACATGCGCTCGACGACGCTCTGGATCATCCCCTGGATGGTGGCCTCGCGGGAGTCGCCGTGCTCGGCGAGGTCGTCGGGGTGCAGAGGCAGGTCGGACACGAGGTACTTCGAGAAGATGTCCTTGGCGGCCTCGGCGTCCGGCCGCTCGATCTTGATCTTGACGTCCAGGCGGCCGGGCCGCAGGATCGCCGGGTCGATCATGTCCTCGCGGTTGGAGGCGCCGATGACGATGACGTTCTCCAGGCCCTCGACGCCGTCGATCTCCGACAGCAGCTGAGGGACGATGGTGTTCTCCACGTCGGACGACACGCCGGAGCCTCGGGTCCGGAAGATCGAGTCCATCTCGTCGAAGAACACGATCACCGGGGTGCCCTCGGAGGCCTTCTCACGCGCCCGCTGGAAGACCAGGCGGATGTGCCGCTCGGTCTCGCCGACGTACTTGTTGAGCAGCTCCGGGCCCTTGATGTTGAGGAAGAAACTCTTGCCGGACTGGCCGGTCTTCTCCGCGACCTGCTTGGCCAGGGAGTTGGCGACGGCCTTGGCGATCAAGGTCTTGCCGCAACCGGGCGGGCCGTAGAGCAGCACGCCCTTCGGCGGACGGAGCTTGTGCTCGCGGAACAGGTCGGAGTGCAGGTAGGGCAGCTCGATGGCGTCCCTGATCTGCTCGATCTGCCGCATGAGGCCGCCGATCTCCTCGTAGGAGATGTCCGGGACCTCCTCCAGCACCAGTTCTTCGACTTCGGACTTCGGAATGCGCTCGTAGACGTAGCCGGAACGAGGTTCGAGCAGGAGCGAGTCACCGGCCCTGATGGGCTGGCCGACCAGCGAGTCGGCCAGTCGCACGACGCGTTCTTCGTCGGCGTGCGAGATGACCAGCGCGCGCCTGCCCTCGTCGAGCAGTTCTTTGAGCATCACGATCTCGCCGACCTCTTCGTAGCCGAGGGCTTCGACCACGTTGAGCGCCTCGTTGAGCATGACCTCCTGGCCACGCCGCAGCGAGTCGATGTCGACACTGGGGCTGACGTTCACCCGGAGCTTGCGGCCTCCGGTGAACACCTCGATCGTGCCGTCTTCTCGGGCCTCGAGGAAGGTGCCGAAACCGGATGGCGGCTGCGCCAGCCGGTCGACCTCCTCCTTGAGGGCGACGATCTGGTCCCGGGCCTCCTTGAGCGTTGCGACCAGGCGTTCGTTCTGGCCGGTCACGGCCGCGAGATTCGCCTGTGCCTCGTGCAGACGCTCTTCGAGGACCCTGGCCTGACGGGGTGACTCGGCCAGCTTCCGCCGCAGCGCGGTGATCTCCTCCTGGAGGAAGGAGACCTGTGTTGAAAGATCAGCGACCTCCCGTTCGCGCTGCGCGGCTCGAGCCTCAGCATCATCGCGAGCTGCCACGCCCCGTCACCTCCTTCCCAGTCGAGGGCGACTACTTAGGACCTTACCTATCTCGGGCCCCTCCGTAACCTGGCCGGGCAGTGTTCGTAGAGTGACATTCAGTATTCGTTGAATAATCCCCAATAGGGCGTTTAATACTCCCAGCATATGAACACGGTCATCTGTTCCCGTGTCACGCACCAGCGCACCCTCGTGGCCAAATTGTCATAGTTCTTCGGTGGTCCCCTTCGGTCGTCGGCGGCGCGGCGGCGGGGTGACGCCGTCGGCCATGCGACGGGCGGTGACGAGGAACCCGGTGTGGCCGATCATCCGATGATCGGGTCTCACCGCGAGTCCTTCGACGTGCCAGTCGCGAACCAGGGTCTCCCACGCATGGGGCTCGGTGAAACACCCGTGATCGCGAATGACCTCCACAGTCTTGGACATCTGGGTGGTCGTCGCGACATAGCAGCAGATGACCCCACCGGGGGTGAGCGCCTTGGCGGCGGCGTCCACGCACTCCCACGGGGCGAGCATGTCGAGGATGACGCGGTCGACGTCGGCCTCGTCGATCGAGCCGACCAGGTCGCCGACGACCAGCCGCCAGTTGTCGTCCATCGGGCCGCCGTAGAACTTCTCGACGTTCTTGCGCGCCACGTCGGCGAACTCCTCGCGGCGCTCGTAGGAGGTCACGTGGCCCTCGGGGCCGACGGCGCGCAGCAGGAAGCAGGTGAGCGCGCCGGAGCCGACGCCGGCCTCGATCACCCGGGCGCCGGGGAAGATGTCGGCCATGCCGACGATCATCGAGGCGTCCTTCGGGTAGATGACGGCGGCGCCGCGCGGCATCGCGAGCGTGTAGTCCTGCAGCAGGTGACGGAAGGCGAGGTACTGGGTGCCGCCGGAGGAGCGCACGACGGAGCCTTCAGGCTGCCCGATCAGGTCGCTGTGGGGGATGGCGCCCTTGTGGGTGTGGAAGACGCCGTCCTCTTTGAGCGTGATCGTGTGGCGCTTGTTCTTGGGGTCGGTGAGCTGCACCTGATCCCCCACCTGGAAAGGCCCATGCCTGCGGAAACCCATGGCGGCAAGGTTATAGGGCTTTCGGGGGCGTCAGGACGCGCGATATCTATGGGGGATGCTCCCTCGCGACGTGATCTCCACCGGCTCTCTCATCCTGCGCCCACCGGGCGAGTCCGACCTCGAGGACATCGTGAAGATGAGCGACGACCCGGTGACCGCGCGCTTCCTGCCGCTGCTGGCGCAGCCGTACCGGATCGAGCACGCGCGCGAGTACCTCGGCATCGCGGCGGCGCGGTGGCAGGACGGCGGGGCCGAGTACGCGATCACCGAGGGCGGCCGGCTCGTCGGCTCGATCGGGGTGCGGCCGCCCGACCACTGGGGGGTCGCGGAGATCGGCTACGTGGTGGCGCCGTGGGCGCGCAACAGGAACGTGGCCGCCACGGCGGCGCGGGCGCTGACGGACTGGGCGTTCGACCACGGGCTGCGCCGGGTCGAGCTGCAGGCCGAGGTGGAGAACGTGCCGAGCCTGCGGGTGGCGTACAAGGCGGGGTTCCGCGAGGAGGGGCGGCGGCGGGAGGCCAAGCGGCTGCGCGACGGGCGGTACATGGATCTGGTCACCTTCGCCAGGCTCAAGGGGGAGGCGGCGCCGCCGGCGGAACCGTACCTGCCGTTCTTCGAGGGCGGGGAGCTGAACGACGGCGTGGTGCGGCTGGTGCCGCTGACGGTCGAGGACGCGCCCGACTACCACCGGATGATGGCCGACCCCGGCGTGGCCGCGTACGCGGTGAGCCCGCCGGGCACGCTGGAGGACGACGAGCGGCGCTGCCGGTACACCGGCTACTGGTGGGTGTCGGGTCAGCGGGTGGAGCTGGCGATCCGCGACGCGGCCTCCGGGGAGTTCGCCGGGCACGTGCAGCTGACGCAGGTGCTGCCGCCGCTGGCGCAGGCCATGGTGGGCTACTCGCTGCTGCCGTCCCACCGGGGCAAGGGTTACATGACGCGGGCGGTCCGGCTGCTGGTGGACTGGGCGTTCGCCAACACGCCGCTGCACCGGATCGTGGCGGGCACGGACGTCGGCAACGTGGCCTCGCACGCGGTGCTGGAGCGGGCGGGGTTCCGGCGCGAGGGCGTGCACCGGGAGTTGTTCCCGAAGCCGGACGGCACGCGGGCCGACGACGTGGAGTGGGCGCTGCTGCGATCGACGTGGCGGCGGTAGCGGTTGCGGTCGGCCGCGCGCCCCGGCGACATGGTCCGAAATTTCCGCTTTCTTGCCCAGGGCGGCGCCGGGAGCGATAGTCGGGGCAGCCGCACGTGACGGCCTCTGTCTCCCCGCCTCCGTTTCCGAGGGACGACCGCGATGCCCCAGCACAGTGTCGATGTCGCCATGCGTGAACTCATCGCCGCGTTCTCCTGTCTGGACGGCGAGCGGCTGCTCGACCGGCTGGCGCGGGCCGCGGCGGCGGTCGGGGGCACGTCGTGCGCGGGGTTCGTGTGGGTGGACGCGCTGGGCACGCGGGCGCGCCCGGTCCACGTGCACGTCCCGCCGGGCGATCCGCTGCGGGTGCGCCGGTGGCTGAGCGAGTCGGGGGTGCTGAAGGAGCTCGCGGTGTCCCGGGCGGCGGTACGGCTGCCGCGCGACGCCGCGGTGGGCGAGCCCGGGTTCCTGGCCGTGGCGGTGCCGGTGGTGGCGCGGGAGCGCCTGTTCGTGTGGGTGGCGGGGCGGGAGTTCGGGGA
>NZ_POUD01000317.1 GCF_003236395.1 Nonomuraea aridisoli | reverse complement strand
TCGCCCCAGCCTGTGTGGCGATGTCGACACTGTTGTAATTTTTTTTTTCAAGCAGAAGACGGCATACGAGGTGAGCGCTAGTCTCGTGGGCTCGGAGATGTGTATAAGCGACAGCCCCTGACCCCGGTCACACGAACCTGGGGAGTACCGCACCTGCGACCGGACACACAGTCCCCCTCTTCGCCCCTCGCGAGGCGCGCGGGTTGAGCGCCCCTCGCGAGGGTCCCTCAACCTGCGAGAGCGTCGCCCCTGTGCTCCGGCGCAGCCCGTTCCTCTTCGTCCCTCGGGAGGGGACCCGCAACCCGGGGGAGCGTTGTTCCGGTGGCCCGGCTTGCTCCTCGCGAGGGGGCGCAAATTCTGGGGAGCGGCTTGGCCCGGGACCGGCGCACCCTCCCCCTCTCCCAAGGACCTCAAAGGGTGTTTCTGAACTGGTGAAACGATCTTTCGTGTACTGCCTCGCCACTACCGGCCTGAGCGGGCGGTGGCCGCCGACGGGTCGGTGGCGTGGAAGTGGTCGATGAGGAGCTGGACTCACATGTCGAGGTCTGTGCGTACCTGGCGGGGCTGAGCGCGGCGGGCCGGGCGTTCGACACCGGCGGGTCGGCCACGTCGAGCCGGTGCTCGTGAAAAGACGTCGACCGGCCGCCCTCGGCAGCGGTAACGTCCTGGGGCGATGGGGAGCGACGTACGACCGCCGACGACGACTCAGGTCCGCGACGCCTTCGGTGTCGAGGTGGGCGAGCTGCGGCCGCATCCGGGCGGGTTCGAAGCGGATGCGTTCACCGACGGACGCTGGTTCGTGAAACTCTGGCGTCAGCGGCCCGACAGCGACGCCGGTCTGGCGCTGACCGCTGAGTTGGCGGCTCGGGGCATCCCCGTCCCTGCGGCGGTGCGAGCACTTGACGGCTCGTACACCTCCGAGCACCACGGCCGGCGCTACGCGCTGTTCCCGTTCGTCGACGGCCGCCGGGGAACGTGGAACGACGCTGACGCGATCGCGCGGGCGATGCGCGCCGTGCACGAGATCACCGACCTCGTCCTGCCCCGCACCGACATGGACGAGTGGTGCATCGAGGTGCTGCGCGACCGGCACGACCATCCCTGGATCGTCGACCGCCGCGACGAGGTCATGGCCAACGTCGACCGGCTCGAAGCGGTCATCGAACGGGCACGCGCGATCGACGTGCCCCACGTCGTGTGCCACCACGACCTGTTCCCTCACAACGTCCTCGTCGACCGCGACGGTCGCATCGCGACGCTGCTCGACTGGGGTCACACGATGCTGGCGCCGCGCGAGCACGATGTGTTCGCCGCCTTGTGCGGGCCCGACCCGGTGCGCTTCCTGCGCGCCTACGGCGCGGAGCGACTCGACCTCACCCACCTCGAGTACGCCCGGCTCGCCCGCTCGCTGCGCGACCTCGCAGTTCGCATCTACAACGAGGTCGACCTGGAGGGCGTCAACACCTGGGGCTTCGACGGATTGCGCCGAGTGGACGCCGATCTCGCAATCTCCCGGCCTTTTTGCGATCGTTGAGGTCGCCCGATGCGTCGATCGACGCCGGATCACGGTTCCGGGCCGGCGACGGCGGCGAAGGTCTGCGTTCGAGGTCGACCACGTTGCGACGAGCGTTCATCAGGGATCCCTGTCGCCGGGCTCCAAGGGGAGTAACCGTCCACGCCGGCGATCGAAGAAACGAGCCCCGGCGGGCATCGAAACTGTCAGTGTCCGCGTGCACACTCGCAGCATGCAGAACGAGCCCCTCGAACTCGGCGAGATCTCCTTCCCCACGTGGAGCGCCCACACCGACAAGATGGCGAAGGTGGGCTTCCTGGCCATCGCCAGACGGCTCCCCTCCCTCGTCTCCCAGGCGCTGCGCATGGCCTGGCAGGCGAGCCCGCGCGACACGCTGGCCACCGTCGTGCTCAACCTGCTCGGCGGCGTGTTCACCGCGTTCGGACTGCTGGCCACCACCGGTGTCCTCACGGCGCTGTTCTCCGAGGGCCCCACCCCCGACCGGGTCGTCGCCGCCCTGCCCAGCCTCGCGCTGGTCGGCGTGGCGGCGGTGCTGCGCACGGCCGTGCAGGCGGGCGCCGGCTGGGCGCAGTCCCGCCTCACCCCGCAGATCACCCGGCTCGCCGAGGAGCGGCTCTACGGCCTGACCAGCCAGGTCGAGCTGGTCGCCTACGACGACCCCGACTTCCACGACTCGTTGGAACGCGCCAGCAGCCGAGGCGTGTTCACCGCCGAATACGTGGTCTCGGCGGCCGTCGACGTGGTCACCGCCGTCGTCGGCATCACGGCCGTGGCCGGCGTGCTCGGCGTCCTGCACCCGGTGCTGCTCCCGCTCCTGCTGCTGGCCGTGCTCCCCGACGCCTGGGCCGCGGTGCGCAGCGCCCGCATGCGCTACTCCACGATGTACTCCCTGATCCCCGCCCGCCGCCGCAAGTGGATCATCGCCGACCTGCTGGCCGAGCGCGGCTCGGCGGCCGAGGTGCGCGCGTTCACGATGCGCGGCTTCCTGCTGCGCATGTACGACGCGGTGGCCAGGGCCGAGCAGGACGTCATGCTCACCCTGGCGAGGCGGCAGACGACCGCCCGGCTGGTGGGCGAGGCGCTAGGCGGCATCGGCACCGCCCTGGTCTACGTCGCGCTCGGCGTCCTGCTCGCCGCCGCCGCGATCCCGCTGGCCGTGGCCGGCACCGCGGTGCTCGCCATCCGTTCCGGCCAGTCCTCCCTGGCCACCCTCATGTTCGCCACCAACCGCCTCTACGAGCAGGGCCTCTACTTCACCGACTTCCTGGAGTTCTGCGCCGAGGCCGAGCAGCGCCTGACCGGCCCCCGCCCCCACGCCGTCCCCGACGGCTTCTCCAGCATCACGGCCCGCGACGTCACGTTCACCTACCCGGGGGCCGAGGCGCCCGCCCTGCGCGGCGTCTCGGTCGAGATCAAACAGGGCGAGGTCATCGCGCTCGTCGGCGAGAACGGCTCCGGCAAGACCACCCTCGCCAAGATCCTCGCGGGCCTCTACGAGCCCGACTCCGGCACCGTCCACTGGGACGACACCGAGCTGCGCGACGTCAGCCCCGACGAGCTGCGCCGGCGCACCGCCGTGATCGCGCAGGACCACACCCGCTGGCCCCTGACCGCCCGCTACAACATCACGATGGGCACCGACAAGGGTGAGCCCGCCCTCCACGCGGCCGCCGCCGTGGCAGGCGCCGACGAGGTGATCGAGGAACTGCCCCACGGCTACCGCACGCTGCTCGACCGCCGCTTCAAGGACGGCCACGAGCTGTCCGGCGGCCAGTGGCAGAGGGTCGCCGTCGCGCGTGGCTTCCACCGCGACGCCGTCCTGCTCATCTGCGACGAGCCCACGGCCGCCCTCGACGCCCGCGCCGAACACGCCCTGTTCGAACGCATCCGCGCCCACTCCGACGGCCGCACCGTCCTGCTCATCACCCACCGCCTGGCCAGCGTCCGCTACGCCGACCGCATCTACGTCCTCGACCACGGCACGATCACCGAGCAGGGCGACCACGGCACCCTCATGTCCCTGGGCGGCCTCTACGCCGACCTCTACTCCTTGCAGGCCAGCGCCTACCGCTGACCCGGCGCCGGCCTTACCCGCCCGCCTGCGGCAGGTCCGGACGGGCTCAGTGACCGGTGCTCTGGTAGTGGTCGAGTTGCCGTTTCCACACGGGTTTGAACAAGAGCATTCTGGATGCGGGTTGGGGGGTGTTCCTGGGCATCCTCACGCACATGGCTGAAAGCGCCGGTCGAGAGCTGATCCACGTGAACCCCGCCAACACGTCCCGCACGTGCCCGCCCTCGATGGGAGGGTGCGGGCATGTGTCCGGGGACGACCGTGTCACCCAGGCCGGTTTCGTGTGCGTGCGGTGCGGGTTCACCGCGAACGCGGACGTGGTCGGCGCGATCAACGTTTTGAGGGCCGGGCTGGTTCTTCGTGAGACTGCGCAGGCGGCCTAGCGAGAAGCCACCCCGTTCACGGGGCGGAGGAGTCACGTACTGGAAGGGCAGGATGTCGGCCAGCGCTCCGATTGTTTTCATGGCCGTCCCGGGGTCGTGCCGGGTTCCGGACGTTCCCTTAATTGGGGAATTTTCGCATTTGTATGGGTCTGTCGTTATTTCTGGGGTCCTGGGTTTCTGGCCGGCGCTTGACGGGGAGCGTGGGGGAGGGCTAAACGACAGCTATGACGTCCGTCAAAATGCGTCTCCGCGGCGCGCTCACCAATATCGACCTCGGGATCGTGCTGCTCGTGGGTGCCGTCGTGAGCGTGCTCGACCTGCTGGAGGTGCTCTCCGAGGAGAACGCCGACCAGTTGATCCTGCCGGTCCTGGCCCTGCTCGCGTTCGTGTGGATCAGGGACAGGAACCGGCAGGCGCGCGTGGCCGACCAGATCGCCATCCTCGGCCGGACGACGGAGGGCATGTGGCGGTTGCTCTCCAGCGGAGACTCCGTCAAGTCCCTCAACGGGGCGGCCATCACGCGACTGCTGGCCGAGGCGAGGGAGGGCAGCGACATGTGGCTGTTCAAGGGCGGCACCGGCACGTATATCCGGGCGGTCACGCTGCCCGAATGCATCGAACGCGCCAAACGTACGCGGAGCAAAATGCGTTTCCTGCTGGAATTACTCGATCCGACGAATGAGGCGTTGTGCGATTCGTACACGCAATTGCATCGGAATCTGGCGGGTGACGGGGCCGAGGAGAAGACGTGGACGGCGCTCGGCACCCGCAAGGACGTCTATTCCACGATTCTGGCCGCCTGCTGGTTCCGGCAGCACAACAGCCATCTGCTCGACCTGAAGATCGGCCTGTCGGGCACGATCTCCCTGTTCCGCTGCGACCTCACCTCGCACAACCTGGTGATCACGCAGCGCGGCCCCGAGTTCCCCGGCCTGGCGATCCCGCGTGACAGCCCCCATTACAACCCCTGGTACGTCGAGCTGGAGAACAGCCTCAACCAGACCCGGCTGCTGGAGGTCGGCAAGGCCCCGCCGCTGAGCTCCCCGCCCACGGTCGCGGAGACCCGGCGGCTGTTCGAGGTGCTGGACATCCCGCTGACGGACGACTTCAAGGACTCCGACGTGGCCGACATCGCCCGCGCCGCCCTCAGCCGCATCGACCCGTACCAGGGACGGGTGCCCGTGCCCAGGCCGGCCGTCTCCGTCAACTGAGGTCAGGCCTTGATCAGCTGCTCGCTCAGCTCCCAGAGCCGCTGGGCGGAGCGCGGGTCGATGGCGTGCGGCACGATGTCGGCCGGGACGTCCTGGTCGACGCCGAAGACGACGGGCCGCGGGTCCTCGTCCAGCGGCGAGATGTCGCTGTCCTTGAGGTAGACGCCTCCGATGCCGGCGAGCAGCGGGCTGGTCGCCGCGAACACGATGGTGGCGGCCCCCTGCTGCGGCGTCTTCAGCCCACGCTCCGGGGCGATGATCGGCCGGCCGGACGCGTCGATCAGCCCCATGGCCCCCGCGAAGGCGTCGATCGACGCCGGGTCGAGCAGGTCCAGCCGGCTGACCTCGACACGCTCGATCCCGGCCAGCGCGACCGCGGCGCGGTCCGGGTCGCGTGAGCCCACGGTGACGGAGGCGCCGGCGGCGCCGAGCGCTCGGGTGGTCTCCAGGCCGAGCCCGGCGTGGCCGCCGGTGACGACGACGTTCGTGCCGGTCAGGTCGATGCCGGCGAGGACGTCGGCGGCCGTCGAGGCGGCGGTGAACCCTGTTCCGATGGGGTGCTGCTTGTGGGTCACGGTACGGGCCCTTCGTGGTGGGGACGCGGTCAGGCGGCGGCGCGTTCGTCGACGGGGCGGCGGCGCAGACGGGCGTGCTGGATGGCGGGCGGGTCGTAGGCCATGTCGAGCGTGCCGATGTCGGTGCCGGGCGGCACGATCTCGTCGATGCGGTCGAGGATCTCGTCGGTGAGCGTGACGTCGACCCCGGCGAGGAGGCCGTCGAGCTGCTCCATGGTGCGTGGGCCGATGATCGCGGACGTGACGCCGGGGTGGGCGATCGCGAAGGCCATGGCCAGGTGGGTCAGCGGCATCCCGGCGTCCTCGGCGAGCGGGATGAGCTCCTCGACGGCGTCCAGGCGGCGCTCGTCCGTCAGGTGCCGGAAGCCGAACTGCGACCGGTGGGTGGCGTTCGGCTGGTACCTGCGGTAGCGGCCGGTGAGCAGGCCGCCGGCGAGCGGGCTCCAGACCAGGGTGCCCATGCCGTACTGCTGGACCACGGGGAGCACCTCGCGCTCGATGCCGCGGTTGAGGATCGAGTACGGAGGCTGCTCGGTGCGCGGCCGGACCAGCCCGCGCCGCTCGGCGACCCAGTGGGCGTGGACGATGTCCGAGGCGGGCAGGGAGGAGGTGCCGACGGCGCGGACCTTGCCGGCGCGCACCAGGTCGGTGAGCGCCGAGAGGGTCTCCTCGATGTCGGTGTCGGGGTCGGGCTGGTGGATCTGGTACAGGTCGACGTAGTCGGTGCCGAGGCGGCGCAGCGAGTCGTCCAGGGCGCGGATCAGCCAGCGGCGCGAGGCGCCCGACCGGTTCGGAACGGACGGGGTGGCGCCGCTGGGGTCGAAGTCCACGGGGAACCGGGCCTTGGTGGCGAGCACGACGTCGTCGCGGCGCCCCTTGAGCGCCTTGCCCACGATCCCTTCGGACTCGCCGTGGGAGTACATGTCGGCGGTGTCGATGAAGTTGATCCCGGCGTCGAGCGCCCTGTGGATGATCTTGATGGAGTCGTCGTGGTCGGGGTTGCCCACGGCCCCGAACATCATGGCGCCGAGCGCGTACGGGCTGACCTTGATGCCGGTACGGCCGAGTGTGCGGTAGTGCATGGGGATTCTCCTGGGATCGGGGTCCAGGTGTCGCCGGCGGGGTGCGTGCCGTACCCTGGAACCTAAAGCGGAACGTCTTTCCGGAACTATACGGAAAGCTGTTCCGGTTAGCAAGTGTGGAGGAGAACCGTGCCCGAGAAGACGGCGCCGCGCCGCCTGCGCGCCGACGCCCAGCGCAACATCGACTCCCTGCTCGAAGCGGCGAAGACCGTCTTCGGCACCTCGGGGGTCGACGCCCCCGCCAAGCAGATCGCCGATCTGGCCGGCGTCGGAGTCGGCACGTTGTACCGGCACTTCCCGCAGCGCTCGGACCTGGTCAAAGCCGTGTTCCAGCGCGAGGTCGACGCCTGCGCCGACGCCGCCCCGGCGCTCAGCGCGGCCCACGAGCCGGGAGTGGCGCTGGAGAAGTGGCTCCTGCGCTACACCGAGTTCCTCGCCACCAAACGCGGGCTCGCCGGCGCCCTCCACTCCGGCGATCCGGCCTTCGACGCCCTGCCCGGCTACTTCATGCGGCGCCTCGGCCCCACCCTCGGCTCGCTGCTCGACGCCGCGACCGCCGCTCGCGAGATCCGCGCCGACGTCAGCGCCAAGGACCTGCTGTACGCCGTCGCCAACCTGTGCATGCCCGTCGATGACGAAGGCGTCGCCTACAGCCGGCGCATGGTCGGGCTCCTCGTCGACGGGCTGCGCTACGGCGCCGGAACGACCCCGGCCTGAAGGCGGTGACCCGCCGTCCGTTCTGGCCTCGACGTCGATGACGCGCCACCCGGCCTGACGATCAGTCCTGGAACTGCGCCGGTGTCAGCGGGGGTCGCGGCTCTGTCGCGGTGAGCCGGCCGCTTCCAGCAGGGTGAGCGCGGCCTGCCGGGCGAGGCGGGCCGCGTCGGGCGTGGTGGGGTGCTGGTCGGCCACGACGGTGCAGCCGGTCACCAGGATGAGCAACTGGCGGGCCAGCGCGCCCGGATCGGCCGCCCCCGCCCTGGCGGCGATCTCGGTCAGCAGCGCCAGCCGGCGTTCGAGATGGCGTCCCGCGAGGTCCAGCTCCGGTGCGCCGTGATGCTGGGCGGCGGCGTTGAGCAGGGCGCAGCCGCGGAAGTCGGGCTCGGCGTGCCAGCCGGCCAGCGCGTCGAAGACCGCGGCGAGCTGAGCGGCCGGGTCGTCCCCCGCGGCCTCGGCGGCCGTGCGCAGCCAGCGCGTCACACGCTCGCTCCGCGCCTCCAGCACCGCTTCGATCAGGCCCTCCTTGGAGCCGAAGTGCCGGTAGAGCGTCTCCTTCGACACCCCGACGGCGGCGCAGAGCTCGGCCACGCCGACGCCGTCCAGGCCCCGTTCGTACAGGATCGGCATGGCCGCCGCGACGATCGCGGCGCGCGTCCGCTCCGGGTCGAGAGTGCTTCCCTTCGGTACAGGCACCCCTAGATGGTAACGGTCGGTTCGATTGCTGTTATCGTACCGATCGGTTCGATCTAAGGAGGATCGTCGTGAGAGCTACCACCCCCGCCGTGACCTTCGACAGCGGCGGAGTGCCCCTGGCCGGGTTGTTGCACCTGCCGGCCGGGCCGGGGCCGCATCCGGTCGTGCTGCTCCTGCAGGGGTTTCCGGGCAACGAGCGCAACCTCGACCTGGCGCAGGCGCTGCGAGCGGCCGGCTATGCCGCCGTCGCCTTCCACTACCGCGGCTCCTGGGGCATGGGAGGGACCTGGTCGTGGGGGAACGCGCTGGAGGACGCCGCCGCCGTGGCGCGTGCCGTGCGCACCGAGGCGTTCGCGTCGGCGTACCGGCTCGACCCGGGACGTCTGGCGCTGTTCGGGCACAGTTTCGGGGGGTTCGCCGCGCTGATGACCGCCGCCGCCGACCCGTCCATCGCCGCCGTCGCGTCGGTGTCGGGCTTCGATTTCGGTACGGTGACCCGCACGCTCGACCCGGCCGCCCGCGCGCGTCACGTCGAGGCGTTCGGGGAGGAACTGCTGCCCCTGCGCGGGACGAGCGGCGAGGCGCTGGTCGCCGAGATGGAGCGGGCGGGTGACCGGTGGAGCCTGGCCGGCCTGGCACCCCGGCTCGCCGGTCGGCCGGTGCTGCTCATCGGCACCTCGGACGACTCCGTGACCCCGGCCGACGTGCACCACCGGCCGCTGGTGAAGGCGTACGAGCAGATCGCGGCCGAGCACCACGAGTGGCACACCGACCACGCCCTGTCCGACCACCGAGGGCGCCTCATCGAGACCGTCCGCGCCTTCCTCGACGGCAGCCTGTGAAAGGCCCCTGCCCGGACGCCGGCCTTCGAGCTCCGGCGAGCCGCCGGTCGGCCGCCCGCAGGGCGCTGTGGCAGGCGGCCGGGCTCTCCCTGGGCGTCGCGGCGGCGCTCGGACTGGGCCGGTTCGCGTACGGGCTGCTGGTCCCCGGCATGCGTACGGCGCTGGGCTGGAGTCTCGCCCAGGCGGGCGCGATGACCACGGCCAACGGCGCGGGCTACCTGGCCGGCGCGCTCGTCACCGCCGCCGTGACGCGCCGCCTGGGGCTCTCCCTCACCTTCCGCGCCGGGATGATCCTCACCTCCGTGTCGCTGGCGGCCACGGCCGTGAGCGGTGCGGTCGCCGTACAGGTCGTCCTGCGCGCCGTCACGGGACTCGGCTGCGCGCTCGTCTTCGTCACCGGAGGCGTACTCGCCGGCCGGTTGGCCGCCCGCTCCGGCTCGGCGGCCCCGATCGGCGTCTACTACGCCGGCGGCGGGCTCGGCATCGTCCTCAGCGGGACCGCCGTCCCTTTCGTCGCACCGGATCGATGGCAGCTGGTGTGGCTGGCGTTCGCACTGGCCGCGTCCGCCGGCACGGCCCTCGGCTGGCGCGCCGCGATGTCAGCCGCGACCGGCACACCGGCCGCCGGCACCCCCGGCCGCGCGCCCGCGAAGACGGACGACGTCCCGGCCCGCTCCCACCCGCCGCGGCCGTTGGAGCCGGGTGAGGGCGTGACCCCTCCAC
>NZ_POUD01000316.1 GCF_003236395.1 Nonomuraea aridisoli | reverse complement strand
GTCCCCCACGGCGCCCTCGCACTCCCCGCGCGGAGCGTCCCGATCGACCAGCGTCCTGGCCAGCGCGTCGACCGGCCGCCCGGCGGCGTCGGTGGTGAACGTCTGACGGTTGGCTCGGTAGGTGTGCTCGGGTTCGAGCAGCCGGGTGCAGGCGACGGTGTCGGGTTCGTACAACGGCGCGGACGCCGCGGCGCCGAACAACAGCGCCGCGGCCGCCCCACGCCACAGAACAGGCCGCAAGTCGGTCGGGGTCACGGACTCGTCCTCTCGCGGACGTCAACCTTCGTCCTAAAACCCGTCCCCGAGCACCAAACCACTTAACGTCACACAATCGCTACAAAGCGTAGTTACAGCGGCTAGTGCTGCATCACCGGCACCCTCAGGCGGCCAGGCGGAGGGCGCGGGCCACGGCGGCGGTGGTGGCGGGCGTCTCGCGGGGTGTGTAGCCGTCGCGGAGGGAGGCGTCGAGGTCCTTCAGGCCGTTCCCGCTGAGGGTGACCACGATCCGGAGCCCCGGCTCCAGCAGGCCCCTGGCGTGCAGGTCGAGCAGTCCCGCGACCCCCGCCGCCGACGCCGGCTCGGCGAAGACGCCGTCGCGGCGGGCCAGCATCCGGTACGCGGCGAAGATCTGCTCGTCGCTCACCGCCCCGATCAGCCCGCCGGACTCGTCACGGGCGGTCACGGCGCCGTCCCAGGTGGCCGGGTTGCCGACGTTGATCGCCGTCGCCTGCGTACGCGGCGCGGCCACGGGTGTCCCGTGCACGAGCGGCGCCGCGCCGGCCGCCTGGAAACCCCACATGCGCGGCAGCCCGTCCGACAGGCCGGCGTCGCGGTAGGTCCGGTAGCCGCCCCACGTCGCGGTGATGTTGCCGCCGTTGCCGACCGGCAGGCAATGCACGTCCGGCGCCCCGCCCAGGGCGTCCACGACCTCGTACGCCACCGTCCGCTGCCCTGCCAGGCGCAGCTCGTTCCCGGCCGAGTTGACCAGCGCGACCGGGTGGTGCGCGGCCAGCTCGCGGGCCACCCGCAGGCAGTCGTCGAACGTGCCGCCGATCTCGACGATCTCGGCGCCGTACCGGACGGCCTGGCTGAGCTTGCCCAGCGCGACGCGGCCCTTGGGGACGAGGACGGCGGCGGTCAGCCCGGCGCGGGCGGCGTACGCGGCGGCCGAGGCGCTGGTGTTGCCGGTGGACGCGCAGATCACGGTCTCCGCGCCGGCCTCGGCCGCCCGGCTGATGGCCACGGTCATGCCGCGGTCCTTGAAGGACCCGGTCGGGTTGGCGCCCTCCACCTTCAGCCACACCTCGCACGCGGTGAGGCCCGACAGGTGCTCCGAGCGCAGCAGCGGGGTGTTGCCCTCGTTGAGGGAGACCCGGCGAGCGAGCGGTCGTGCGGGTGCTGCTCGACGACTACCCGTTCGCGGCCCTCGGCTCCCTGCGCGCGCTCGCCGAGCGCGCCGGGGTGAGCCCGCCGACCGCCTCCCGCCTGTTCGACCGGCTCGGCTTCGCCGACTTCCAGGCCGCCGTACGCGACCGCTCCCGCCTCCTGGAGTTCGTCACCCGCGCCCCCGCGCCACCGGCCGGCGCGACGACCGGTGCGCAGGTGGGGCAGGCCGCGCAGGACCTGCGGACCGGGCTGGAGAGCACGCTCGCCGCCGTCCCCGAGCCGCTCTACGAAGCCGTGGCGGCGATGCTGGCGGAGGCCCGCGGCGTGTGGGCGTTCGGCGGCCCGCTGAGCGAGCTGGCCGCCGAATACCTGGTGCGCCAGCTGTCCGGCCTGCGACCGGGCGCGCACCGGGTGCCGGAGCCCGCGCACGCCCGCGCACGCCCGCGCCCGTACCGTGCTCGACCTGGGCGGATCCGACGTGATCGTGGCATACGACTTCCGCCGCTACTCCGCCGCCGCCGCGCGCTTCGTGCGGGCCGCGCGCGCCCGCGGAGCCCGGCTGGTGCTCGTCACCGACGCCTGGGAGTCGCCGCTGGCCGCCGAGGCGGAGGTGCTGATCAGGCTGCCGCGCGAGGCCGCCGGGCCGATCGCGCCGCTGGCGCACGAGATCGCCGTGACCGAGCTGCTGCTCGTCGCCACCGCCGCCCGCCTGGCCCCCGCCGGCCGCCTCGCCGACCTCGACGCGCTCGCCCAGACGCTATGACAGCCGCTTGTAGAAGAAGCTGCAGTCGAGCAGCGTCCCGTCGGGCGCCCCGGCGTACGCGGGGACGACGCCGTAACGGGTCCAGCCGCCGGTGAGATAGACGTGCTCGGCGGTGCTGCCGGTCTCGGTGTCCAGCATCAGCAGCTCGATCCCCGCCTCGGCCGCGGCCCGCTCGGCGGTGGCCAGCAGGGCGCGCGACAGGCCGCGGCCGCGGGCGGAACGGCGGACCAGCAGCTTGACCAGCTCGGCGCGGTGGCGGGAGTTGGGCTTGCCCGCCAGGAGCAGGCTGACGGTGCCGACCATGGCGCCGTCCTCGCGGCAGGCCCACACCAGCAGGTCGCCGGCCGCCACCGCCGGGGCCTGCGCCCGCCACCACGCGGCGGCGTCCTCATGGCCGAACGGCGTCACGAACCCGACGGACGCGCCGCCCTCCACGGCGTCGGCCAGCAGGTCGGCCAGCTCTTTGACGCAGGGGCCGAACTCCGCGGCGGACACGCGCTCGATGCTGGGCATGCACTCCTCCGATCGGGGGTCAGGGCAGGACGACGAAGATCGCGTACCGTACGGGATCGGGGCCGGGGCAGCGGAACCTGGAGGCGCCCCACAGGCGGAAGCGCAGGCAGTCGCCCGCCTCCACCCGATGCGTACGCCCGTCGGCGGTGATCTCCACCGCCCCTTCCAGGACCCAGATGTGCTGCTCCAGCCCGGGCACCGGGGGCGTGTCGTAGGCGATGTCGGCCCCGGCCCGCAGCCGCCCCTCGACGACCTCGCCGCGCAACCCGGGGTGCGGCGGCGACACCGAGCGGCGGACGAACCCCGACTCCTCGTCATGCCACACCGGCTGGCCGGCGGCGGTGACGACCTGCGGCGGCTCGGACTCCACCTCGGCCAGCAGTCGGGACATCGTGCGCTCGTAGACGGCGCAGAGCCGGCCGAGCAGGGCCGCGGTGGGGCTGATCTCGCCGCGTTCGAGCCGCGACAGCGTCGAGCGGCTGATCCCCGAGCGGCTCGCCAGCTCCTCCAGCGACCAGCCGCGCTCGGCGCGCAGCGCGGCGAGCCGCTCGGCCAGCCGTGCCTCGACGTCCTGTATCACATCCGGGAATATATCCCAGATCTGAGATCAGCGGCGACGGCGAATCTTGATCTCCCGCAGGTCGGTCACCGCGAGGCGCAGGATCTCGTGCGGCTGGCCGTGCGCCTCCAGCGCCGCCATCGCGCCCAGCGCGGCCTCGTCCTCGCCGTCGCCGGGCCCGGCCGGCACCTGGCACCGGAACGTGAACGCCGACACGCTCGCGTCATGCGTGAACGTCCCGGCCTCGGTGAACGCCAGGCCGCCCGCCGCCCGCACGGCGGCCCGTCCGGCGTCGTCGATCCCGGTGAACCTCCCGCTGATCGTCACCCTGAACACACCGGCTCCTCTCGCACGGCATAGGCCAGGACGCGTTCGCCCAGCACGCTCTCGGCGGCGTCCAGCAACTCCAGCACGGCCCCGGCGATCTCCTCGGGCCGCTGCCCGGCCGCGGTGCGCCGGGCGATCTCGCTCAGCACCAGCGCGTGCAGGCAGCCGAGGTGCCAGGCCACCACCCGCGGCAACGGGTCGTCCGCCCCGGCGCCGGTCTCCTCGGTCAGAACGGCGGCCAGCTCCTCGGTCATCTGGTGGCCGAGCTCCTCCAGTCGCGCGGTGAGCGTGGGAGCGGCCCGCATCATCTCCAGCACCCGCCCGAACCCGGCGCTCAGGCCCACCCGCCGCTCGCGCCCGCGCACCTCCTCGCGCAGCCGCCCGAGCACCGCCGCGGCCGCGGACCGCCCGGGAGGCCGCGCGCGCACGATGTCGGCCAGCCGCCGCGGCGAGGCCTCCTCGGGCGGCAGCACGAGGTCCTCCTTGGCCGGGAAGTAGTTGTAGACGGTGTTGACCGACACCTCGGCGGCGGCCGCGACCTCGGCGATCGTCACGTTGTCGAAACCGCGCTGCACGAACAGCCGCACGGCCGTCTCGGAGATGCGCTGCCTGGTCAGCCGCTTCTTCCGCTCCCTCAGTCCTTCGGTCACATCGGTGGAGCCTACACCAAATTTGGAGTGCGTTTCAGTTTTCTGCCGGGACGGGGTCGCGGCGGGTCAGGCGCCAGCCGGCCGCTCGGCTGCGTTCCCGCCAGTACCGGGCATAGTGGCCGTCCGCGG
Organism: Nonomuraea aridisoli; assembly: GCF_003236395.1. Classification (GTDB taxonomy): domain Bacteria; phylum Actinomycetota; class Actinomycetes; order Streptosporangiales; family Streptosporangiaceae; genus Nonomuraea; species Nonomuraea aridisoli. The sequence continues at coordinate 5,576 of NZ_POUD01000316.1, read as the reverse complement.
CGAGGAGCTCCTCGTGGGTTCCCGTCTCGGCGGCGACGCCGTCGGCCAGCACGACGATCTGGTCGGCGTCGCGGATCGTCTGCAGGCGGTGCGCGATCATCAGGACGGTGCGCTGCCCGGCCAGCGCCGCGACGGCCTGCCGCAGGGCGTGCTCGTTGCCGGCGTCCAGCGCGGCGGTGGCCTCGTCCAGCAGGACGATCGGGGTGTTCTTCAGCAGGGCGCGCGCGATGGAGATGCGTTGCCGCTCACCGCCCGACAGCCTGCTGCCGCCCTCTCCGACCGGCGCGTCCCAGCCGCCGGGCAGGCGTTCGGCGATGTCGGCGACGCGCGCCGTGCGGGCGGCGGCGTAGACCTCCTCGTCGGTGGCGTCGGGCCTGCCGACGCGCACGTTGTCGAGGATGGAGCCGTCGAAGAGGTAGACGTCCTGGAAGACCACGGAGATGAGCGACATCAGGTCTTCGGTCCGCATGTCGCGAACGTCCACACCGCCCACCCGTACCGTGCCGGCGTCGGGGTCGAAGAACCGCGCGATCAGCTTGATCACGGTCGTCTTGCCCGCGCCGGACGGGCCGACCAGCGCGGTGATCCGGCCCTGCGGCACCCGCATCGACAGCCCGTTCAGCACGGGGGCGCCGTCGTAGCCGAAGCGCACGTCGTCGAGTTCGACGTCGGCGCCGTCCGCCCGCCGCGACACCTCGGGTTCGGGCAGCGTCTCGGTGCCGAGCAGGGCGTTGATCTCGGCCAACGCGTTCTCGGCGACCCGGATCGCGCCACCGAGCTCCGCGAGGAGCATCACCGGCTCGACGAACCGCGCCGCCAGCACCAGCAGCGCGACCAGTTCGGCCGTCCCCAGCGAACCGTCCAGCACCAGGTACGTGCCCAGGGCCAGCAGCGCGACGAACGCCGCCTGCGCGATGAAGCCGAGCCCGACGATGCCCGGCATGCCGGCGCGCAACATCCGGCCACCGGCCGCGTGCTGTGCCTTGAGCGCCTCGTCGAGTGCGGCGTGCCCCTCCACCGTCCGGCCGAAGGCCCGCAGCACCGGCTGGGCGCGCGCGAACTCCACGATCCGCCCGGCGGCGTCGGCGTGGACGCGGTCCGCGTCCCGGTCGGCGGCCTGCATGCTCCGGCTCGCCACCCGGTACACCACCGCCACGGCCAGCGCGGCGACGGCCGTCGAGACGGCCAGCCGCCAGTCGAACAGGGCCATCGCCGGCACGACGACCAGCGGTGTGACGACGGCGTCGACCAGCTGCCGCAGCAGGTGCGCGGGCAGCCCCATGATGTCGATCACGCGCTGCGAGGCGAGGCGCCCGAGCCCGCCGACGCGATCGGCGGTGAACCACGCCGGCGGCAGCTGCGCGACCTTGTCACCGATGCGGCCGTGCAGGTCGCGGAGCAGGTCCGCGCAGGTCCGGTAACCGATCAGCGTCGCCGGGTGGTTCACCGCCGCGTAGCCGGCCCACGCCAGCGCGAGCGCGACCACCCACGGCCAGGCCCGCTCCGGTTCGCCGCCGAGCAGCTCGCGCAGCGCCGGGACCAGCAGGACGAACGCCACCCCCTGCAGCAGCGCCGCCGCGGTGAACCAGCCCAGCAGCCGGCGCAGCGCGCCGCCGTGCTCCGGGCCGAGCGCGTCGAACAGTCGACGGATCATCGTCCTTCCTCCTTCGCCGTGCCGGCCCCGGCGTAGGCGTCTTCGGGACCGGTCTGCTCCTGCAGCCGCCACATCCGCGCGTACCGGCCGTCGGCGGCGAGCAACTCCTCGTGGGTGCCCTGCTCGACCGTCCGGCCCTGTTCGAGCACCACGATGTGGTCGGCGTTGACCACCGAGGCCAGCCGATGCGCGACGACCAGCACGGTCCGCCCGGCCGCCAGCTCCGACAGCGCGTCCTGGATCATCGCCTCCGACTCGGGATCGGCATGCGCGGTCGCCTCGTCGAGCACCACGATCGGGGTGTCCGCGAGAACGGCCCGGGCGATGGAGATCCGCTGCGCCTCACCACCGGAGAAGCGCACGTCCCGGCCGACCACCGCGTCGTAGCCGCGCGGCAGCGCACGGACGCGTTCGTCGATGAGGGCCGCCCGCGCGGCGCGGCGCACCGTCTCCTCGTCCGCGTCGGGACGGGCGAGCCGGATGTTGTCGCGCACACTGGCGTCCAGCAGGTGGACGTCCTGCAGGACGAACGACACCAGCCGGTACAGCCGGTCCGGCGCGATGTCGCGCAGGTCGACGCCGCCGATCGAGACGCCGCCCGCGGTCGGGTCGAAGAACCGCGGCAGCAGCTTGGCCAGCGTCGTCTTCCCCGAACCCGACGTGCCGACCAGCGCGGTCACGGTGCCCGGCTCGAGCACCAGATCGACACCGCTCAACACCGGCCGATCCGCGTCGTAGGCGAACCCCACCCCGGAGAACTCCACCCGGACGCCCCCGCGGAGGTCCGGGTGCCGGGGCTCGGCGGGCGCCAGCAGCTCCGGCGCGGCGAGCAGCGCGCCCACCCGCTTGGCCGCCGCGCTCGCCATCTCCATGTCGTGGCTGTGGAAGTCCAGCGCCTGCACGGGCGCGGCCAGCCCCAGCCCGAGGATCGCGAACGGCAGCAGGTCGAGCGCGTCCAGATGACCGGCGGAGACCAGCGCCGTGCCGCCGGCCAGCACCGTCAGCAGAACGGTGACCGGGCTCAGCGCCAGGGCCGAGACCGCGCTCGCCCGGAACCCCGTCGACATCCAGGCGATGAAGAACGTCGCGAAATCGTCGGCGGCCTGCGCGTAACGCCGATGCGCACGCCTGGCCTGCCCGAACATCCGCACCACCGCGATGCCCTCGACGAACTCGATGACACTGCCGACGATGCGCTGCTGGGCCTCCTCGTAGGCCGCCGTCCCCGCGTTCAGGCTGATCGCCAGCCGGACGAACACCGCGACGCCGATCACGATCGGGATCAGCAGGATCAGCGTCATCCGCCAGTCCACCCAGAACAGGTAGACCAGCGTCACCAGCGGCGTCACCACGCTCGCGGTGAAGTTCAGCAACGAATGCGCGACCAGGTGGTGCATCGCGTCCACGTCGTGCTGGACCGCCTTCCCGATGCCGCCCGCGCCCCGATCGGTGAACCACCCCAGCGGGACGCGGCCCAGCCGGTCGACCAGACGCCGCCGTACCGACAACTGCAGATCGAGATCCGCGTGATGGGCGAGCGCTCCCGCCGCGGTGGTCAGCGCCAGCCACACCGCCAGCGCGCCCGCCGCGATCGCGGCGACCGCCCACGCGCGGCCGCCTTCGGCCGGTCCGGCCGCAAGCAGCACCCTGGCCAGCTCGGCCACCGCGGCGAACGGCACCACGGCGACCACCGCCGCGACGGCCTGGAGAGCGATCGCCGTGCCCAGCCGGGACCGGACGGGGCGCAGCAACTCCCCGAGACCCACGACAGGCGCATGGTCTTTCATCGTGTGACCTTCCATGCCGGCGCTAGGCTCCGATCCGCTTCTCCAGCCGCGTGCCGCGCGGCAGGGTGACGGCCATGATGGCGCTGGGGATGTCCAGCTCGATGCGGTGCCAGCGTCCGCGCGGGACGATGGCGGCGGTCCCGGCCGGCAGCCTGATCTCCTCCTCGCCCTGTCCCGGCCGCTCCGGGCGCAGGTAGAGGCGCATCTTGCCGATGAGGCAGGACACGATCTCCTCGGCCTCGGGATGGACCTCCCAGTGGTCGGCGTGGACGTCGGCGTCGGTCTTCGCGTGGAAGGCCCTCAGCCGCCAGCCGTCCTGGTCGAAGTCCGTGGGGCGTTTCCCGGCGTGGATCTCGCCGCTCTGGTGCAGCCGGAGCAGCGAGGCGAACAGATCGATCGGGGTGACGGTCATGCGTCCTTCCTTCGGTCAACTGGCCGGTTGCCGGTTCAACCGGTCATCGGTCTGCTCGGCCCGTGGCGGCGGGCCGGTCGGGCGCAGGACGGCTAATGCGATGAGGACGGCGGCGGCCAGCAGCCCGGCGGCCAGGGTCAGGCCGAGCGCGTACCCGTCGTTGAGGGTCTCGGGGGTGACGGTCCGGCCGGTGCGGTGCTGCGCCGCGGTGCCGAGCACGGCCAGGCCGAGTGAGGCGCCGATCTGGCGTGAACTGTTGAGCAGGCCCGACGCCGTGCCGCTCTCGTGGTGCGCGACCCCGGCGGTGCCGATGGAGACGATCGGGCCGAGGCAGAGCCCGAAACCGACACTGGCCACGATCGAAGGCCCGAGGACGTCGGTGACGAAAGCGCCGTCCGGGCTGATCAGGCCGAACCACGCCATCCCGGTCGCGGTCAGCAGCCCGCCGATGATCAGCAGCGTACGCGGCGCGAGACGGTGGCCGAGTCTGACGGCGAGCACGGAGCCGGCGACCACGCCGAGGGCCAGCGGCAGGAACATGAGCCCGGTCAGCGCCGGCCCCGTCGCGAGCACGCGTTGCAGGTAGAGGGAGACGAAGTAGAAGGCCGACGCTATGGCCGCACCGGTCAGGAGGTTGTAGGCGTTCGCCCCGGCGACCGAGCGGCCGGCGAGCAGGCCGAGCCGGATCAGCGGGTCGCGCGCCGTGGTCCGCTCGACGTGGACGAACGCGGCCAGCAGCACGACGGCGACCGCCAGGGTCGTCAGCGTGGCCGGCGAGGTCCACGCATACCGATCGGTGCGGACGACGCCGAACACCAGCAGCGTCATGCCCGCCGTGGCCAGCACCGCGCCGAGGGCGTCCGGGCGGCCGCCGCGCGCCGGGGGCGGCCCGGCGGCGACGCCCCGCCAGACCAGGGCCAGCGCGCAGGCGGCCATGGGCACGTTCACGAACATCACCCAGCGCCAGCCGGCGTACTCGGTGAGCAGGCCGCCGATCAGCACGCCGAGGGCGCCGCCGGCGGCGTTCGTCGCGCTCCAGACGCCGAAGGCCCGGACGCGGGCCCGGCCTTCGGGGAACGTCGTGGCCAGCAGCGCCAGCGCGGCCGGAGCCAGCGCCGCGGCCCCGATGCCCTGTACGGCTCGGGCGGCGACGAGGTGGCCGGGCTCGAGGGCGAGACCTCCCGCGAGCGAGGCGAGCGCGAACAGGCCGAGGCCGAGCAGCAGGACCCGCTTGCGCCCGTACCGGTCGGCGGCCTTGCCGCCCAGCAGGAGCAGCCCGCCGAAGGTGAGCGCGTAGGCGTGGATCACCCAGGTCAGGCCCGCCGCGCCGAACCCCAGGCCGACGGCGATCTCCGGGAGCCCGACGTTCACCACGGACAGGTCCAGCGACACCATGAACTGCACGACGGCCACCGCGGCGAGGGTGAGCCCCGTGGACGTACCGACCGTGGTCCTCATGACCGCAATCGTCGTCCAGCCGCTGGTCAGGGGCGTCTTACCAGCGGAGTCATCTGCGCCTACCCCTCGGGGACCGACGACCGCCCCGGCTACGACGCCGGGAGTAGACGACGGCGGGGGCGGCCGGTCCGCACGCTCCTAGATCGTTGATGTGAAATTCGCTGATCGTCTGCGGGCACAGCGAAGGGCGTCCAAGATCGGTTTGTGAAGACTGAGCTGGACGCCCTTCTGACGGCACTCTATGTCCATCTGGACGATCATGTGA
>NZ_POUD01000315.1 GCF_003236395.1 Nonomuraea aridisoli | reverse complement strand
CTTTCGGGGGTGAGGGTGGTGACGGCGAGCGCGGCGGCCGTTCCCAGGCCGACGCCGGCGAGGATGCGGGTTACGCCTCCCATGGGTTCCCTTTCACTGTGGGTGTGTCCGGCTGCACCATTCTCAGCAAAAGGGCACCTAACGCCACAAATATGGATATTTGGGCTTTTAGTTGACATTCATGTCCATGACGATCAGCGGCCGGGCTCGTCGTGGCGCTGGTCATGCTCGCCGTTCCGGTTGCCGTTCTGTTGACGGTTGTGCTCGTCGAGGCCGGTGAGGCGGGTCAGCGCCGCGAAGCCGTCCGGGGTGCCGGGCCAGTGGCGTTCCACCGCGGGCAGCCCGGCCCGCCGCACCACCGAGCGGAGCACGGCCGCGACGATGATCGCGTCGTCGGCGTACCCGAGGACGGGGATGAAGTCCGGGACGAGATCGATCGGGAACGCCAGGTAGGCGAGAAGCAACAGGAGCCGGATCCGTACGCCGCGGTGCAGGCTCCGGTCGGCCGCCAGCCTCCGGACGAGCCGCAGCATGTCCGGCAGCAGCCGCAACGACTCCCGCAACAACCCGCCCCGCGGGCGTACGACCAGCAGCGCCCCCAGCAACGCGGCCCACGCCACCACCGCGGCCACCACGACCGCGATCCCCAGATCCCACCACCACGACCCGGTCACGTTCCCCCACCACCGCGGCCGGCGGCCACCCCCGGCACGCTTTGACCCGGCAAGCAGCGAACACGCCCGCCGATCCCGTCCGGACGCGGATGCCGAGCGGCCGGTATGGCGGCCGGAGCGGATGTGATCAGGCCGGGCAGCACAGACACCATCATCGCCCGTGTCCGCCCTTCCTCTTACCGTCCCGTTCGCGAAAGGTGCGAATTCGGCACCGCCCGCGGCGGGCGTTCGCCGTCAACTGAGGTGGGTGGGCCGGTTTCCGTACTGTTCGGTCTCCGGGCGTTCGATCATCAAGACGTGTGCGGCCCGCTCCGCCACGGGCCGATGCCGGACGCCCGCGGGGACGACGAACAACTCGCCGGCGCTGAGCGTGACGGGGGTCCGCCCGTCCATTTCGATGCGGAAGCTCCCGTCCCAGCAGAGGAACAACTCGTCCTCGTCGTGCTCGTGCCAGGGGAACTCGCCGTCGAGCATGGCGACCCGTACCACTGTGTCATTGGCCGTGGCCAGGTCGCGCTGCTGGAAGGGACCGGGCAAGGAGGCGATGACCTGCTGGATCGACACCGGCTCCATGTCATGGGTGATCGTCATAGAAGGCATCCTCTGATCGGCGCCGCACACCCGCCAGAGCCAATCCGGCAGCTTTGGTCCCTGTTCCTGGGCGGTCGATTTCCTGGGCGGTCGATGGCTCCGCCTCGACGACAGCCCCTTTGCGGCGACTCCCCGCTGGCTGCCCCCTCACAGCGTTCGGCGAGAGGGGTCAGCCCTGGGGATGACAGACCGTGGGTGGATGTGGAGCGGCGAAGAATGCGAAAGAGTGTTCCCGCCACGCCGTCTCACTCTTCCGAAGGAGGTCCGAGGATGCAGCCCGTGCGGAAGAAGTCGCGCAAGCCATGGGCGCGCGTTCTCGCCGTGATGACGGCGCTGCTCGTCGCCGCCGTCGCCGGAGTCGCTCTGGCGTACCCTTCCGTCGCCGCCACCGCCTGCCCCGGCTGCTACGGCCTGACGGAGGTGGAGGACGGCGTGTACGGCGAGGCCGGCATGTCCGGCCGGCAGCGGGCGCAGGTGAGACAGACGGTGGCGGAGGCCCGCCGGAAAGTGGCCGGCTTCTACGGCGGACGAGTGAGCTCCCCCACCCTGCTCGTCTGCGTGACCGCGGCCTGCTACGACCGCATCGGCGGCGGCAAAGAGCGCGGCGTGGCGGTGCTCAACCGCTCGGTGATGTTGTCGCCCCGGGGCATCGATCCGGTGATCGCGTCCCACGAGATGTCCCACGTCGAGTTGCACTCCCGGCTGGAGTCCGGGGCGGAGGTCCCGCAGTGGTTCGACGAGGGCTTGGCCGTGGTGGTCTCCGACGACGCCCGCTACCTGGCCCCGAAGCCTGCAACAGCCGGCCGACTCACCGGCAAGCCGACGGACCGCTGCCTCACCGCCACCACCGGCTCCCTCCCCGCCACGCTCGACCAGTGGCTCACCGCAGCTACCGAAGACGTCGCTACCTACGCGAAGTCCGCCTGCGCCGTAAGCCGCTGGCTCGACACGAACGGCGGCGAAAAGGCCCTCGCATCCCTGATCTCCCGCCTCAACGCCGGCGAACCCTTCGCCTGCCTCGTCCCGCCACCCTGGCCGTAGCACCACTCGATACGCGGCCGGCAGAGCGGGCTTGGGGTACATGTCGAACCCGCCTCGGTCGGAGGTCAAGGAAGCTGCAGGTCCCTGAGCTGCCGGCGGGAGGTGATGCCGAGCTTGCGGAAGATGTTGCGCAGGTGCGCGTCGATCGTGCGCGGGCTCAGGAACAGCTGCGCGCCGACCTCCTTGGAGGTCGCCCCAGTGGCTACCAGGCGTGCGATGTGCAGCTCGTGGGCGGTGAGGTCATCGGCCGGCTGGACGATCCGCTTCCGCGGTTGCTCCCCGGTGGCGCGCAGCTCGTGGGCGGCGCGCGCCGCGAACGCCTCCAGGCCCATCTCGGACAGCAGCTCGTGGGCGGTGCGGAGTTGTTCGCGCGCGTCCTTGCGCCGGCGTTCGCGGCGCAGCCACTCGCCGTAGACCAGGTGGGCGCGGGCGAGATCGGTCGTCATCCGGCAGTCGCCGAGCCGCTCGATCGCCTGGCGATACAGCTCTTCGGCGGCCGCCCCGGTGCTGGTCAGTGCCCGCGAGCGCGCCTCCAGCCCGAGCGCCCACTGGGTGCCGCTGGCACGGGCCCGCGGCGAGAGCTGCTCCAGCGCTGCGGCCGCGCGCACCGGTTCGCCGGCGCGGACGGCCGCCTCGACCAGCTCGGGCAGGGCCGCGCTGCTGTGCGCCAGCTCGTCGTACTCGCATGGTCCCGTCGCGGCGGCGAGCGCGGCGTCGTAGTTGCCCAGGCCGTTGTGCAGCACCGCCAGTGCGTACTGGGCCAGAGTGACCACTGTGCCCTCGCCCCGTGCGGTCGCGTTCTGGACCGTGGCCGCGTATATCTCGGAGGTTTCGGCCTGCCGGCCGCGCCAGGCGGCGAGCGTGAGCCTGGCGTGGGGCAGCGGCGGGGCCCCGGTCGCCTGTGTGATTGCGGCCTCCTCGGCGACCAGCTCGGCGGCGCGGGTGAGCTCACCGGCGTGCACCAGCACCGCGGCGAGGGTGTCGAGCGCGGCGGGAAGCGTGGCCAGCGCGCCGACTTGGCGGGCGAGCCGGACGTGGCGGCTGGTCAGCATGTAGGCCATCTCGTCGTCCCACAACATCGCCGCGATGCGGCTGGCCAGCCACAGCTCGCGGCGGTTGTCGTTCTCGGCGCCGGGCTCGTGGTCGCGAAGCCTCTCCAGCGCCCGGCGCAGGGTGGGCACGCTGGCCTCGTACCCTTGCGTGAACCGCGTCGCCATCCCGTCGAGCAGGAGGTCGACCAGCTCCGGTGGCGTCGAGGGTGCGGGCGCGGCCCGCGCGGCTTCGGCCGCCTCCAGCACCCCCCGACCGTGACCAAGCGGACCGGCGTGGACGGACGCCTCAATCGCCTCCAGGTACGTCTCGCGGGCCAGTACGGCATCCAGCGGCGCGATCGCCTTGGCGGCGTCCAGCAGCCTCCCCGGCGCGTCACTACCTCGCGTCAGACTGAACGCGATCTGGGCGCGCAGCAGCTCGACCCGGGCGTGTTGCAACGCATCCAGCGGTCCGGTCGCCGCGACCGTCAGCAGCTCCGAGGCTGCGTCGGACGCGCCGGCCTGGTGCTTGGCGTGCGCGGCGGCCAGCGCCCGGCGAGCGCGCTCAGCTCGCTCGGGTGTCAACACCACGGCCCGCTCCAGGAACGCGGCCGCCGCGGCCAGCCCACCGCGTGAGCGTGCCCGGCCGGCGGAGCGCTCCAACTCCGCGGCGACCGTCTCATCGGTGCCCAGCACGGCCTGCGCCCGATGCCAGGCGCGGCGCTCAGGGTCGGCATGGGGGTCGGTGGCATCGGCCAGCGCCCCGTGCGCGCGGCGACGATCCGACGATGAGGCGGCCCGGTAGACCGCCGAGCGCACCAGCGGGTGCGAGAACCGTACCCTGGCACCGATCTCCAGCAATCCCGCCGCCTCCGCCGGTCCGGCCGCCTCCGCGCCGATGCTCAGGTGCTCGGCCGCGCGCCACAGCAGCGCCGCATCGCCCACCGGCTCGGCCGCCGCGACCAGCAGCAGCAACTGCGTGTCGTCGGGCAGGCTGCCCGAGCGGCGCCGGAAGCTCTCCTCGACCCGGCGCGGCACGCCCAGCGCGTCCGGCAGCCCGAACCCGCCCGCCAGCTCCGCCGACGGTGCCGGCTCCGTGCTCCGGGACAGCTCCAGCAGCGCCAGCGGGTTGCCGCGCGCCTCGGCGAGGATCCGGTCGTGCACCCGCTCATCAAGCGGCGCATGGACGGCTCCGGCCAGCAACGCCCGCGCGTCGGTCTCGCCGAGCCCGTCCAGTCGCAGCTCCGGCAGCCCGGCGAGCACGTCGGCGTCGTTCGCGTCGGGGCTGGGGTCGCGCTGCGCGAACACCAGCGCCACCCGCTCGGCCTCCACCCGCCGTGCCACGAACGCCAGGGTCTGCGCGGATGCCGCGTCCAGCCACTGCGCATCGTCCACCAAGCACAGCAGCGGGCGTTCCTCCGCGGCCTCGGCCAGCAGACTGAGGGTGGCCAGCCCGACCAGGAACCGGTCTGGCGGGTCACCGGCGCGTTGTCCCAGCGCCACTCCCAGAGCGGCCTGCTGCGGATCGGGCAGCGCCCCCAGCCGATCTAGCAGCGGCGCGCATAACTGGTGCAACCCGGCGAACGCGAACTCCATCTCGGACTCCACGCCGGTCGCGCTCACCACCCGGAATCGTTCCGCGACGCCGCGGGCATGCTCCAGCAGCACGGTCTTGCCGATGCCGGCTTCCCCACGCACCACCAGCACGCCGCTGCGCCCGCCCCAGGCCCGCGCGAGCAAGTGTTCGACGACCTCACGCTCGGCGTGCCGACCTCGAAGCATCGTCTGGTTCCCCCGCGGGCGTCATCCCGTGCCGCCACCATGGCGTTTCGCCCAAGACTAGGCGATTCCCGCCGAAGCGCTACTAGGCGATTGCCGCCGATGCGAACAGCAGCCGCCTGCGGCGAGGGTGATACCGCGAGTCCCACCGTCGCCGGTCGCCCCGGCTGCCGCCTTCGCGCCGATCGACGGTGGACGCGCCAGGCAGAGCCGCTCAATTTTCAACGGAAGGACGACCATGTCGACCACCACCGCCAGTACCCCCTCCGTCGCCGCCCGTAATCTGATCAACGGAAAGTGGAGTGACGCCGGCTCCGTACACGAGTCCATCAACCCCTCTACCGGCGACGTCGTCGGCACCTATGTCTCGGCGGGCCGCGCCGAGGCAGAAGCCGCGGTCGCCGCCGCACGCACCGCGTTCGACACCACCGGCTGGTCCCGCAACGCGTCGCTCCGAGCCCGCGCACTCGGCGAGCTGGCCGACCGGCTCGCCGAACGCGTCCCCGCCATGGGCCGTACTCTGGCCCGGGAGAACGGCAAGCTGCTCCAGCAGACGACCTGGGAGGCGTCCGTCTCCGTCGACTGGCTGCGTTACAGCGCCGCCTCCGCGCTCACCCAGATCGCGGGCCGGGCCGGTGAGCCGCAGCCGGGTACCTACTTCCACTCGTCGCCTGAGGCGATGGGGGTCGCCGGCATCATCACACCGTGGAACTCCCCGGTGGCCCTGCTGGTCCGTGCCCTCGGGCCGGCGATCGGCGCCGGGTGCACGGCGGTGGTGAAGATGCCCGGGCAGACCGGGCTGACCAACACGCTCTTCGCCGAGGCCGTCGCCGCCACGGAGTCTCTCCCCGCGGGCGTCGTCAACATCCTCACCGAAGCGGGCAACGAGGTGGCACCGTTCCTGGTCGAGTCATCAGACGTCGATGTGCTCAGCTACACCGGCAGCACTCACGTCGGCCGCGCCATCGCCGCCGCGGCCGCGCGGACGCTCAAGCGCGCCAACCTCGAACTGGGCGGCAAGACCCCGATGATCGTCTTCGACGACGCCGACCTGGACGTCGTGGTCCCGCAGCTGGTGACGAGCTGCATCCTGATGAACGGGCAGTACTGCTGCACCGGCTCGCGGGTGCTCGCTCAGCGCGGCATCGCGGACGAGCTGCGTACCCGGCTGGCCGCCGCGCTGGAGGCCGTCAAGGTCGGACCTGCGGAAGACCCTTCCAGCCAGCTGGGGCCGCTGATCGACAAGGCCGGCGTCGCAAGGGTCGACCGCATCGTCGAGGAGGCAGCCTCCTACGCCAAGGTCATCGTCAGGGGCGGGCTCGTAACCGATCCCGAGATGGCTGGCGGCGCCTTCTACCGCCCTTCGCTGGTCGAGGTGGAACGGCTCGACGTCCCCTTGGTGCAGCAGGAGGTGTTCGGTCCGGTCCAGACCTTCGAGGTCTTCGACGACGAGGCGGACGCGGTTCACCGGGCGAACGCCACGGAGTTCGGCCTGGCCGCGTCTGTGTTCACCCGCGACGACATCCGGGCCCGCCGGGTGGGACGGGACCTCCGCTTCGGTGGGATCTGGGTCAACACCTGGGGCGTGCTCTCCGAGCACTTCGAGCAGGGCGGCTTCAAGCAGAGCGGGTACGGCCTCTTGTGCGGCCCCGCGGCCATCACCGAATTCCAGAACCTCAAGACGTACGCGACTGCCGCCCCGCAACTGGCATAGAGCTCTGGCTCATCGCCATGAACGTGGTGACACCGATCGTACCGAGTGGAACCACGATGGTCCTGTTCACACCCGATGACACGCTACGGCCGAGGCCTAATCCGTGAGCGATGAGCCGTTCGGGGCGGACTGGGACGGGATCGTCAAGGGTGACCGTGATCTGAAGTGGCCACTAGGGAACGGGAGATGCGTGCCGGCACCGGTCCCGATCGAGTGCGAACCGGTTACCCGGTCGTCGGTGTTCGGCTCGGCCCGCTGCGCGGCCAGGAACGACTCCACCGCGGCCAAGGACCGCAGTCAATGGCCGTGGTCGGTGGAGCCGTAGGTGACGGCCGGGTCGATGGCAGGCTTCGGCCCACGGCAAGGCCACGCTGCGCGAGCTCGCGGCCAAAGGGCTCGGCGTGCAGGTCGGCGACACCGGGCGAGATCACTGCAGCCGGCAGCCAGGGCGGCTTCCAGGCTGAAGGCGGACGGCTGCGGCGCACCCGCCTGCCGGGCAGGCACGGTGACGCCGTCTCCCTCCCACCAGATTCCAGGTGTTCTCCACCTCGTCCGGCCTCTCATAACGGGCTGGATCCAGCGCCACATGTGACGGTCTTGGCCCGAACGCCCCCTGATCGAAGCGATCTCGATCGCGCGCTCGATCAGTCGCGGATCGACGTTCGCTTCGGTGGGCAAACACCGACGCACCTGCATGCCGAGGCGGCGCTTGTCGACGATCACGCCTGCCAGGCCTCCGGCGCGAAAAGGGACGTCCACCGAAGGGGCCTACCAACGGCGACAGGTGGAGGAACCGTCCGGCTCGAAGCTTCGAGATCGATGCGTAGCCGGGTCCCCATCTCTCGGCTTGAACCGACCTCCGAAAGGGCAGCGCTGCTGTCGCAGCATGCGGTCGCCACCGCTATACGTTCCTGGTCACCAGCGTCACGCCGCCTGCTCGGCCTTCGCCCGTTGTCGAAGGACTACGCCTTCGGGTGGCGTGACGTCCGGCGCGCCCGCCATGGTGGCCGTCCTGCCTGTGAGTCCTCGATCTTCCTGCAGCGCACGCGCGAACCGGCTTGGTCGCGGTCGCTGAGAGGGCTGCGGCCGGGATCGGGGACCCGGCGGTGGGCGGAACTTTGGGCAAAACGGGTGGAAGACCGGTTGAGTGGTGGTTTCTGGGGCGGTTGTTTCCTGTGCGCTGTCGGGTATGCCCTCGGGTGGCTCAATGGAACGTTCCCCAACCCGTACCGATCCGTGCCCATGCCGCGGTCGCGAGGGAAGGGGGGCGTGGCGATGTGGAGAGATTGGATGGTTTGCAGGTAGGAAATGTGTAGTAGGCCATCGGCAGAGAGGTGACGTCATGAAGCAGAAGGCGAGAGCGGCGATGGTGAAGCCGCTTCCCGACCACCTGTTCAAGATCCACGGCAACAGCGCCGAGATGCGCTGGGAGGCCATGTCGGGGATGGGTTATCACACCCCCAACGAGCGCTTCTTCGTGCGTAACCACACTTCCACCCCGGTCATCGACGCCTCCACCTGGCGACTGCGCGTCCATGGTGACGGCGTGCGGGCTCCGCGTGAGTTCGGCTACGACGAACTGCGGTCCATGCCTTCACGCACGTACGACGCGGCGATCGAGTGCGCCGGCAACGGCCGCCGGTTCTACCGGACCCAGCAGGACGACGGCGCGCCCGGCACGCAATGGGGCCTCGGCGCGATCGGGGTGGCGCGGTGGCGCGGCGTGCCGCTGAGAGACGTTCTGGCGGAGGCCGGCGTGCTCCCGGGGGCCGTGGACGTCCTGCCCACCGGACTCGACGCGCCATTCGAGGGCTACGGCCACGTACGCAGGCCGCTTCCCGTCGAGAAAGCCATGGAGGACGTCCTCGTCGCCTATGAAATGAACGACGCCCCGCTTCCTCCTGACCATGGATTTCCGGTGCGCCTGGTGGTGCCGGGATGGGTGGGAATAGCGTCCATCAAATGGCTCGGCGACATGGAAGTTTCAACGACCAAGCTCTTCACCCCGTGGAACACGGTCTTTTATCCGGACGTCACCACGCTGCCGGTGAAGAGCGCTTTCGAACTCCCCTGGAATGCGCGCCTGGCCCTTCCCGGCCCGTACGTGCTGCGTGGGCGTTCCTGGTCGGGGCGCGGCAGGATCGTCCGGGTGGAGGTCAGCTTCGACGGCGGGGTCAGCTGGCACGAGGCCGACCATCACGGGCCGCACCTGGTCAGAGCCTGGTTGCCGTGGCACATCACCTGGTCGCCGCGTCACACCGGGCCGCACGTGCTGATGGCCAGGGCGACCGACGAGACCGGCGCCACACAACCACTGGTCACACCCCGCCACCCGCTCGGTTATCACTTCGACGCGGTCGTACGCCATCCCGTTCATGTCGTCAGCGGATAGATAAATGTCACCGACACCGGCTGAACTGCAGATTCCCTAATTGGAGGACCGATGCATATGAATTCATCTGCAAGACTCGCGCAGAAACCTTGTCGAAATCCCTCGATGTGATGCTGCTCATGCCCAGGGAAAAGGAGAGCCGATGCGCCAGCTGACCGCACTCGACGCGCAGTTCCTCCATGTGGAGACGGCGACGACCGCTGCCCACGTGGCCGGTTTGGCGATCCTCGACTCGGCGGACGGCTCGGTCACCAGAGACGCGCTGGCGGACCTCCTGCTCGCCCGGCTGCACCTGTCGCCCGCGCTCAGCCTGCGGGTGGCCGAGGTGCCGCTCGGGCTGGACCACCCGTACTGGGTGTCCGACCCTGACTTCGACATCGACAACCACCTGTTCGAGACGACGCTGCCGCTGCCGGGCGACGACTGGCAGCTGGCCGAGGCCGTGGCGGAGATCCATGCCCGGCGGCTCGACCGGGCGCATCCGCTGTGGGAGATGCACCTGATCAACGGCCTCGAGAACGGTCGGGTCGCCGTCTACACCAAGGTGCACCACGCCGCGATCGACGGTGTCTCGGGCGCGGAGACCCTCGCCGCCCTGCTCGACCTCACGCCGGACGGCCACCTCCGCTCCCGCGACCGCGCCGCCTCGACCGCTCGCCCGCGCCCCTCGTCCCGCACCTCCAAGCC
>NZ_POUD01000314.1 GCF_003236395.1 Nonomuraea aridisoli | reverse complement strand
CTTCCGACTCGACCCCGCTCCGATCGGGGCCCGCACCCCCACGACCGACCCTCACTCTGATTCGCACTGCTCCCCACCCCCACCAGGGAGATCTCATGGGTTTTCTCGACTGGCTAGTGATCTGCGGCTACTTCGTCGTGATGATCGCGATCGGCGTCTGGGCGAAGTCCCGCATCCGTGACGCCAAGGACTTCTTCACCGCCGGTGGCAGGATGCCCTGGTGGTTGTCCGGAATCTCCCACCACATGTCGGGCTACAGCTCGGCGGTCTTCGTCGGCTACGCGGCCATCGCCTACACCGCCGGCTTCACCCTCTACGTCTGGTGGGCGATCGGGATCACGTTCGCGATGCTGGTCGGGTCGGTGCTGTTCGCGCCGCGCTGGCCGCGGCTGCGGCAGCGGCTCGGGATCATCTCGCCGCTGGAGTACCTCGCGACCCGTTACAACGTGCCGGCGCAGCAGGTGCTCGCCTGGAGCGGCACCGCGCTGAAGGTCTTCGACGTGGGCGCCAAGTGGGCCGCGACCGCGCTGCTGCTGCAGGTGTTCGCGGGCGTGCCGATCGCCTGGGGCGTGCTGCTCACCGGAGGCGTCACGCTGATCTACTCGACGATCGGCGGGTTGTGGGCCGACGCCCTCACCGACCTCGGCCAGTTCGTCATCCAGCTCGTCGCGGGGATCACGATGTTCGTCGCGGTGCTGGCCCAGCTCGGCGGCGTGTCCGCGATCTGGACGTTGTGGGACCAGCTGCCCGAAGGGCACGGCCAGCCGTTCAACGGCAACTACACCGTGGGCTTCGTCCTCGTCTACCTGCTGATCAACACGCTGTCCTACAACGGCGGCACCTGGAACCTCGCCCAGCGGTTCATCGCCGCGCCGACCGGCGGCTCCGCGCGGCGCGCCGCGCTGTTCTCCGCCGGCCTCTACCTCTTCTGGCCGCTCGTGCTGTTCTTCCCGATGTGGGCCGCGCCGGTCCTGCTGCCGAACCTGGCCGAGCCCGACCAGTCGTACGCGCTGCTGACCCAGCAACTGCTGCCCGGCGGGCTCATCGGCCTCGTGCTCGCCGGGATGTTCGCCCACACGATGGCGATGACGTCCTCCGACGCCAACGCGATCTCCTCGGTGGTGATCAGGGACATCATCCCGGCGGTCTGGAAGCGGGCGCGGCGGTTGTCGTCCGCGTCGGAGCTGTTGGCCGGCCGGGTCTCGACGTTCCTGTTCATCGTCCTGTCGATGGGCATCGCGCTCAGCGCGGACAGCTTCGGCGGCGTGCTCGGCCTGCTGATCCTCTGGTTCGGCGCGCTGGTCGGCCCGATCGCCATCCCGATGCTGCTCGGCATGCTGCCGATGTTCCGGCGCTGCGGTCCGGCCGCCGCGATCGGCTCCTGGGCGACCGGGCTCGTGGTCTTCGCCCTGGTCAAGTACGTCTTCCCCGGCCAGGGCCAGACCGTGGAGGTGGCCGCCCCGGTGCTCTCGGCGCTGGCGGTGTTCGTGATCGTCGGCCTGGCCGCGCCGGCTCGCAACGACGAGGCCGACGCGCTCATCGACTCGCTGAACACCGAGCGGCCCGAGACCGCGCAGGCGGCCGGCGGCCACTGACCGGGGCTCAGGACGGGCGAGGGGCCCGGCGGTCCTGCCGCCGGGCCAGCTCCTCCTCCTCGACCAGGGTGAGCATCGGCTTGCCCGGCTCGCACAACATGGTGACGGTGAAGCGGAGCGGCACGTCGTCGCGGTTGTTGCCGTCCTGGTAGTGGATGACGTCGCCGCCCGGCTCCCAGAACGCCTCCCCGGCGCGTACGACCCGCTCCGGCTCGCCCTCCAGCTCCAGCAACATCTCGCCCTCCAGCACGAAGCCGAACGCCGGTCCGGTGTGCCGGTGCGGCGGCGTGCCCGGATCGCCGGGCGGGTACTCGATGACGATGGTCATGGCGTGCGCGCCCTCCGGGATGAACGGCGGCTCCGCCTCCTGCACCACGGTCAGCGCCGTCTGCCAGGCGGTCGATCGCGGTTCGCGGTCAGTGGACATGAGACTCCCTCTCACACAGGTGGGGACGGGTCACTTTCCGGACCGGGCCAGCCAGTCGCGGTAGTGGGTACGGCCGGTGAGCGCGTCGTCGCCCGGCACCAGGGTCCGTTCGCCCGGCACCGACCCGAAGTAGCGCGCGTGCGGGTCGGTGACCACCTCGCGCGGGTCGCCCCACACCGCCATCGCCTGGCGGAAGAACTCGTCCATCCGGTACTGCTCGGGCCCGCCGACCTCGACCCGTCCGTTCAGCGGCGACCCCAGCGCCACGTCGGCGACCGTCTCGGCGACGTCGTCGCCCGCGATGGGCTGGAAGCGCACCGGCGCGATCCGGACCGTGCCGTCGTCGGCGGCCTCGTCGGCGATGGTCTGGGCGAACTCGAAGAACTGGGTGGCGTGCACGATCGAGAACGGGATCGACGACTTCTCGATCAGCTCCTCCTGCGCGACCTTCGCCCGGAAGTAGCCGTTCTCCGGCCACCGGTGGGTGCCCACCACCGACAACGCCACGTGGTGATCCACGCCGGCCTTCGCCTCCGCGGCGAGCAGGTTGCCGGTGGAGGTCCGGAAGAACGACATCACCGCGTTCTCCTCGAACGACGGCGCGTTCGACACGTCCACCACCACCGACGCGCCCGCGAGCGCCTCGGTCAGCCCTTCGCCGGTGAGCGTGTCGACGCCGGTCCGCGGTGAGGCCGCCACCGCCTCATGGCCCTGTTCGCCCAGTCTCCGGACGACCTTCGACCCGATCAGGCCGGTTCCGCCGATGACCACGATCTTCATGGCAAAGCCTTTCCGTACGCCGGGGCGCTGTGCCGGCCGGTCGCCGACTGGGACAGGGCACCCTCCGGGCCCATGACAGCTACCGCGGAATTCCCCAAGCCCAACTGTCAGATTCGTTGATCGCCGATGACGGACAGCAGGCGCAGCTTGTCATGGCTCTCGCTGCCCGCCGGCGCGGTGTAGACGACGAGCAACTGCGACCGGTCGGGGTCGACCAGCGTCTGGCAGTGCAGTTCGAGCAGCCCCAGCCGCGGGTGCCGGACGCGTTTGAGCGGGCAGTACAGGCCGGCGACCGGGTGCTCGCGCCACAGCGCGGCGAACTCGTCGCTCTCGGCGAGCAGCGCCTCGACGAGCGCCGTCACCCTCGGGTCGGCGGGATCGCGGGTGTGGAGTTCGTGCAGGTTCGCCGCGATGAGCCTGCTGTGCTCCTCGTGGTCCTCCTCGGGGTAGCGGGCGCGGGTGCCGGGATCGGTGAACCACCGGTAGTGCATGCTGCGGGCCGGCCCGGTGCGGACGCTCTCGTCACCGATCAGCGCCTTCGACAGCCGGGTCTGCTTCAGCGTCTCCCCGACGTAGTTGACGACCTGGGCGGCGGCGTCGTCGAGGCCGTCGAAGATGCGCATCATGCCGGGATTGACGTGGTCGGCGCGCAGGGCGCGCTGCGGGACGACATGGCCCGCGAGACGGAACAGGTGGTCGCGTTCCTCCAGGGACAGGCGCAGGCCGCCGGCGAGGGCGGCGAGCACCTGCTCGGACGGATGCGGCCCGCGCCGCTGCTCCAGCCGGCTGTAGTAGTCGACCGACATGCCGGACAACACGGCGACCTCCTCGCGCCGCAGCCCACCCGTGCGCCGCCGCCCGCCACGGGGCAGCCCCACGTCCTCCGGCTGCAATGCCTCCCGGCGGTTGCGCAGGAACTCGGCGAGCCGGGCCCGGTCCACGATGGTCGTCCTCCTCTGTGCGTGATGACGGGGGAACGCCCTCTGGCCTGGAATGTTTCCCCGGGGCGTCGAGTATGCGGGCGCCGGCCCGCCGTATCCATGTACTGCCGATCCCTGGATCCGGTCTGCAGCGAGACCCTGGATCGGGAGCACATTCCACCGGCGGCGCCGTGCTGCGACGGTCGTTCCATGAACAGAGCAACCCACTGGATCGGCGGCCGGCCCGCCACGGGATCCAGCCTCATGATCGACGTGATCAACCCCGCGACCGGCGAGGTCATCGCCCAGGTGCCGGACGGCACCCCCGCCGACGTGGACCGGGCCGTCGCCGCGGCGCGGGCGGCCTTCCCCGGCTGGGCCGCCGTCGACCCGGCCGAACGCGCGCGTATCGTCGGGCGCGTCGCGGACGGGCTGCGCGCCCGAACCGAGGAGATAGCCGCCACGATCACCCGCGAGATGGGCGCCCCCATCACGCTGTCGCGCACCGCGCAGGCGGGCTTCCCCGTCAAGGTGGCCGCCTCCTTCGCCGAGCTCGCCGCCGGCTTCGCGTGGACCGAGCGGATCGGCGACTCGCTGGTGGTCCGCGAGCCGATCGGCGTCGTCGGCGCCATCACGCCGTGGAACTTCCCGCTCCAGCAGGTCGTCTCGAAGCTGGCGCCCGCCCTGCTGGCCGGCGACACCGTGGTGCTCAAGCCGTCGGAGATCGCGCCGCTGACCACGCCGATCCTGGCCGAGGTCGTGGCCGAGGCCGGGGTGCCCGCCGGCGTGTTCAACATCGTCCACGGCACGGGCCCGGCCGTCGGCGCGGCGATCGCGGCGCATCCCGGGGTCGACATGGTGTCGTTCACCGGCTCCACCCGCGCGGGGCGGCAGGTCTCCGCGGCCGCGTCGCAGACCGTCAAACGGGTGACGCTGGAGCTCGGCGGCAAGTCCGCCAACGTCATCCTCGACGACGCCGACTTCCCCGAGGCGGTCACCCGCGGCGTCGCCATGACCCTCACCAACGGCGGCCAGGTCTGCGGCGCGTGGCCGCGGATGCTGGTGCCCGCGTCGCGGCAGGACGAGGCGGTGGAGCTGGCGGTGGCCGCCGCCGCGGCGTACGTCGTCGGCGACCCGGCCGACGAGGCCACCGTCATCGGCCCCATGGCCTCCGAGCAGCACCGGGAGCGGGTGAATGGCTACATCGAGCGGGGGATCGCCGACGGCGCCCGGCTGGTGCTCGGCGGCCCCGGCCGGCCCGCCGGGCTGGACACGGGCGCGTACGTACGGCCGACGATCTTCGCCGACGTGGCGCCGGACGCGGTGATCGCCCAGGAGGAGATCTTCGGCCCGGTCCTGACCATCATCCCGTACACCGGCGACGACCAGGCCGTGGAGATCGCCAACAGCACGGCGTACGGGCTCACCGGCGCGGTGTTCG
The DNA here is from genome assembly GCF_003236395.1 of Nonomuraea aridisoli. Taxonomy (GTDB): domain Bacteria; phylum Actinomycetota; class Actinomycetes; order Streptosporangiales; family Streptosporangiaceae; genus Nonomuraea; species Nonomuraea aridisoli. The sequence continues at coordinate 4,782 of NZ_POUD01000314.1, read as the reverse complement.
GCAGCCCCGACCGCGCGATGGCGATCGCCCGCCGGCTGCGTACCGGGCAGGTGGACGTCAACGGCGGCCACTGGAACGTCCTGGCGCCGTTCGGCGGATACAAGCAGTCCGGCAACGGCAGGGAGTTCGGCCGCTACGGCCTGGAGGAGTACCTGGAGATCAAGTCCATCCAGGGCTGAGCCCTTGGCCGGGAGAAAACCTCTCCCCGGCTCTGCCCTTGCCGCACAAGGGGTAGGCGGCGGATGACCGCTCGGGACGGGGCCGGAGAATGGTCCTGCCGGCGGAGCACGGGGCACCGGCCGGTCAGGGGGCGATGGCTGTGGCGGATGCTGGATCCGGTGGTCGTGGGGACCTCGACGAGGCCGCGGCGGTCTTCGCCGGGGTGCGGCCGCGCCTGTTCGGCATCGCGTACCGGATGCTGGCCAGCGTCTCCGAGGCCGAGGACCTCGTGCAGGAGGTCTGGCTGCGCTGGCAGGCCTACGACCGGGCGACGGTGCACGACCCGGCGGCGTTCCTGGCGACGGTGACCACGCGGCTGGCCATCAACGCCGTCCAGTCCGCGCGCGTGCGCCGCGAGACGTACGTCGGCCCGTGGTTGCCCGAGCCGGTCGACACCGGCGCGGACCCGTACCTCGGCGCCGAGCGGGGAGAGGCGCTGGAGTTCGCGGTGCTGCTGCTCCTGGAGCGGCTCTCGCCCACGGAACGGGCGGCGTACGTGCTGCGGGAGGCGTTCGACTACCCCTACCGGCAGATCGCCGAGATCGTCCAGCTCAACGAGGCGGCGGTGCGCCAGCTGGTCAGCAGGGCACGCAAGCGGGTGACGGGCGAGCGCCGCACGCCCGTCAGCAAGGCGGAGCAACGCCGGCTGCTGACGGCGTTCGTCGCCGCCGCCCGCGCCGGCGACCTGACCACGCTGGAGAAGCTCTTCGCCGAGGACGTGACCAGCTACTCCGACGGCGGCGGCGCCGTGCGCGCCGCCCGCTACCCCGTGGTGGGCGCGTCGCGGGTGGCGAAGGTCATCAAGGCGTACGGCGGCGGGTTCTGGGCCGGGGCCGAGATCGACTGGGCGAGCACGAACGGTCAGCCCTCGGCGTTGCTGAGCCGTGACGGCCAGGTGTTCGCCGTCGTCACCGTCAACGCCTCGGAGCGGGGCATCGACGAGGTGCTGTGGGTGCTGAACCCGGTCAAGATGACTGGCGTGTCCCGCCAGTGACAACACGCTGTCACAATTCGTCAAGCCGTCCTGTCTTAGCTGGTGGCGGACATCCGTCCGCCGACAGTTGACACAAGGAAGGAATGGGTGCTGTGACGGCGTTCGACTGCGAGGCCCCCCGTCCGCTGCCCGGCGGGGCCCGGAACGCGCTGACGATCCAGGCGCCTGCCGACAGGATGCGCGAGCTGAAGCGCGAGCTGACGAAGAAACGGCGCTTCGCCTCCGACGCCTCGCACGAGCTGCGCACGGCGGTGGCCGGGCTGCGCGCGGAGCTGGAGGAGGCCGGCCTGCATCCCGGCGAGACCGACCTCGGCGACCTGGTGGTCCGGGCGCTGCGGGACGTCGACCGGCTGGACGCGATCATCACCGACCTGCGGGCCATCGCCGAGATGGAGTCCGGCCCGCCGCCGACGCCGCAGCGGGTGGACCTCGCCGAGCTGGTCCGTGACGAGGTCGCGCGCAGGAGCGACCGCATCGCGGTCCGGTTGCGGCTGGAAGCCGGCCTGACCGTTCAGGCCGTCCCGATCCGGATCGGCCGCCTCCTCACCAATCTGCTGGACAACGCCCAGCGGCACGCCCGGCGCCTGGTCGAGGTGCGGTTGAGCGGCGACGGCGGTCACGCCGAGCTGACGGTGGCCGACGACGGAGATGGCATCGCCCCATCCGAACGGGAACGGATCTTCCAGCGCTTCACCCGCCTGGAGCCCGCACGCCGCCTCGACCGCAGCGGCAGCGGCCTGGGCCTGGCGATCGCCCGCGACATCGCCCGGGCCCACCTCGGCAGTCTCCGCGCCGAGGAGGCGGACACCGGCGGCGCCGGCTTCGTCCTGCGGCTTCCGCTCGCGGGCCCTCGTACGCAGGAAGGGAAGACCTGATGAGACCGGACGCCGACTGCGCCGCCCTGCCCGCGCCCTGTCTCCGCCGGCACGAGGAGGGCCAGGACCTCCGGGAGGCGCACGCGGCGCTGCTGCTGGACCGGCAGCGTCAGTTCGCCGCCGACGCCTCGCACGAGCTGCGCACGCCGCTCACCGCGATCCGCGTGCGGGTGGAGGCGGCGCGGCTGCACCCCGGCGACCTCGACCTGCCCGACCTGCTCGACCACGTGACGGACGATCTCGACCGGCTGGAGGACATCGTCGACGACCTGCTCCTGCTGACCACGATCGAGGCCGGCCTCGACGGGCGGCTGGCGGAGGTCGATCTGACCGCGCTGGTCGAGGCGGCGGCGGCCCAGGACGTACGGCTCGATCTGGAGCCCGCGGTGACGGTCGCGGCCGTGCCCCGGCTGGTCGCCCGGCTCCTCGCCAATCTGCTCGACAACGCGCGGCGCCACGCCGCCCACCGGTCGCAGGTGTCGCTGCGCCGCGCGGACGGCCGGGCGGAGCTGGCCGTGACCGACGACGGGCCCGGCGTCCCGGCGGCCGACCGCGAGCGGATCTTCGAGCGCTTCGCCCGCCTGGACACCGCGCGCAGCCGCACCAGCGGCGGCGCCGGGCTGGGCCTGGCGATCGCCCGCGACATCGCCTGCGCCCACCACGGCACCCTGCACGTCGAGGCCGCGGGCGACGGCGGCGCACGCTTCGTGCTCCGTCTTCCGCTCCTGCGCTGACCGCCCGCTTCCAAGGTGGCCGCCGCTTAAAAAGGGGGCCGCCCGCTTCGAACACTGACCGCCTGCTTCAAAGTGACATATCCGAAATTCACGAATCTTGGGGGATGTATGACCGACCAGCACACCGGCCGCCTGAAGGATCAGGTCGCGATCGTGACCGGAGCCGGCTCCGGGATCGGCCGCGCCACCGCGATCGCCCTCGCCCGCGCCGGAGCGCACGTGCTCGGCGTCGGACGCCGCGCCGAACCCCTGGACCGGACCGCCGCCGAGCATCCCGGCATCGTCGCGCTGACCGCCGACATCACCGCCGGCGGCGCGCCGCAGGCCGTCGTCCAGGCAGCCGTGGACCGCTGGGGCCGCCTGGACGCCCTGGTCAACAACGCCGGCGCCACCGCCGTCATGCCGCTGGCCGACACCGACGCCGAACGCGTCGCCGGCCTGCTGGCCCTCAACGTCACCGCCCCGAGCCTGCTCGCCCACGCCGCGCTGCCCCACCTGCGTGCCGGCCGGGGCACGATCGTCAACGTCTCCAGCACCTTCGGCCACCGCCCCCTGCCCGGCGCCGCCCACTACGCCGCCACCAAGGCCGCCATCGAGCAGCTGACCCGCAGCTGGGCGCTGGAGCTGGCCGCCGACGGCGTCCGCGTCAACGCCGTGGCCCCCGGCCCGACCGAGAGCGAGGCCCTGGCGGCGTCCGGCCTGCCCGACACGGTGGTCGAGCAGATCAAGCAGGACGAGTCCGCCCGCATCCCGCTCGGCCGCCGCGGCGCCCCCGAGGAGGTGGCGGCCTGGATCGTGCACCTCGCCGACCCCGCCGCCACCTGGATCACCGGCCAGATCCTCACCGTCGACGGCGGGCTGGAACTCACCTGATCAGGGCACCCGCCACCGGCCGTCGCTCATGAGCACCCGGCCCTTGAGCTCGTTCACCTCACGCCAGGCCTGGACGCGCCGGGGCCGTACGCGGAAGTAGAGGTACGGGTCGGTCAGCTCGCGCGGGTCGAAGCCGGTCTTGACGGCGAAGGCGTCGCCCGTCTCGCGCGAGATCTCACCGGCCGGCAGCGGCGGCTCGGTCTTGCCCTCGATCAGGACGACGTCGCGGGTGTGGCCGAGGCTCAGCCGGATCTCGCCGGTCGCCGCCAGGTTGCGCGCCGTCGGGCTGGCGGCGGCCGTGGAGATCAGCAGCGTGGCGCCGTCCCACAGGAACGACAGAGGGATCAGGTACGGCTCCCCGCTCACCGGATCGGCGGTGGCCACCCAGGCGTCCACATCCTGCTCCAGCCGATGGAGCGTGTCGAGTTTGCGCTGCTCAGGGGTGCGGGGGTCGGGCAGGGACATGCGGTTCCTCACGGTTGTCGAAGCGGGTGCCATAGCAGGCTAGGGCACCGTGCCACCACGCCCCGGGCCTGCTGACGCGCATCACATGTTCGTTGCAGTAGGCAACGGTTGCATTGTGCAGGGCATTCGTCCCGGGCTGAAATGGTCATCCGTCGTCGTGCCGAACGTGGGTGATCGTCGTGGGGCTTGTCATGGATCGCCGCCGGTCCGAAGGAATGAGGCGTGAGGCATGAACCTCTCCCCGGAGGAGCGCCGGGCGCTGTCCGCGATCGAGACACGCCTGGCCACGGAGGAACCCGAGCTCGACGCGCTGCTCTCCGGCTCGCGGCGGCGCCGGCCGGCCGGCCGCTCGCCCCTCCACCTGTGGTGCATGCTGATGCTGCTCACCTGCGCGATCTTCACGCTCGGAGTCGCCCTGCTGCTCGCGACGGGGGAGAGGGGCTGCTCCGAAGAGCGCCTCGACGCGTGTGAGACGGTCGCGGACACCCGGGCCGCCTAGTGAGCCGGTCCTGAGATCCTGTCGCAGTAGCGGCAGATCCGGTCGATGATCTGGTCGGCGGTCTTGGTCCACTTGAAGGGCCGGGCGTTGTCGTTCCAGACCTTGATCCACTCCTCGAGCGCG
>NZ_POUD01000313.1 GCF_003236395.1 Nonomuraea aridisoli | reverse complement strand
GACCAGCGCCGCGCCCGAGCCACGCCCAGGGCCCCCAGGCCCGCCGAGAGCAGCGCGATCCCGCCCAGCACCGCCTCGAACAGCTGCCGGTCACCCCCGACCGGCTCCGGCGTCCGCCCCTCGGCGAGCGCCGTCAGGCCGAGCATGATGGCGTACGCGTCGTCGTACAGGGCGGCGCTGTTCGTCATGACGGCGAAGCCGTAGCCGGTCTCGGGGGAGACGGCCTGCGCGGCGGTGTAGGTGAACAGGTTGCCCGAATGCGTGAGCAGCCCGGTGTCCTCGTCCGTCCCCCACCCCATGCCGTACGGGCGCAGCGCGGTGGAGCGGTGCATGGTCTCCAGGCTCTCCCTCTTGACCAGCGGCCGGCCGCCGCCGGTCTGTGTGATCAGCCATCTGCCCATGTCGGCGGCGGTCGTGACGACCCCGCCCGAACCGGCGCCGTCGAGGAAGGCGGGCAGCTCGGCACGCGGCAGCCAGGCGCCGTAGACGGAGTTGTACCCGTCGGCGACGGCGTCGGCGGAGACCGAGCTGGAGGACATGCCGAGCGGGCCGAACACCTTGTCGCGCAGGTACTCCTCGAACATCCGCCCGCTAGCCACCTCCACCAGGCGCGCCGCCAGATCGTAGTTGACGTTGCAGTACTCCCAGCGGGTGCCGGGGTCTGCGGCGAGCCGGGAGTCCGCCAGGCGGGCGGTGTAGTCGGCCAGCGAGGTGGCGCTCTCGGTGGCGCGGATGTCCACGGTGCGGTCCGACAGGCCGGAGGTCTGGTTGAGCAGCTGGCGCACGGTGATCCGGGCCGCCCGCGGGTCCGCCATCGTGAAGCCGGGAAGCTGCTCGGCCACCGGCTCGTCGAGCGCGATCCGGCCGCGTTCGACGAGCGTCATGACGGCCATGGCGGTGAACGACTTGCTCACCGAGGCCACCCGCATGGGGGTGTCGGCGGTGACCGGCCTGCCGCCGGAATCATGGCCGTACCCGGCCGCGTGCACCACCTCGCCGTCGTGCGTGACGACCACGGAAAGGCCCGGCAGTCCCGTCGCCTCCATCGCCTCGCGCACGTAGGCGTCGAAGTCGGCGGGCGAGGGTTGCAGCGTCAGCGCGGCGGACAAACCGAGCACAAGAGACTTCAAGGATTTCTCCGTTCATGGGTGATATCGGAGAAACCTAGGGACTCTGGGTGCCGCCACGGATGAGCCGTCCGTCAGGTCACGACCCTGACGAAAGTCAGGGCTCGGGCAGCAGGCTCGGGAAGGGTTTCTGCACCTGCTGGTAGATCACCGACGTGCGGAACCCGACGATCTCCTTGCGCTTGCTCAACCGGTCGAGCAGGAACGCGTGCAGGTGGTCGAGGTCCTGCACGGCGACGTGCAGCAGGAAGTCGTCCCCGCCCGCCAGCACGAACACGCTGAGCACCTCGGGCATCTCGGCAGCCGACGCCTTGAAGGCGTTGATCACCTCCCGGCTCAGCGGCCGCACCTGCACCGCGACCATGGCCTGCACGCCGCGGTTGAGCGCGGCCGGGTCGATGTCGGCGTGGTAGCCGCGGATCACGCCGCGCCGGGTGAGCGCCCTGACCCGTTCGAGACACGTGGAGGGCGCGACGCCGAGCTGCCGGGCGAGCTCCCGGTTGGACTGCCGCGCATCTGTCTGGAGCAACCGCACGATCGCCGAATCAAGTTCGTCCATGACGCCAGCATGGCAGGCGATTCCGGTCAGATGTTCGGCAAGCCGCCATTCAGCCGAACAAATGAACTAACTTCGGCGCCATGAGCGGACGTATGGGAACGGCGCAGGGCGCGGCGCTGCTGGTGGGCGCGGTGCTGGGGCCGGGGATGCTGGTGCTGCCGCACCTCGCCGCCGACGCGGCGGGGCCGGCGTCCGTGCTGGCGTGGGCGGGCATGCTGGCGCTGAGCGTCCCCGTCGCGCTGACGTTCGCCGCGCTCGGCGCGCGCTACCCGGGCGGCGGGGGAGTGGCCGCCGTGGTCGGGCTCGCGTTCGGCCGGCACGCCGCCGCGGTGGCCGGATGGTGGTTCTTCGGCGCGGTGCCGATCGGCACCGTCGCCGGGGTGCTCGTGGGCGGCGCGTACGTCGAGGCCAGCCTCGGTGTGGACGCCACCCTGGCCGCCTGCCTGATCCTGGCGGCCGCGTTCGCCGCCAACACCGCCGGCCTGCGCACGTCCGGACGGCTGCAGATCGGCCTCGTCGCCCTGCTGGTCGCGCTGCTGGCCACCGCCGTGCTCACCGCCGCCCCGCACGCCGACGCCGTCCGCTTCACCCCCTTCGCCCCGTACGGCGCCGCGGGCGTGGCCGGGGCGGCCGGGGTGCTCATGTTCGCGTTCGTGGGCTGGGAGGCGGCCAGCCACCTGTCGGGCGAGTTCGCCGACCGGCGCAGGGGCCCGCTCCGCGCCACCGTGGTGACCCTCGTCGTGATCGGCCTGCTGTACGCGGGCGTCTCGGTCACCTCCGTCGGCGTGCTCGGCGCCGACATGCCGGACGTGCCGCTCACCGCCCTGCTGGAGATCGGCGTCGGCCCGGTGGCGCGGCCGGTGACCGGGGTGGTGGCGGTGCTGCTGACGTTCGGGGCGGTCAACACCTACCTGGCCGGGGCCGGGCGGCTCGGCGCGGCGCTGGCCCGCGACCGGGCCCTGCCCGGCTGGTTCGCGAAGGGCGGGGCGCCGGGGGAGACGCCGTACCGGAGCCTCGGGCTGCTCGCCGTGCTATCCGTGCCCGTGCTGGTGGCGGGCCAGGACCTCGACCTGCTCATGCGGGCGACCTCGGCGTGCCTGGCCGCGGTCACGACGGCGGGCGTGGCGGCGGCGACGCGGATGTTGCCCGCGGGCCGCCACCGGGTCACCGCCGTGGTGGGCACCGTGATGTCGCTCGTCGGGCTGGCGTTCTGCGGGGGCTACCTGGCGGTACCCGCGGCGCTGGCGGTCGTCGCGCTGCTCGTCCTCAAGGCCAACGCTCGCCGTTCCTACAAAATCGGGCTATAAACGGCGCAGGACGTCGTGACGCGGGCAGTACTCCTACCACAAGACGGCGCAACGTCGGGAGAGTGCCATGACCGAGCAGAAGACCGCGCAGGCCAGGACCGAGCTCAAGGCGGAGCAGGCCGGGTACGCGGAGTCCAGGGAGGTCGGCGAGCAGGCGCGCGAGAAGGAGTGGACGCGCCCCAGCTTCGGCAGGCAGTTGTTCCTCGGTGACTTCCGGCTCGACCTCGTGCACCCCGTCCCCGTCCTGTCGGACGAGGCGGCGCGGCGGGGCGAGGAGTTCGTCCGGGCGCTGCGCCGCTTCCTCGACACGCAGGTCGATCCCGCCCTCATCGAGCGCACCGCGCAGATCCCCGACGAGGTGGTGAAGGGCCTGGCGCAGCTCGGCGCGTTCGGGATCACCATCAAGCGCGAGTACGGCGGGCTCGGCCTGCCCTACCTGTACTACTGCCGCGCCCTCATGCTCGTCGGCTCCTACAGCCCGGCCGTGGCGACGCTGCTGTCGGCGCACCAGTCGATCGGCGTGCCGCAGCCGCTCAAGCTGTTCGGCTCCGAGGAGCAGAAGCGGGAGTTCCTGCCGAGATGCGCGCGGGGCGAGATCTCGGCGTTCCTGCTGACCGAGCCCGACGTCGGCTCCGACCCGGCGAGGCTGTCCACCACCGCCGTCCGCGACGGCGACGACTACGTGCTCGACGGCGTCAAGCTGTGGACGACGAACGGCGTCATCGCCGACCTGCTCGTGGTCATGGCGCGGACCGGCAAGAAGATCAGCGCGTTCGTCGTCGAGGCCGACTCTCCCGGCATCACGGTCAGGCGGCGCAACGCGTTCATGGGCCTGCGCGGCATCGAGAACGGCGTCACCGAGTTCCGCCAGGTCAGGGTCCCGGCCAAGAACCTCATCGGCAAGGAGGGCCAGGGCCTGAAGATCGCGCTGACCACGCTCAACACCGGCCGCCTGTCCCTGCCCGCCACCTGCGCCGGCAACACCAAGTGGGCGCTGAAGGTCGCCCGCGAGTGGGGCAACGAGCGGGTCCAGTGGGGACGCAAGGTCGGCCGGCACGAGGCCGTGGCGACGAAGATCGCGTTCATCGCGGCCACCGCGTACGCGCTGGAGGCCGTCATGGAGCTCACCGCCCGCCTGGCCGACGACCGGCGCAACGACATCAGGATCGAGGCCGCCCTGGCCAAGCTGTACGCCTCCGAGATGTCGTACCGGGCGCTGGACGAGCTGGTGCAGATGCGCGGCGGGCGCGGCTTCGAGACCGCCGAGTCGCTCGTGGCGCGCGGCGAGCGCGGGGTGCCGGCCGAGCAGATGTTGCGCGACTCCCGCATCAACCGCATCTTCGAGGGCTCCTCGGAGATCATGCATCTGATGATCACCCGGGAGGCCGTGGACGCCCACCTGTCGGCCGCCGGCGAGCTGATCAACCCGGACGCCTCCCGCGCCGAGCGCGCCCAGGCCCTGCGCCGGGCGAGCGCCTTCTACGCGAAGTGGCTGCCCACGCTGGTGGCCGGCACCGGCAACCTGCCCACCTCGTACGGCGACTTCGGCCCCCTCGCCGGTCACCTGCGTTTCGTGGAACGTACCAGCAGGAAGCTCGCACGCTCCACCTTCTACGGCATGTCCCGCTGGCAGGGCGCGCTGGAGCACAAGCAGTCGTTCCTCGGCCGGATCGTCGACATCGGGGCCGAGCTGTTCGCCATGACGGCCGTCTGCGTCAAGGCCGCCGAGGACTCCAAGGACCTCGGGCGCCGGCCGTACGAGCTGGCCGACACCTTCTGCCACCAGGCCAGGCGGCGCGTGGACGGCCTCTTCGAACGGCTCTGGGACAACAGCGACAGCCAGGACGCCCGCCTCGCCGGCTACGTGCTCGACGGCCGCTACACGTTCGTGGAGGAGGGGATCCTCGACCCGTCGATCGACGGCCCGTGGATCGGCGCGCCGGAGGGCGGGGAGAACGTCCGCCGTCAGATCATCTGACTCGCGGTCTAGACCGGTCGTGAGGATTCTTCACCCTTAGTGTTGCCAAACCGAGACGAGCCGGTATAGACCGCCTGCTGAATCGGGGCTTACGCTGACGCAAACGCGAGCGAGCCGTGTGTTCGCGCGCCCCCATCCCCCAGGGCGGGGCCGCTGGCTGGTACGGACCAGCGTCCCGCCCGACGAGAAGGCGGTATCTCCAGTGAACATGAAGCTTGTGGGCGGCGCCGCTCTCGGCCTTGCCACGGTGCTGGCCCTGTCCAGCTGCGGCTCGGGCGGCTCTGGCGGCTCGGGAGGCGACAGCCAGGCGGCCGGCGACGGCACGGTCACGCTGAAGATGGTCGCGGCCGACTACGGCGACGGCCCCGGCAAGCCCAACTCGGGCGAGACGTTCTGGAAGGGCGTCGTCGACCAGTTCCAGGCGGCCAACCCGAACATCAAGGTCGACGTCCAGGTCATCAACTGGAACGACATCGACAAGCAGGTCGCCACCATGATCCAGAACGGTCAGGCGCCCGACATCCTGCAGACCGGCGACTACTCCGGCTTCGTCCAGGACGGCCTGCTCCACAAGGTCGACGAGGTCCTGTCGCCGAACGTCTCCGGCGACCTGCTGCAGAAGTTCGCCGACTTCGGCAAGGTCGACGGCACCGCGTACGGCATCCCGTTCGTCTCCTCGGCCCGCGCCCTGTTCTACAACAAGGACCTGTTCAGCAAGGCCGGCGTCGCCGAGCCGCCGAAGACCTGGGACGAGCTCAAGGCCGCCGCGCAGAAGCTCAAGGACGCCGGCGTGACGCAGCCGTTCGGTCTGCCGCTGGGCCAGGAGGAGGCCCAGGCCGAGTCGTTCCTGTGGATGCTCGGCAACGGGGGCGGCTACAAGGACGCCTCCGGCAAGTGGACGATCGACTCGCCGCAGAACGTCGAGACCTTCACGTACCTGAAGGGCCTGGTAGACGCCGGTCTGACCACCCCCAACCCGGGTACCAAGGACCGCAAGACGGTCTGGGAGGACTTCGGCGCCGGCAAGGTCGGCATGGTCAACGGCGGCCCCATGTCCATCCCGATCTTCGACGCGGCCGGGCTGGAGAACTACGGCATCGTGCCGATCCCCGGCAAGAGCGGCCCGCTCGACACCACGCTCGGCGTCATGGACTGGATCATGGCGTTCAACCAGAACGGCCACGCCGCCGAGATCAAGAAGTTCTTCGACTTCTTCTACACCGGCGACGCCGCGCAGAAGATCTCCGACACCTACAAGCTCCTGCCCGTCACCAACGGCGGCATCGAGAAGCTGTCGGGCGACGAGAAGCTCAAGCCGTTCCTCGACGCGCTGCCCAACGCCAGCTTCTACCCGTTCCAGGACCAGGCATGGCCGGCCGTGAGCCAGGCGGTCAAGCAGACCATCGGCGGGGCCGTCGAGGACGACCCGGCCGCCGTCCTCGGAGAGCTGCAGAAGACCGCCGAATCGGCGGCGAGCTGATCCATCGGGACCCCGGTACGGCCGGCGCCCTCCGAGGGCCGGCCGTACCGTCCCTCGAAAGGTGTCTGATGTGAGAAGGTTGCGCGCCCTCGAACCCCTCGCCTGGGTCGGGCCCGCCATCGTGCTGATCGCCGTGGTCGTGATCTGGCCCGTGATCGAGATGGTCAGGTCCTCGTTCCTGGAGATCAGCCGGTTCGGCGTGGTACGCGGGTGGGCCGGCTTCGCCAACTACGACGAGCTCTTCGCCGAGAAGGACTTCGCGGACATCATGGTCCGCAGCGTGATCTGGGTGGTCGCGGTCGTCGTGCTCACCGTGGTGGTCTCGCTGGCCCTCGCCCAGCTGTTCAACCAGCGCTTCCCGCTGCGCAAGGTGGCCCGCTGGGCGCTCATCGCGCCGTGGGCCGCGTCCGTGCTGATGACGGCGATCATCTTCAAGTGGATGCTCGACCCCGAGGTCGGCGTGATCAACCAGATCCGGCTGAAGCTCGGGCTGATCGACGCGATGGGCGGGGCCGCGGCCGACCAGCTCGGCAACGCCTCCACCGCCATGCCGTGGCTGGTGTTCGTGGCCGTCTTCGTGTCGGTGCCCTTCACCACGTACGCGCTGCTTGCCGGTCTCGCGACCATCCCCGCCGACGTGTACGAGGCCGCCAAGATGGACGGCGCGGGTCGCTTCCGTACGTACTGGTCGATCACGCTGCCGCTGCTGCGCCCCGCGCTCACCGTCGCGGCCCTGATCAACATCATGAACGTCTTCAACAGCTTCCCGATCATCTGGGCGATGACCCACGGGCAGCCGGGCTACTCGACCGCCACGTCCACCATCTTCATGTACATCCTCAAGGGCTCCGACATCGGCGAATCGGCCGCCATGTCCGTCATCAACTTCGGCATGGTCATCGTGCTGACCGTGATCTTCCTCAAGGTGTCGCGGTGGAACAAGGAGGTCGCGTGATGGCCGTCGACACGATGCCGGCGAAGGCCCGGCCACGGCCCCAGGCCCGCCCCGACCGTGGCGCGCCGCGCCGGATGCCGAAGCTCAAGACCGTCGTCATCGCGGCCTCCGCGTACGTCATCGCGTTCCTGTTCCTGTTCCCGTACCTGGTCATGTTGCTGACCTCGCTGCGGTCGCAGGAGTCGCTGCGCGACGTGTCGTTCTGGCCTGACGAGTGGGTGTGGTCCAACTTCACCGGCTTCTGGACCAGCGGCCTGGCCGGCAACCTGTGGGTGACGATCAAGGTGGCCGCGGGCTCGACGGTGCTCGTGCTGCTCGTGGCGCTGCCGGCGGCGTACTACTCGGCCCGGCACCGCTTCCGCGGCCGCACGGCGTTCCTCATCCTCGTGCTGATCACCCAGATGTTCCAGCCCACCGCCATGGTGGTCGGCATCTACCGGGAGTTCTTCCAGTTCGGGCTGGTCGACTCGATCTGGTCGCTGATCCTCGTCAACGGCGGGTTCAACCTGGCGTTCGCGGTGTGGATCCTGAACGCCTACTTCTCCTCGATCCCGCGCGAGCTGGAGGAGGCCGCCTTCATCGACGGCAACGGCCGCTTCGGCGCGTTGTTCCGCATCACCCTGCCGCTGGCCATGCCGGGCGTCATCACCGCGCTCATCTTCACGTTCATCGCGGCGTGGAACGAGTTCGTGGTCGCCCTGACGCTCACCACGTCGACCGAGAACCAGCCGCTTCCGGTCGCGCTCAACTCGTTCATCGGGCAGTACCAGGTGGACTGGCAGAACCTGTTCGCCGGCTCCGTGATCGCCACCATCCCGGTGATCATCCTGTTCGCGCTGATCGAGCGGAAGGTCGTCAGCGGCCTGACCGCCGGCTCCATCAAGTAGGCCCGCCCCGACCCGGGGCGGGCGGCTCAGCGCTGCTTCGGCACGCGCGCCACGCAGAGCACCGTCTGCCCGAACGGCACCCGGACGAACCGCTCGATGAGCCGCGTCAGCGGCACCACCGTGCGGTCGTAGATCTTGACCAGCCGCGGGTCGGGGTAGCCCACGCCGCCCCGGCGCACCGCCACCCACCAGGCCAGGCCGCCCAGGAAGTTGATCGGCTTGAGCACCTCGACGTCGAGCCCGGCCTTGGCCACCGTGGCGCGCAGCGTCTTCGGCGTGTAGCGCTGGACGTGGCCGACCTTGCGGTCGAAGTCGCCGTAGAGCTGCATGTAGCCGGGCACCCAGATGATGATGCGGCCGCCCGGCAGGGTGACCCTGGCCAGCGAGCGCAGCGCCTCGGCGTCGTCCTCGATGTGCTCCAGGACGTTCATCATGACGACCGTGTCGACCTTGTCCTCCAGCGGGATGTCGGTCGGCAGGCCGAACTGCAGCACGCTGATGTCGTCGCGGCCGGCGAAGCGCTTCTCCAGCTGCTCGACGCAGTAGGGGTCGAAGTCGCTGACGACGAGCCGGTCGAGCCGCGGCAGGAACTGCTCGGCGAAGTGGCCGAGCCCCGAGCCGATCTCCAGCATCGAACGGCCGACGTGCGGGGCGACCATGTCGAACTCGTACTGCCGGTAATTCCTGGCCTCATCCCCACCCAGGTGGTTCTCCAGGGCCTCGTCACCGGCCGCCGGTTGCACTACACGGTCATACCCAGAAGACATAATCCCGTTCCTTCGAAGGGCTGGCGGATTGCCCGAGTCTAATGCCCCGGGCAGGGGCGAGGCTCACACGATCGGTCAAACACCCTTCCCTGTACGGCCTCCTTTGCGGTGGAATCTGACTCGCCATGGACGACGACGAGGCGATCGCCCGTTCGCTCGACGGTGACTTGGCCGCCTACGAGGTGCTGGTCGCCCGCTACAGCGCGCTCGCGCACCGGACCGCCGCCATGCTGGGCGCCGGCGACGAGGCCGAGGACGTCGTCCAGGAGGCGTTCGTCAAGGCGTACCGCCACCTGGCCACGTTCCGCAGGGACGCGCCGTTCCGGCCGTGGCTGCTGCGCATCGTGGCCAACGAGACGCACAACCTGACCCGTTCCCGTGGCCGCCGTTCGGACCTGACCCTGCGGCTCGGCGCCACCGCCGACCCGGCCGCGCCCGACGACCCGGAGAGCGCGGCCCTGGCCACCGACCGCCGCACCCGCCTTCTGGCCGCCGTACGCGCCCTCCCCGAACGGGAACGTCAGGCGGTCATCTGCCGGTACTTCTTACAACTGTCGGAGGCGGAGACCGCCCAGGTGCTCGACTGGCCCATCGGCACCGTCAAGTCCCGCACCCACCGCGGACTCGCCCGCCTGAGAGAGGAGGTGACCAATGAACTCACCTGACCCCCACGCCGCATCGGAAGACCCGCACGCCACACCGAGCGATCCGCACGACGCATCGGGCGGCCCGCATGCCGCATCGGGCGGCCTGTTCGGCACACCCAGCGACCCGCACGACGCGCCCGATGAACCGTTCGACACGCCAGGCGATCCGTTCGACGCATCCGGCGATCCGCACGACCGCTCAGCGGAGCCGTTCGACGACCTGGAGGCCGAACTGACGGCCCTCGGCGCCCTCATCGACGTCCCCACCCCACCC
>NZ_POUD01000312.1 GCF_003236395.1 Nonomuraea aridisoli | reverse complement strand
CCTCCCTCCCGAGCGCCGCCCAACTCACCCCGCCCTCCCAGCGGCGACACGTACCGCACAACGGATGGCACAACGGACGCCGTCGCACAACCCAACGATCGTCGTTCTGTCCCTACCTCACTCGGCATGCGACTCAGCTCGGCGCGGGAAGATCGTGCCGCCCGATGTATCAACCCCGTACTGAGCCGATCTCCAGCGGCTTGCTATATCCGGAAAATCTGTGACAAAGCTGCGCCTCAAGGGAACAACCCGGGGGCTGCGAGCCTCCTTGCCTCTGGTGAGCGACTTCTGTGCTTTGTGATGCTGCCCGCCCAACGAATAACGTCCGCGACATCCGTTGATGGACCGCGTTATTCACGGGGAGGCCGCCCGTGAGCGACATCTCCAGCTTTGTCACGAATGGTAATCGCCAGTCCGCGGACCACCTTGGAAGGTCTGACTAATTCGTCGCAAATGCGCAGGTCAGAGATTGTCGGTGGCCGTTGATAGAACAGGTGCGGAGGTTGTCGATGCGAGTTAAAGACCTGTCCAAGAGTGACCGGCCGCGCGAACGGCTCATGTCCAGCGGCGCCGCCGCGCTGGCGGATCGTGAGCTTCTGGCCGTGCTGCTCGGATCGGGGTTCCGCGGGGCGAGCGCGCTTGATCTGGCCAGCCAGGTGATCGAACACTGCGGAGATCTCGATGCGCTGAGCCGTTCCGACCCGCACCGGTTACTGGCGCTGCGCGGCATCGGGCCGGCCAAGGCTGCCCGCGTGACCGCGGCTTTCCATCTCGTACGCCGAGCACAGGAAGGCCCCGAGCGAGAACGGATCACAAGCACCTCTGATCTGGCTCACGTGTGCGCCCCGCTGCTGCGTCACCGGGCACACGAGCGCCTCGTCCTGGTGGTGTGCGACACCGGCGGACGGGTGCTCAAGCGCACGGTGGTGACCGAGGGCAGCAGCGATCAAACGGCCATGCCGATACGACAGGTCATCACCGAGGTGCTCACCTCAGGAGGGGCGGTGTTCGGCCTGGCCCACAACCATCCCGGCGGGTCGCTGGAGCCGAGCCCGGAAGACCTCGAGGCCACGATGCTGCTCGCTGAGGCCGCGGAGACGGTCGGGCTTCGGTTCGTCGACCACGTGATCATCACGGATGGCGCCTGGAGGAGGATTCCCACCTAAATCAAATCCACCACGGATGATGAACCCACCACCGGCAAAGGCCATGATCGTATGTATAGCTCCGAACGGCAGTTTTCCAAGAGACGGCCATGAGAACCTAATGGCGCGGGCAGGCCGCTAGGAACGTCAGCCGGCCATGACCCGTGACGGTGTATTCACGTGCCTTTCCTGGAGGCCTGGATCACGTCCGCGGATTCGCGCTGAATCCAGGGCGATCCAATTTCCTCATATTGAGGGATTTGGGTTGGCGCGTCGCTCTGGGATCAACGCGAAGATGCAAGGTGGTCAGCGACGGCCGCAGAAATGCAGCTGTCAAAGTGTCCGGCTCGTACATGCGGCGACAAAAGTGCGAGCCGGACACCCCACCTCATCCTGTCACCGGACGGGCTGCAACCCCCGTTCGGAGACAGAGCGGCGCCCGAAACCCTCCATAGGGCGCCGTTGCAGGAAGTCGGAGTCACCGGCCAATCCCCTCCAGTGGCCGGCGGTTCGGGCGGCACACAGTGGTGAACGGCCATCGCGACCATGGTTTCCTGAACTGCGATTTTCAGGAGACCCGCGATGGCCGTCACCCGTGCCTCACCCGGCACTTGCAGAGCAAGATCGCTGCCGATGCTCCGCGTCGGCATCACCGCCTCCCGACGAAGGCAACGCCTCCCAGGCCGGCATCTCCAGCGAACCGGCTCAAGCTATGGGGAAGTTGTAGCTCTGTAAGGCCGCGATCGCCTTGGCACAGCCGGCTCGCTTGTGGGGGCGAGGGCGCGACACCTGTCCGGGGCGGTGCGGGCGGGCGGGAGAAACCTGACGCGCCTTGGCCGGCCAACTCGGTTTCGAGGAGCGCGTGAGCGATCGCTGGACGTTTCGACGATCGCGGGCCGCAGATCCTCGCCGCGATCACTTCGGCCTGCAAAAGGGCCAGGGATTGCGGATCGGAGCCAGAGGCGCCAGATCCGTCGTAGCGAACACGCGCCCGTGGCAAACGTACGCGCCCCGCCGGTGGCCCGCCGTAAGCATGATGGCGAGGCCAACCACCCGCCGATCAGCTGCTCTGCCCAGATGCGAAGACACACTTGGTCCATGCCATTCAAGCAGCATCGCCATCGGCCCTGGTTGTCCCGCGGGCAGCGGGACAACCAGGCCCACGCCCGGAGCCGGGCCATCGGTGAGCGTTCCGTCGCGACCTTGAAGGGCTGGAAGGTGCTGACCCGGCTGCGCTGTTGCCCGCCGCGGGCGACCGCGCTCGTGCAGGAGATGCTTGTGCTGCAGCTCGTGGAACAAGGCCGTTACTCAGGATGAGATGGCTCTCATTGTGTCGGTGGGTGCTGCGAGCATGGCGGGATGATCGCGACTCCTGAAGACTATGCCTGGTTCTCCCGCGAGCGCTTCCCCGGCCTGGCGAATGCCTACTGCTTCACCTACGTCCGCGGCCTGACACCTGAGGAACTGGTGACCCGGCTCGGCGTCCGGGTTGAAGACTGCTTTCGCATGACGCTTGATGAGCTGATCCGGGGGCAAACCTTCGGCACCGTCGCCATTGGAGACTGGGTACTCCTCGTCGAGGCCTACGGCGGGCTCGGCGTCACCGAAGAGATCATTATGCCGTTGTCAGCGGGCACTCGTCTCGTCTCCCACTTCTACCTCGATGTCGACGGCATGGACTACTTCCACTGGATCGACGACGGAAAGATCCGGTTCGAGTTCGTGCACCAGGAAGGCTATTCCCACCGGATCAAGGACGGGAAGATCCAGCTCGAGTTCCCGCACGATGAAAGCTACTCAGAGGAGATGCCGGACGAAGTCGCAGAGATCCTGGAGCGAATCGACTCCCCTGTCTACCCGATGGTCGACCCCCACGAAGGGCCGGCGTTCCTCTTGGCCGAGCGGCTCACCGGGATCACGATGACGCCGCAGCTACTGGAGGAGTCCACCTACCTGGGCGGAGGCGTTCGCAGGTCGAGGTGAGCAGAACCCCACCGTCCACGGGTTGGCTGCACGCTCCTGCAGGCTCCGCTGGGGCACTGTTCTCCGTCGGCCTGCCGTACCAAGCCATCAGGAAAAACCTCGGCCAACCATTCCAACCAGCCGTGGCTGCTTGGGACGGCTTCAACGCCCGGTAGACCGAATTCGCATGATGCGCGTTGCACATGCGGGCGACCGGCTCTGTGCCCATGAATTACTGCGACGGGGTCCCCCACCGCGCACTCCCGTCCGAGGGCCGGAACTTGTCCGGCCGCATGGCCGCCCACTGCCCGGCCGTCGTGACGGGGACGGGCACCCGGCGGGGCTCCGCCGGCGACGCGGATCCGGCCGGCTTCCTCGGCTTCATGTGAACGAGCGGTCGTACACATCGCGGATCGGGTCAGGAACAACCACCGGAGGCAGTCGTGGACCTGCACGGTCAGGCACCTTCGAAGAAGGGAGGCCGATCGGGAAGCCGTGGCTTCTGTCTTCCACCGCACCCATCTGGATCACTCCGGTCACGGCTGTGAATCCCGTCTAGCACCACATCCGGCAGGTGCAGCCCTGATGTTTGTCGCGGAGGTCAAGCTCCTCATGAAGCGGACTCGGTGGGACAGGAAGGTGGGCGCGTCATCGACGATGGCCGCTTGGGACCAGCACCGCCGCGAAACTGCTGGCCCGGTGGGACTAGCGTGACCAATCGGGACTGGCGGGACCGTCTGGGACGGACGGCCCTTGGACATGCGTGCCCCAGGGCGGCCCTTCGACCGGCATAGCCACTTGGGCAGGCGCGACCGTGCGGGAACACGTGGCCTCCATAAACGAGCGTGCCCGTACGGGACGTACGTGGTTTGGAACCGCGGTGGTGAGACGGCGTGGCTGACTGGAACCGGCATGGCGCTTCGCTGGGCAGGAGGAAGGCTTCCGGTGAGAGAGCGGTCCAACCCAGGGTCAAAACGAAATGTGCGGGTCTGAGGCGTTGGGATAGCTTGCGGCGGTGAGCTTCCGACTGGCGGCGTACGCCGTGTGCATCGAGGACGGACGGGTGCTTCTTGCCCACTACGTGGGGCCGAGGGGCGAGCGGCACTGGACTCTTCCGGGCGGAAAGGTCGAGCACGGGGAGGATCCATTCGACGCAGTCATCCGGGAGGTTGCTGAGGAGACCGGTTGTGAGGGAATCGTTGAACGCTTGCTCGGCGTGGATTCGAGGGTGATCCCCGCGGCCGACCGCTTGCCCGGCCTGCCCGAGCATCAGAACGTCGGCATCTTCTACCGGGTCAGCATCACTGGTGGCCAACTCCGGCCTGAGCCGAACGGTGAAACCGCCGAGTCGGTCTGGACTCCCATTCCCGACGTTGCGCGCCTGCGCCGATCATCGTTGGTCGATGTCGGCCTTGCTTTGGCACAGACTCTTCCGGCGACCGGGCATGTCGATCCCGTCCCTGTCGGCGGTTTGATCCAGCACTGAGGCCGGTTCACCGTCTGGCGCTCCCGTAATTTTGCGGGACGGCGATGGACTTTCATGGGCGGCTGGCCTCGCTGGGCTGCACCAGGGCTTTCGTGGGATGAGCTGGTTCGTGAGCGGGCGTTCGTTCGTTCGCCAGGGCGCGCAGGCAGGCGTGCGACTGGGAGGGGTCCGCTTCTGCAGTTCGATTCAGAGCGGCATGCGGCCGCCTTCAACACATACAGGACGAGGATCGTCCCGACCATCCCGGGTTGCGCGGTGACGGCGGTAGCGGGACGGGCCAGCACCTCCCAGAGTGGCCACGGTCCGGTCAACGACGGCCCGAATACGGAAGTGGACGCGGTCTGCCAACTTCGGATTGCGCGACAAGCGTGGACGAGGCCCATCGCCTGGGCTGCGGTCACATCGCGGATTGCCCCGGATGGCGCAGGGATACCCACACGAGCCTGGCCGCGGGTTCGGCCCGCGCCTGGACGTTTTGTCGTGAGTTACAGGCCAGGTTGAAAATCAATGAACGGCGTGTACAAGGCCAGTAACTCTTCCGGCCCACCTCGGGTGGGCGGACGTGCTGACGAGCGCTAGACGATCAGACTGTGTCAGTCAGTCCTAGGTAAGAAACGGGTCCACGGGGTACCACAGTTATCGGCGTAAAAGCAGATCCCAATGCTTTACTCCGTCTTGACCTACTGCATGATGAGAAAAGTAAGCGACGCGGCCGAACCTCACTCGTAAGTGAGAAAACAATGTCCGCCCAACATGATGCATCCGCTGCGGCGATCAGAGGACAGGCGGCACACTAGTTCCTGCGGCCACCGCTATTCTCCTTCGCTCATGAATCGTTGCTGTAGAAGGGCTAACGCGGTGGCCGTCTCCGCGTCCGACGGCAGATGCAGATAGAGCACCTTGTATGCCTTGCGTTCGATCGCATGGAAGCGGCGACACCGGACGTCTCCCCGCTCACCCCAGCGGAACGGCAACGGCGACCGCACACTCCTTCATGGACGATTCGCTCAGCCGGCTGACGAATGGGATTGCAGCGCACAGATCTGGACGATGTTCTAGGGTTGCGGCATGCCCCTCGACTTGTACGCAGGCATCCCGGTCACCGACTATGCGGCAGCCCTGAAGTGGTACGAACGGCTGCTGGGGTCCCCGCCGACGTTCGTGGCAAGCGACACAGAGGCCGTGTGGGAACTCGCGGAACATCGATCCTTGTTCATCGAGCAGCTTCCCGAACGAGCCGGCCACGCCCTCCACACGATCTTCGTGGACGACTTCGATGAGCTCGTGGCAGAGATCACCGAGCGGGGAATCGAACCCGCGGAGCGGGAGACGTACTCCAACGGCGTTCGCAAGGCCATCTACCGCGATCCAGACGGGAACGAGATCGGGTTCGGCGGCGCTCCGTTGTGAGCCGTACTGGAACCACCACGTTCGTCACCACGTGAGCTGAGCCCCGCTCACCTCGCATGTGGAGCTTGATCACCGCGTTCACGGGCCGGTAGCCGATGTCAGCACCTGAGCCCGGATGTTCGGGCGCTGGGTGAGAGAAACAGCGGTGGGCGCATGCCGACTGGGGAGCGCTTGTGGTGCCACATCAAGACAACCCCGGAGATCGGACAACGGAGATCCTGGGGACCGAGTGTCTGACAATCATCTGATTGTCAGCAAAGCTTCACACGGACGTTCGACATAGATCTTGGATGCCACGAAGGACTAATGCAGGCGGTCGCCTACGAACTATGCAAGGCTGGCCAAAGTTCCCCCTGGGTCGATTCGGAGAATTTCGTCCGATTTCCTCCCCTGTGTGACCCGGACCAGCTTAGTCTGTCGGTACAACAAAGATCCGTCCGGTTGACGGATGGGCGTACCGATTGCGAGGAGTTCGTCCCCCGCTACGAGATGGTCGCCTACTCGCACGGATCAGACTGATCGCCGCACGTTCAAGGCCGGCACCCCTATGCCCGCGAGTCCTTACCCGGACAGGCCCCTGCAGCACCACTGGTCCGACGAAAGGGATTTCGGCCGACACCCCGAAATGGCGGACATTTCGAAATATCGCCGTTCCGGGTGAGAGGGTCGTGATGCGGCAGCGGTGCGTCGCAAAGGTCACCACATGCGAGTACATTGCACATTTGAGGAACAGGGGTGGACCTATGGAGGAATCTCTCAGGGCGCATATGAGACCCACCCGGAGAAATGGCCCATAAAGCTGGGTTTCTAATTGGCCTTCCTTTGTCGGGGGCGTTGGATATTCTTTTGATGTGTTGAATCGCGAGGGCGACACCCATCTCTATCTCCAGATCAGCGAGGTCCTCAGGTCGCGCATCATCGCCGAGCTTTCCCCCGGAGACCTCGTGATCAGTGAGGCGGGGATCCAGCGGGAGTTCAACGTCGCGCGCACGACCGCGCGCCGGGCGATCGACGTCCTACGCACCCAGGGCCTGGTGCACACCCGGCAGGGCGAGGGAACGTTCGTCAACGCCCCCGGGCAGACCGG
Source organism: Nonomuraea aridisoli (assembly GCF_003236395.1). Lineage (GTDB taxonomy): Bacteria > Actinomycetota > Actinomycetes > Streptosporangiales > Streptosporangiaceae > Nonomuraea > Nonomuraea aridisoli. The sequence goes on along the minus strand of NZ_POUD01000312.1, from coordinate 2,892 downwards.
TCCACCGGCGCGGCAGACACCGATCTACCGGTACATCGCCGGCGAGATCCGACAGAAGATCAAAAACGGGGAGCTCCAGCCCCGACACCCGCTGCCCAGCGAGACCGCGCTGGTGCGTAAATACGGCGCCGCCCGTGAGACCGTGCGCCGGGCGATCGCTCTCCTCCGGGAGCAGGGCTGGGTCTACAGCGTCCCGCATCGCGGAAGTTACGTGCACCCGCGGGAGCATTGGCCGTCCGACGTCCAGAACGACCTACGTTCCGAATGAGGCACGTTCCGGACGAGGCTCATCTCAGAGCGAGAGAAGGCGTGTACAGGCAAGCGCATAGAGGCCGACATTCTGCGGCAAGCCCGTAACGAGATGGTCCAGACAACCACGGCCGAATAGGGCACGGACGAGTGACATGTATGACGAGATCCGTCGCAGAGGAGCGCGCCGTGGACGAGACACGCCCCGGACGAACGAGACGTTCCGAACGAGACGGCGTCTGAGGCATGGGCGAGGCACGTCTCGGACGGCACAACATCACGAGAAGACGTGGCCCAACGAGCGCCCCTGGCAAGGCCCCTTGGCGAGCCACTGCCTAGGCGCGTTTCGGACGAGCATGACCCGAATGGAGGCAACCAGGCCCGGCCCCTATGAGAGGGCACGTGCGCGGAGGTGATCCTTGGAGCATGCCTTCACGTGACGCATCACCGGCGAGACATCCCGGAGGACGGGATGTCTGAGGCGTCGACGCGACACGTCTCGGACGACATAACACCTACGAAGCGGCGCGTCCCAGATGAGCGCTCCCGGATGGGTGCACGTCCTGGACGAGCACACCGAACAAGTACACGTCCCAGACGAGCACGCGAACCAGTACGCGCCCCAGACGACCACACCCGAACGACTAGGGGCCCAGACGACCACACCCGGACAAGTGCACTCTCAGACGAGCACACCCGCGACGAAGCGCGTGTCACGAGCACCTCTCGGACAGGTACGTCCCGGTTGAAGCGCGGACGTCCAGGACCTCAAGACTCATCAGTGAAGGCAACTCCCCCAGGAGCCAGGACAAGCAACCTCCCAGCACGAACAACGCCCACGGCCCGAACGAGAACGAACGTGTCCTCGGGTCAGGCCGAGAGGTGCGTGAGGCGGAACCAGAGCAGACGACTGTGGTGTCGTCACGTACCGTGCAGCCCTGCCCCTCCCAATACCGCCGGTGCGTCTCCCGCCAGTGCGCCACAGAGGTGTACCCCTCCCCTTCCGCCTGAGCGAACTCCCAGCCCACCTCCCCGAACGGCACCAGCTCCACCCGCGTGACCTCGACCTCACCGGCCCGCACCCCCGAGTCGTCCACGAGGACGAGACGCTCGCCCACGCGTTCGACCGCCTCCCCCTCGGCGTCGTAGTCGAGCGCCGGCAACCCGGCCGTGGCCGTCTTGGCGCCCGACAACGTCAGCTCCGTCAGCTCGATGCGAACCTCACCAGGCGTCCCGAGTTCGAGAACGCGGAGCCCATCCATACGCGGCCACATGGTGCCAAGCCTAGAAGACCGGGATGATGTCCTCGGGATCGATGAAGTCGACCTGCACCCCTTCAAGATCCAGCTCGGGGATGGCGGGGAAGGCGATCCCCCACCGTTCCACGATCGCGCGGATGCGCGCCATGGCCACCCGCCAGTTCTCCGCCTGCTCCTCGTACGACAGCACGCCGAGGCCGGCGTCGCGCGCGTGGTCCATGAGGACGCGGTGGTTGTGCAGGAAGTACGGCGGCAGCTCCCAGAAGCCCTCCGGCGGCTCCCAGAGGATCATGCTGAGGAAGACGAACCCGGCCCGCAGCTGGCGGGTGATCAGGTGGCGGGTCTCGTCGGTGAGGCCCGGCCACTCGTTCTCCAGGATGGTCATGCAGATCTGCAGGTGGCGGGACTCGTCGCGGCCGATGCGCTGGAACATCTCGCTGAAGACCGGATGCTGGGTGCCGGACGCCATGCCCCTGAAGAGCGTGGAGGCGGCCATCTCGCCCATCATGAAGCTCGTGAACAGCACCGGCAGGGTGTACTTCCCGACGGCGGAGTTGTAGCCGTTCCAGTAGCGGCCGCCGTTGTGGTAGAGCCAGCCGATGTTGTTGTGGGCAGCCGCTTCGAGGTCGTCGGACGGGGTCCAGTCGAGGGGGCCGCCCGGCCAGAGCTTGGCGATGGTGCGCTGGCAGCACTCCTCGTGGTTCATCTCGTCACGGGTGATGGAGAAGAAGCACTTCCGTACCGGGTCCTCTTCGTGCTTCTCGAACGCGTGGATCGTGGCGCGGGCGAACACCGCCGGCCCCGACGCGTCGAAGTTCGCCAGCACCGCGAACCAGTACATGATGCCGAGGCGCTGCTCGCGCGTGAAGTCGTCGGGGTTCAGGCCGTCCCAGGGCAGGTCGGCCGGGTTCCAGACCATGCGCTTGGACTTCTCGTAGATGGCGGCGAGCTTCTCTGTCTCGACGCGCCATTCCATGGGATAGATGTTGGGCTGCGGGATCTCCGGCGCGGGCCAGAAACCGCCCTCTGGGATCGTGAGGTCCGCCATGTTGTGACACCTCCTCTCCCATCCTGCGGGGCGGCGTCACGGCTTTCAAGTACGGGCGCGCTGGGTGATGGCCACGCAGACGAGTACGGCCAGCGCCGCCGCCACCGTCGCGGGCCCGAACCGCTCCCCCATCAGGACCCAGGCCCACACGAGGGTCAGGAGCGGCTGGGTGAGCTGGGTCTGTCCGGCGCGGGCGATGCCGCCCCTGGCCAGGCCCGCGTACCAGGGGAAGAAGCCGAGGAACATCGAGATCGCCGCCACGTACGCGAAGCCTGCCACGGCGTCGAACGTGACGGCGACGGGGGTGGTGAGGGCCAGGACGGCCGTCACCGGGAG
>NZ_POUD01000311.1 GCF_003236395.1 Nonomuraea aridisoli | reverse complement strand
CCCCTGATCCTCCCCGCCTGGTACGTCATCCGCTGACCCAGCCACTCCGCCCAGCACTGTCATGGCCTCACGGCGTGCCAGCGGCTGGGGCGAGGGCGCCGGCGGTCCGCTCCACCCGGGCCGTCGGTGTCAGGGTCTTACCAGGCGAGGGGGCGGCGGCAGAGGACTCGATCAGTTGATCCAGCGCACCGGCTGGTGACTGGCGCGACGGACGCGGCAGGCAACACGATGTGGCCTATTCGTGGCCCTTCACCACAGGGTCGACGTCCCGCCTGTTGCTGGGCTGGTGGCCGCGTACGGGATGGAAGAGACGTCCGGCACGACGGTCGCTGATGCGTCGGGGCGGGGGCACACCGGCGTGGCCAGGAACGTCACACGAGTGGCGGGCAGGCATGGCGATGCTCTGTCGTTCAACGGCTCAGACAGTTGGGTGACCATCACTGACGCTCCAGCATTGCGACTGTCGACCGCAATGACGGTGTCGGCTTGGGTCAAACCCGAAGACGTCGCCGACTGGCGTGCCGTGGTCACCAGAGAGCTGGAGGAAGCGACAAGTGCGTCCTACGCGCTGTACGCCTCTGATGGCACGGTCCCTACTGGCTGGCTTCAGACCGACACGGACGGGTGGGCTTCAACGTTCACCGTGGACGGAACTTCGGCGCTGCCCATCAACGCCTGGACCCACATCGCGGTCACGTATGACGGGAGCACCGCACGGCTGTACGTCAACGGTCAGCAGGCCGCTCAGGAACCCGTGACGGGAGACCTCTATTACGACGCCGGCGCACTGCGCATCGGTGGCAACGAGATCTGGGGCGAATTCTTCGACGGCGTCATCGACGAAGCAGGACCAGGAACGAGCGCAATAGAAATCGGTCGCGCACCTACTGTGCCGATATTCTCCGTGCGGAAGGGGTGCCCCGACCGATCAACCGTGACTGCGACGAATATCCGTTCGCTGCAACACATGAAGGGTCCGCCGGGCCTACGACCAACGGGAATGTAGCTGTCGGGTTCATCCTCTGGGATCACAACGAGAAGGTCGGTACAGACCTGGGCTGGTTCGTCCAAAACTACCGGGTGCTGGGAAGTGAACCGCTTAGCGCAGCCGGCCAGTTACACCCATTCGAGAAACTCTACGTGGACACGCCGAACTAGTCGGATTTGAGAAGATCGATCGCCGCGAGGGCGCCTCTGCCTTCGCGGCGATCGGCCGTACAGGAGTAATGCATGGATGCGACAGAGATGGCTCGTTACCAAGAGGTCTTGGCCAGACATGGCGACAGTCTGCGGCAAGTCTGCATCACGTGGTGCCGAGCAGGCGGCGAAGGACACCTTGCCGCTGCCCTTGCCGCGGATCTTTCGACCGCCCAGCCGCGTACGATCTCCCAAGCCGCCGAGGAAGCAGACGCGCAGTACGGGAGGTGCGGGCGTGGCGGAACTGTGGTCGTCGGTGGGTTGTCGTCATGGCTGATAACCATCGAGTCCAGCGACTGGGCGGGCGCGACGTCCGTGGATCGTCTCTCGGAGAACGGCGAGGCGATTGCGTTGACGATCAATGACACGATGTTGCACTACTCGCTGTTTTACGCGCGCGATGGTGACCTGCAATGCCGCCTGCGCTGGCTCGATGGTCCCGCTGGTGACATCACTTTCCTTGAACGTCACCTCACGGATCTACCCATGATGCTGGACACGGTCCCAGCCTCAGAGGAGGACTCAGAGAGGAACGCTTCACAAGTGTCCTCGGACGTTTGGAAGGTGTACGCGTTCATGCTGGCGGAGCGGATAACCGGCGTGCGATTGACTGCGGATTGGCTAGACCGCGAGCATACAAGGTACCTCAGAATAAGTAACAGATGAATATCGAATGGGTGTAGCTCTTCCTCAGCCTGAATACACCGCATGATTCCTCGTGATCGATTCCCGGCCCAATTCCACCGCGAGGACCGTTTCGCCAGGTGAAGCGCTGTTTCCGGGCATGGAAGAGCCGCTGCACGCGGATCGCAGCCTGTCCACATGTCCACAGGGCTCGGGGCAGGGGTTCATGCGCCGATGGCGCGGGTGACCTTTGGGGTCGTGGTGGTGCGAGCGGTGACCGAAAGTGTTCAGGGCTGGTCAGACCACGTGTGCAGGCGGCCGGTCGTGAACGGTCTCGAAGACGTTCATCCATGCCTGCTGCCAGCGCCAATGCTGCAGCAGGTGGAAGGTGACGTGGCCGCGTCCGTGCCGGGCCAGGCGGGCGGGGACGGCGATCAGATGCCGGCGGAGCGTGGCACCACGAGCCTTGGCATGGGCGGGCCCGGCCAGGCAGCCAGTGGCGCGTAACAGGTTGTGGGTGATCGCCGCGCAGGTCAGCCACGCGGCGTTCGCGGCGAAGTCGCCCTCCATTAACTGAACCCTTTTCATCCTCACGTATCGGACGCCCTGAGCACAGTTGGGCGTAAGACGGCTCCGGCCGGAGGGACACGAGCTGGCCGATGGCGCGCAAAGGTTGGATATGGCAGGGTGATCGTTAAGGTCTCCGTCGCCTCCAACCTCAATTGCGATCACCCATCAAGGTGGCGGGTACAGCACGAGGTAAAGGGAAACGAAACGGTGACCGATGCCGACCGGCCGTCCCCGGCTACGCCACCGGAGCAGACACTTCGGGCTTCTGCGGTATCAACCGCTACGGCTCCGCCTCCAGCGGCACGTTCAGCAATGCGCGCACACCGCCGCAGTGCGCTGGTAGTGGCCTGCGCGGTGGTCGTAACCCTCGCCGTGATGCTTTTCATCAACGTTGGTCCCGGTCCGGTCAGCCACAGCGACGCTGTCATATCCGTCACGGTCGGCCAGGTAGACGGACGGTCGATCGCCATCTCCGCCGGCAGCGACGACACGGTACGGATATGGGACCTGATCACGAAAAGGCAAATCGGGGGCTTGACCATTGAAGAGAAGGATGGGGAGCCGTTAACCGGCTACGAACGCATTCTCTCGGTCGCGGTCGGCCAGGTGGATGGTCGGCCGGTCGCCGTCTCGGGCGGGTGGGACAGCACGGTACGGACATGGGACCTGACCACCAGAACGCAGGTCGGAGACCCGCTGACCGGCCACGAACGTAGTGTCGTGTCGGTCGCGGTCGGCGAGGTGAACGGTCGGCAGGTCATCGTCTCCGCTAGCGCGGACGCCACGATACGGATATGGGACCTGACCACCAGAAAAGAGATCGGAGACCCGCTGACCGGCCATAGCGGCACCGTAGCTTCGGTCGTGGTCAGCGAGGTGAACGGTCGGCCGGTTGTCGTCTCCGGCGGTCATGACGGCACGGTTCGGATATGGGACCTGACCACGAGAGAGCAAATCGGAGACCCGCTGACCGGCCACGAAAGCAATGTCGTGTCGGTCGCGGTCGGCGAGGTGAACGGTCGGCAGGTCGTCGTGTCGGGCGGCTGGAAGGGCACAGTGCGGGTGTGGGACCTGACCACCAGAAAACAGATCGGAGACCCGCTGACCGCCCACGAACGCGGCGGCGGTCCAGTCGCGTTTACTCAGGTGAACGGTCGTTCGGTCATCGTTTCCGGCGGCGTGGACCGTATGGTGCGGGTGTGGGATCTGATCACCAGAGAGCAGGTCGGAGACCCGCTGACCGGCCACGACAGAGCCGTCCATGCGATTGCGGTAACGCAGGTGAACAGCCGGTTGATCGTCGTCTCCGGTGGGGGGGACCGTACGGTGCGGGTGTGGGATCTGATCACCAGAGAGCAGGTCGGAGACCCGCTGACCGGCCACGAACGCGGGGTCGTCTCGGTCGGGGCCGGTGAGCTGAAAGGCTGATCAGTCGTACTCCTCCCGCAGGCGTTACGTGTACGGGGAGAGGCACGCCGAAGGTGCTGCCATCTCGAATAAGCCGATCTGAGGATGCTTCAGTGAGCTCTTTTCATCCTGAGTAGCGGTCCTCTTCGACGAGCTGAAGTACGAGGATCGCCTGCACGAGCGCGGTCGCTCGATGTGGGCAGCAGCGCAACTTGGTCAGTACCTTCCAGGTTTTCAAGGTCGCGACGGCACGTTCGCCAATGGCACGGATGTGGGCATGCGAGCGGTTGACGTCCCGCTGCCCACGCGACAGCCACGGTCGATGGCGATGCCGCTTGAACGGCGTCCGGATGGCGCCGCCCGCGCCTTGGTAGCCCTTGTCCGCGAAGGTCGTCACGCCGGCGCCGGTCAAGGCGTCGATCAGGCCGATCTTCCGAGCGGCGGTCACGTCATGAACGGCGCCCGGCAACGCAGGCGAGGCCCACGCCAGCCGGCCCATGGGATCGGCCAGCAACTGGATGTTCATTCCGTGTTGCTTGTGTTTGCCGCTGTAGTACGGCCGTTCGTCGGCCACCCCAAGTCGTCGGGCGAGCGCAGTCGCCGGACCTGGCCGGGGGTGCCCGCCCCCGTGCACCCCCGGCCCATCAAACAGGCGCGGCGGCGGCCCGGCAGCCCACGCTCCGCCGCCGCCGCGCCACAGGAGGCATCGAAATGCACACCTGGGAGGCGTACATCCCGCGAGCGCCGCGTCTTCGCGTACGTGAAACGTCCTGCTGAGGCGAATACGAGTTCGCCTCGGAGGGAGGTCTGTTCCTCGTGCTACGCCGAGCCGGGGACGGCTGCGAGGACCGCCAGAGGCTTGTACGCCCGCGACGTGGCGGCGTGGACGGTCCTGACCGCAGCCCACACGCACACGGCTCAGGAGCTTGAGGAGCGATAGCGGCCGCGGAGGCGTACCAGAGGGTGGCGGGCGGAGCCGATGTAGGGGACGGAGAGGACAGTGGCGAGGTAGAGGGTGTGGTCGCCGGCCGAAATGACCTTGGTGGTCTCGGCCTCCAGTGCGGCTACGCCGTTTTCGATGATCAAAGCGCCCGTCTGCTCGCCCCTGTGGTGCGGGGTGCCCGCCACCAGGAGGCGGGCGCTGGGACGGCCCGGGGTGGCGAAGCGGCTGGCGATGGCGGCCTGCTCCGACGACAGCAGGGACGCCGCCCAGCGGTCCTGCCGCAGGAACACCTCGTTCAGGTAGCCGGCGCTGGCCAGGCTCACCAGCACCAGCGGGGGCTCCAGGGAGACGGACATCAGCGCCGACACCGTGGCGCCGAGGTCGTCGCGCCCGTCGCGGACGGTCACCACCGCGACGCCCGCGGCCAGCTGCGCCATCGCCTCGGTGAACAGCTCACTCACCGCGAAAGCCCCCTGGAACAGATCGGTCAACGGCCGACACGCCGCGAGAGCCTCCCACGGCGGGAGGCTCTCGCGAAGGCCGGCGTCAGGCCAGCCCGTTGGTGGTCAGCCATTCCTTGGCCACGGTAGCGGGCTCGTCCTTGTTGACGGAGATCTTCTGCATCATGTCGAGCAGCGACTCCGTGGTCAGCTTCGCCGAGATGCCGTTCAGGGTCGTCCTGATGGCGTCGGTGGCGGAGGCCTTGTGCAGCAGAGGGGTGACGTTCTGGGCGGGGAAGATGTTCTTCGGGTCCTCCAGCGGCACCAGGTCGTTGGCGGTCATCTTGGGGTCGGTGGTGAAGACGTTGCCGACCTGGATCGAGCCGTCCTTCAGCGCGTCGGCCGTGGTCGGACCGGTCGGCTTCCACTCCTTGAACTCGATCCCGTAGACCTCCTTGAACCGCGCCTCCCACCGGCTCTTGAACTCGGGGGGACCGCCGACGACCATGTCCTTCGAGACCTTGGCCAGGTCTTCCATCGTGGTCAGCGACTGCTCGGTCTGGGTCTGGCGGGAGACGGAGAGGCTGTCCTTGTCCTCCGCGGGGGCGGATTCGAGGATCTCCAGCTCGGCGGGCAGCTTCTGCTGCAGCTCGGCGTCCACCTCGTCGGTGGTGGCGGCGGTGCTCTTGGGGTCGAGGAACGCCAGCAGGTTGCCGTTGTACTCCGGCACGATCGTCAGGCCGCCGCTCTTGACCTGGTCGAGGACGACCTCGCGGCTGCCGATGCGCGGCTTCTCCTCGACCTGCACGCCCTTGGCCTCCAGGGCCTGGGCGTAGATCGAGGCGAGCAGCACGCTCTCGTCGAAGTCGAACGAGCCGATGACGGCCGTCCCGCCGCCGGAGGCGGATCCGCTGGGAGCCGCGCTCGTGGTGTCGAGCGGGTTGCCTCCCGTGCCGCCGCCACCGCCGCAGGCGGCGAGCGCGAGCATCGCCGAGAGGAGGATTCCCGCGATGCCGTACGTGCGTCTCATGATATTTCCCTTCTTAACGGGAGGTAATGGGGAGATTATCGGATGTTCAGCCGCCGGCTCACCCCCGGAGACACCGTCACCCTCTGCACGAGGGCGAACACCGCCTGGACGAAAAGCGCGAACAACACGATCAGAACAGAACCACCGACGACGCTGGCGTAATCCTTGGTGGCGAAACCATCGATGACATACCGCCCGAGACCGCCCAGCCCGGTGTAGGCGGCGACCGTGGTCGTGGCCACCACCTGGATGGCCGACAGGCGGCAGCCCAGCAGGATCAGCGGCAGCGCCACCGGCACCAGCACCCGCCCGAGCACCTGCCCGCCGCGCAACCCCATCCCGTACGCGGCGTCGCGCAGCTCGGGGTCGACGCCCTTGATGCCCTCGTAGGTGTTGACCAGGATCGGCGGCACCGCCAGCAGCACCAGCGGGATGATCACCGGCCAGATAGACGACGCCCCCAGCAGCAGCACGAACATCACCAGCAACCCCAGCGTGGGCAGCGCCCTGGCGAGGTTCGCCGCCACCACGACGAGCATCCCGCCCCGGCCGGTGTGCCCGATCGCCAGGCCCAGCGGCACGGCGACCAGCACGGCCAGCGCCAGCGCCAGCGCCGAGAACTCCAGGTGCTCCAGCAGGCGGGCGGGGATGCCGTCGGAGCCCGTCCAGTTGGCGCCGTCGCCGAAGAACTCCGCGAGCCAGCCCAGGAACGCGGTCACCCAGCTCATGACGCCGCCTCCTTGCGGGCCCGCACCCACGGGGTGAGCAGGCGCTGCGCCAGCACCAGCAGGCCGTCGGCGACCAGGGCCAGCGCCACGACGAGCACGATGCCGACGATCACCGGGGGCATGAACGGGTTCTGGTAGGCGCGGGTGAACAACCCGCCGAGCCCGCCCTGGCCGATCAGCGCGCCCACGCTGACCAGACTGATGCTGGAGACCGCGACCACCCGCAGCCCGGCCAGCACGACCGGCGCCGCGATGGGCAGCTCGACCGCCAGCAGCCGGCGCAGCGGGGTGAACCCCATCGCGACGGCCGACTGGCGCACGTGGTCGGGCACCGAGTCGAGCCCGTCCACGACGGCCGGGATCAGCACAGCCACGCCGTAGAAGGCCAGCGGGACGATCACCGTGGTCTGCGACAGCCCGGTCACCGAGATCATCAGCATGAAGACGGGCAGCGACGGGAGCGCGTACACGACGTTCATCAGGCCCGAGGTGGGCTGGTAGAGCCAGCGCCAGCGGGCGCAGGCCAGGCCCAGCGGCAGCGCCACGACGAGCGCGAGCACGACCGGCACGAGCGACATCGTCACGTGGTCGGTGAGCAGGGTCCTGATGCTGTCGGCGCGGCCGGTGTCCCAGTTGCGGCCGAACCACTCCCACAGTGAAGGTGGGCCGTCACCCATGGACCGCCTCCGCCAGCGCCTCGTCGAGCGCCTCCCTGGTGGCCACGCCGACGACCTTGCCCTGCTCGTCCACGGCCACGGAGCAGCCGGACGGCGACAACAGCGCCGCGTCGAGCGCCGCGCGCATCGAGTCGCGCCCGCGCACGAAGGTGCCGTACGGCTCCAGCTCGCCCGGCCGCGCCGCCGCCCGCCAGCCGACCGGGCGGCCGTCGCCGTCCACGACGAGCAGCCACGGCTCCGGCGAGCCGCCCTCGGACCCCTCCGGGACGGTCAGGTCCGTACGCAGCCGCAGCCCCTCGGTCGAGACGAACTGCAGGCGCCTGATCCCCCGGTCATGGCCGAGGAACTCGCGCACGAAGTCGTCGGCCGGCTCGGCGAGCAGCGTCTTGGGGTCGGCGAGCTGGGCCAGCCTGCCGCCCACCCGCAGCACCGCCACCTGGTCGCCCAGCTTGATGGCCTCGTCGATGTCGTGGGTGACGAACACGATGGTCTTGTTCAGCTCGCTCTGCAGCCGCAGCAGCTCGTCCTGGAGGCTCGTCCGCACGATCGGGTCGACCGCGCTGAACGGCTCGTCCATGAGCAGCACGGGCGGGTCGGCGGCCAGGGCCCTGGCCACGCCCACGCGCTGCTGCTGCCCGCCGGAGAGCTGGAACGGGTAGCGCCCCGCGAGCGCCGGGTCGAGCCCGACGCGCTCCAGCAGCTCCATGGCCCTGGTCCTGGCCTTCTTGCGGTCCCAGCCGAGCAGGTAGGGGACGGTGGCGATGTTGTCGACGATCTTGCGGTGCGGGAAGAGACCGGCCTGCTGGATGACGTAGCCGATGCCGCGCCGCAGCGTCGGCGGGTCGATGCCCTGCACCGGCACCCCGTCGAGCAGGATGCGGCCCTCCGACGCGTCGATCATGCGGTTGATCATGCGGAGGGACGTCGTCTTCCCGCAGCCGGACGGCCCCACGAGAACGGTGATCTCGCCGGTGGGCGCCTCGAAACTGAGGTCGTCCACGGCGACCGTTCCGTCTGGGTAGCGTTTGGTGACAGCGTCGAATGTGATCACGCGCGAACTCTCGCTATCGGTCTCTCCATGGCAGGGGCCGCGGCCCCCTCGCCACGACCGCCGCATGATCTCTCGGACCACAGACTACGGCGCTCTGTGCTCGCATGTCGTCCTGGGTTTTCCTTAAACGCTTCACTTATTCAGTGCAAATCCGCATCTGGTAGTGCGCCGGACCGCTAAGTGTTGGCATGATTACCCCCACACTCTCCAGACGCTTCTGTTCCACCGGCTCCCTCCCCTCAGCGTCCACACCCAGCAAGAGGATTCGGCCCCGTGACTCAGCCGATCACCGATCAGCGCCCGCGCGCAGAACTGATCGCAGAGCTCTACGACCTGCACGCCGCCGGGATGTTCGCTTACTGCGCCGACCAGCTCGGCGACCTCGGCTCGGCGTCCGACGTCCTGGCGGCGGTGTTCTCGGGTGTCCCGGCCGTCGCGCCACCCCGTGCCGCCCTCTACGCGTTCGCCCGCCGCGAGATCCACCGGCGTGACGTCCTCTACTCGCCGCCCGCCGTCGATCCGCTCACCGACCCGGCCACGGCGCTCGTCGAGCGCGCCCTGCGCGAGCTGCGCCCGCACCAGCGCGAGGTGCTGGTGTTGTGCGCGGTGTGCGAGCTCGGCACGGAGGAGCTGGCGTGGGTGCTGGGCGTCGCCTCCGACACCGCCGAGGAGCTGGTGATGTCGGCGGGTCAGCGCTTCCGGCAGTCGCTGGGGGCGGCGCTGGCCTCGACGGGGCCGCGGCTGCCCAAGCCGGTCGCGGACGTCTTCGGCGCGCTGGCCGTCGCCCCGCTGCCGGACGTGCTGGGCCGGCTGCCGTGGCCGCAGCCGCCGGGCGCGCTGCGCATCCACTTCGCGGGCTCCCGTACGGCGACGCCGGGGCCGCTGTTCGTCAAGCCGCGCTGGCCGAGCCCGCCGGTCTGGCCGCAGCCGCCGGCGCGGAACGACCCGGCGTCCAGCACGGTGATCTTCCCGGCCGAGCTGCTGACGCCGCCGTCCGGGGACCGGGCCGCCACGCACGAGGCCACGACGGCACCGATGCCGAAATATCGGGATACGGCGGGCGATGGTCTCCTGGAGTCCCCGGCCCCGCTGCGCGACCCCCTGGGGTCGACCCGCGCCTTCCGTCTCCCCCAGGCCGCACCCGCGAAGCCGGAGCCGTCCGCTCCGGAGCGGCCGTTCTTCCTGGCGGCGCCGCCGGCCACGGGGGTGGAGCCGTTCGCGACGGGTGACGTGATCCTGCCGAAGGGCGCGCCCGATCCGTACATGACCGGGGACGTGCTCGTGCACCAGGGGCCCGCCAGGAGCGCGCGCCGCCAGCCGCCACCGTCGCCGGAGCCGCAGCCCACGCCGGTGGAGTTCCTGCGGTTGTCCCCGCCCGACTCCGACGCCCCGGTCCCGATCGAGGAGCCGGTGAAGGAGGCGGCGCCGCTCTTCCAGCCGCGTTCCAAGCCGGCCGAGCCCGTCTACCGGCTGCCGAAGACGGGGCAGCAGGCCCAGCCGACGACCGAACCGGCCGAGCCCGAGCGGGAGGAGCCGAAGTCGGTGCTCGCCCCCCGCCCGGTGCGCTCCCGTCC
>NZ_POUD01000310.1 GCF_003236395.1 Nonomuraea aridisoli | reverse complement strand
GCCCTCCAAGGAGAGCGAACCAAGCGAGCACCCCAGGAGAAGCGCCACCGGCGAGCGCGCCAAGCGGCGGGTACCTGCCGAGCACCGAGAGCCGACAGAACCCGGCGAGCCTCGGAGTACCACCCGGCCGCGCAAGCCACGAACTGCCGACGAGTCCGGCGAACGGAAGGACGCCGACGAACCTGGCAAGCCGAAGCCGGCCACCAAGTCCGCTGAAGGCAGGCAGGCACGCGAGCCCACCAGTGAAGAGTCCGCACGGCCCGCCAGGCGCACCCGGCCCGACACCGACAGTTCCGACAGGACGAGCACCCGGAGGCCCCGGGCCGGCGAAGAACACCCCGAACGGCGAGCCTCCCCTGCACCTCGCCGATCGCCCGCACCCCGGGCGACGCCATCGACCGGCACACGGAGAGGCGAGCATCATGACGAAACCTGACCGCTCCGAGACGCCCGACGTCGAGATCAGCGCCTCAGCCAAGGCAACGGAGCTCCGCTTCGACGAGCGCCCCGACGTGACCGTCCACCGGGTCACACAACCCAGGGGCGAGTCAGTCTCGGCCAGCGACCGAACGAACCTCCCGGATGAGGTGACGACGAACGTCAGCTACCGGGACATCCGCATCGACTTCCGAGTCGCTGCCGAACTCGCCGACCCTGACGACGAACCGCACAAGCTCTGAGCATCGTCGTCGAGGCCGCTGCTCCAGGCCAACGAGAATGGCCAGGCAACGTCAACGACGCTCTCGTTACGGGAGGTCTTCCTCCATCTCGATGCCCTCCTGCTCCAACGCCTCCCTGATGACGCGGAAGGCCAGCCCGGACGAATACCCCTTACGGGCGAGCATGCCCGCAAGCCGACGCGTACGGGTCTTCGGGTCGAGGGAACGGGTGGCGGCGAGCTTGCGTTCGACCAACCGCCGGGCCGTCTCGGCCTCCTGGTCGGGGTCGAGCCGCTCCACCGCCTCACTGACGGTCTCGCTGTCGACCCCCCGATGGCGCAGTTCAGCCGCCAATGCGCGCTTGGCCAGCCCGCGGCCGTGATGCCGGGAGTCGACCCAGGCCGCCGCGAACGCCTCGTCGTTGATCAGCCCGAGCTCCGAGAACCGGCTGAGCACCGCCTCTGCGGCCTCCTCCGGCACGTCCCTCTTACGCAGTGCCTCGGCGAGCTGGGCACGCGTCTTGGGCGCCATCGTCAGCAGCCGCAGGCAGATGTTCCGTGCCACGGCCTCAGGATCCGCCTCACCCCCGGAGCCAGACGACCTGTCCGCGGTCCCCTTCTCACCCGAGGACCATCCTTCGCCGGAGGACCGCCGCCGCCTGGACCGCCTCCCAGCCGGAAACTCATCCCCGCCTGCGGACCCTTCCTCGCCGGAAGACTCCCCAGACCACCCAGCCGAAAAGCCACCCTCGCCCACAGACGTCCCCGCACCGGAGGACCGCCCTCGCCGCTTCGACCGTCTCCCAGCCGAAGGCTCCTCCCCGGGCGCCCACCCGTCACCCGAAGACAACCCCTGACCCCCGGAGGACCAGCCGTCACCCGAAGACCGCCCCTGATTCCTGGACGACCTCCTCCGCGAAAACCCATCCTCATCTGTGGCTCGGCCCTCAGCAGGAGAGGACTCCGCGGCAGCGGACCAGCCATCAGCTGGAGAGGTGTCTGCAGCGGTGGACCAGCCATCAACCGGTGAAGGGTCTGCAGCAGTGGACCAGCCGTCCGCCGTGTGCCCCACATCGGCGGCGGCTTCATCGCCCATCGGCTTTCGCCGCCTAGCCCCATAGGGCGGCCCACCGGGAGTGTTCTCGCCTCCGGTCGCCGGGCCGAAACCCCACTCGTCCGCCGTCGTGCCACCGACATGTCCGTCAGGCCCGGCCTCAGTGCCGGTCGGCCGGACGCCGGCGTCCCAGCCCGTGGTGCTCTCCGCAGCGCCCTCGCCGAAAGAACGGCCGCGCTCACGTGCACGCTGCCCGCCGCGCCTGCCGCCGGATCGCCCTGACCGTCTGCCGTATCCCCCGGATCGCCGGCCTGCACCCGACCCCCGCGCCTCGACGTCATGATCGGCGTCACCCTTGCCGTCACCCTGGTCGGCGGCGAACCAGCTGCTCCCGGCCAGAACCTCGGAGTGCCACTCACTCCCCGGACGCGCGGCTGCGCGGCCCTCGGCGAAAGCGCGCCCAGCGGACCCGCCCGTCGCCGCCGCGTCCCCGCCCTCGGTCGCCGCTTCGGCACGGGTGCCGCTCTCTACCGATTCCGCGGCAGCGGGTCGTACGACAGGACGTTCTGGAAAGAGCTCGTCCTCTCCCCGGGATGACCCGGTTTCCGCCGAGACGGCGCCACCCGCCCCGTACGACTCCTCGGAGGCCCCAGCGGCGATCCCCTCCGCCGATGCGGGGACGGAGGACTCCTCGTCAGAGGCAGCGGCCGTCTCTTCGATGGCGGACGCTTCGGCGCGCAGGCGGATGCGTTGTTCGCGCCACTCGTCCACCGATGGCCAGCCGTCGGCGGATGAGCGGGCCAGGTCGCGCCTGCCTGACGAGCCCGATGAGGGGAGCCGGGCGCCCCGGTCGGGGAGGTGGGGCGCCTGTGGGCGATCGGTGTTGCTCATGCGTCAGGCGATCAGACGTCACCCGGCTTCGGGGTGGACTTCGAGCCGCGGCCGGACGAGGCGGCGGCCGGAGCAGGGGCCGGGGCGACGGCCTCGGCGGGGGCGTCGAGGCGCGGGCCCACGCCCAGCTTGTCCTTGATCTTCTTCTCGATCTCGTTGGCCATGTCGGGGTGGTTCTTCAGGAAGTTGCGGGCGTTCTCCTTGCCCTGACCGAGCTGCTCGCCCTCGTACGTGTACCAGGCGCCGGACTTGCGGACGAAGCCGTGCTCCACACCCATGTCGATGAGGCCGCCCTCGCGGGAGATGCCCACGCCGTAGAGGATGTCGAAGTCGGCGACGCGGAAGGGCGGGGCCATCTTGTTCTTGACGACCTTGACCCTGGTGCGGTTGCCGACCGCCTCCGTGCCGTCCTTGAGGGTCTCGATGCGGCGGATGTCCATCCGGACGGAGGCGTAGAACTTCAGCGCCTTACCACCGGTCGTGGTCTCGGGGCTGCCGAACATGACGCCGATCTTCTCGCGGAGCTGGTTGATGAAGATCGCGGTGGTGCCGGTGCTGTTGAGGGCGCCGGCGACCTTGCGCAGGGCCTGGGACATGAGGCGGGCCTGGAGACCGACGTGGCTGTCGCCCATCTCCCCCTCGATCTCGGCCTTGGGCACCAGCGCGGCCACCGAGTCGATGACGATGATGTCGACGGCGCCGGACCTGATCAGCATGTCGGCGATCTCGAGCGCCTGCTCGCCGGTGTCGGGCTGGGAGACCAGCAGGGCGTCGGTGTCGACCCCCAGCTTCTTGGCGTATTCGGGGTCGAGGGCGTGCTCGGCGTCGATGAACGCCGCGATGCCGCCGGCCCGCTGGGCGTTGGCCACCGCGTGCAGCGCGATCGTGGTCTTACCCGAGGACTCGGGGCCGTAGATCTCCACGATGCGCCCGCGTGGGAGCCCGCCGATGCCGAGGGCGACGTCGAGCGAGATCGACCCCGTGGGGATCACCTCGATGGGAGCTCGGGCGTCGTCGCCCAGCCTCATGACAGAGCCCTTGCCGAACTGCCGCTCGATCTGGGCGAGCGCGGTCTCGAGGGCCTTCTCGCGGTCGTTGATTGCCATGGAACTCCCCCTGAGGGTCGTGGTCCGATCAGTCGAGTGAAAGCTATGGCCTGCCACCGACATTTTCTGCCGCAGTCAGGGAAGACGTGGCCCGGCGTCGTCCATCGTAGCCGAACGACTGTTCGATCACAGCACGAACACGCAGCTGCCGCACCGCGTTGACGAATGTGCCGTCCCGCGCGGCGACGACGGCAGTCCACGCGGACGATGGCGAGCGCCCTGCCGGTGTGCCGGCATGCCGGTATGACGATCTTCGTCGACGAGGCAGGCCCTGAAGCGCACCGGCGGTCATTCTCCTGCACGGCGTGGGCACCACCGGCTGGACGTGGACCAGGCAGGCCGACGCCTTGGCCACGGACCTGCGCGTCCTGGTGCCCGACCTGCCGGGGCACGGGAAGAGGAACGCGCTGCCGTGGCGCTCGACGTCCTGATACCGCCCGCCTGATCGCGGAGGTGGTCACCACGCTGGCGCCGGGCGGAAGGGCGCACGTCGTGGGGCTCCCCCTGGGCGGGTACGTGGCCGTGCACCTGGCCGCCGCCCACTGCGAGACGGTGATCGGCGCGATCGTGAGCGGGGTGAACGTACGGCCGTTCCCGCACCCGGGCCGGCTCCGGCTCATGGGGGCGCTCGCCGGTCATGAAGCTGGGCCCGGTGCTGCGGGCCAACGCCCGTGCGCTCAACGTGCCGGCGGAGGATCTCGACGGTTATCAGGACGCCGCCCGGACCACGAACCGGCAGGCGTTCAGAAAGGTCAACGACGAGGCCCCCGGGTTCCGGCTGCCCGCACGGAGCGGAGACTGCTCGTGTCCGGTCCTGGCCGTGGCCGGTGAGAACGAACACGATCTGACCAAGGGTTCGCCGGCGGACATCGCGGCCGCGTTCCCGTCCGGCGAGGCGCGCCTGGCCCCCGGGGTGGGCCACGGCTGGAACGGGGAGAAGCCGGAGCTGTTCACGGCCATGATCAGGGCCAGGGTCATGGGCGAGCCGCTGCCCGGCGAGCTCGTCCCCGTCTGATCCGGCCCGTCTGACCCGGCCTGTCTGACCCGGCCCGTCTGACCCGGCCCGTCTGACCCGGCCCGCCTGGTTCCCGTGCCGCCGCGCGTGTTCTCGCGCGACGTGAGCTGGGGAGACTCTCTGCAGCGGCGAGGGTTGGAGGCGGCGACGTGACGAGCGGTTACACCGGGGAACGGCGCGTACGGCTGGAGGCCCTCGCCGAGTTGCTGCCCGATCACGGACTGGTCGGCCGCATGGTCGGTGGCGAGGATCCGGTGTTGTGGGTCTGGCACCCGCGCACGGGCCGCCAGACGATCATCTTCGCCACCCCGTCAAGCCGCGGGTGGCAGTTCCTGTGGTCACCGGACGGCCAGGACAGCGCCGACGACCCCGAACGCACGGCCGCCACGCTCCGCCGCGTCCTCGACCTGGCCCCGTCAGACTGATCAGCACCGTCAGACTGATCAGCACCGTCCGACTGATCAGCCCCGTCCGACTAGCGCAATTTGGGCGAGACGTCCTCGACCTGGCAGACCGCGCGCCACACCGTCTTGGCGCTCTCGCCGTCGGCCAGCGCCTGCACGACCGTGCGGCCGCCCAGCGGAGCGAGCACGTAGTCGCGCGCCCACGACTCGGCGTACGTCTCGCCGAAGTGGGCGTTCATCCTTCTCCAGAACTCGGTCAGGCGCATCACTCAAGTATGGGAGCGCCTGGAGGGTGGGTAGGACATCCGCATGCCAAAGACCCCCAAGTCTTCACCCCCGAAAACCGCCGCGACGAAGGCCAACAGAGCCAGGCGCCGCCGGTTAGCGCACCTGCTGCGCATCGCCGTGCAGAAGGACAAGGCCGAGCGTGCCGAGCGGCACGCGGGCATCAGGCAGCAACCCCGCGCGGGCAGGCCGCGCACCCGCAGGCCGTCACGGCGCTAGTTCACAGCACGCGGGCGCCGTACATCTCACCGAGATGGTCGGCGAGCAGCTCCAGCCGGGCGCCGTCGGGGTCCTTGAAGTAAATGGAGGCGCCGCTCTCTATCTGGTGCGGCACGCCGGCCATCTCCAGCTTCCCGCGCAGCCGTTCCCACGTCGCGGGGTCGACCGAGATCGCGATGTGGTGCAGACCGCCCAGCACTTCGCGGTACGGGCCCAGGTCGAGGCCGGGGAAGTCGAAGAACGCCAGCAGGTTGCCGTTGCCGATGTCGAAGAAGAAGTGGGTCGAGCCCTGGTAGTCGCGGTTCTCGATGATCTCGGTGAGCGGGAACTCCAGGAGTTCCTGATAGAACTTGACGGTCCGCTCCACGTCCGAGGAGAGCAGGGCCACGTGGTGGAGGCCGCGGGCGCTGCTCGGCGGCCGGTGCGGTAACAGGTAGCGCTGTCTGATCTCGGTACGGCGGGCGTCGATGGCCGCGTGGTCGATGGTCACGGTCGCTGTATGTCCGCGAAGGCACCTCCTCAACCACGGGCCGGCGTTTTCTGTCGGTGGCGCGAGGCAGTATGGCCTGGTGAGCTCGCTAGACCACTTCAGCCAGGTGACCAGGCAATGGTTCGCCGGAGCGTTCCGTGCGCCGACGGCCGCCCAGGAGGGCGCGTGGGCGTCGATCGCGCGCGGCGACAACACCCTGGTCGTGGCGCCGACGGGGTCGGGCAAGACGCTGGCGGCGTTCCTGTGGTCGCTCGACCGGCTGGCGGGCGCGACCCCCGACCGCGAGCGCAAGGGCGCGCGCGTGCTCTACGTCTCGCCGCTCAAGGCGCTGGCGGTCGACGTCGAGCGCAACCTGCGCGCGCCGCTCGCCGGTCTGAAGCAGACCGCGCGGCGGCTGGGGCTGCCGGTGCCGGAGATCTCGGTGGCGATCCGCTCGGGAGACACTCCCGCAGAGGACCGCAGGCGGTTCGCGGCCAAGCCGTCCGACATCCTCATCACCACTCCCGAGTCGCTGTTCCTGCTGCTCACCAGCCAGGCGCGCGAGGCGTTGCGCACGGTCGAGACGGTGATCGTCGACGAGGTGCACGCGGTCGCGGCCACCAAGCGCGGCGCCCACCTGGCCCTCAGCCTGGAGCGGCTCGACGCGCTGCTCGACCGGCCGGCCCAGCGGGTGGGGTTGTCGGCGACCGTGCGGCCGGTGAGCGAGGTGGCGGCGTTCCTGGGCGGGGCGCGGCCGGCGACCGTGGTGCAGCCGCCGTCCGACAAGCAGATCGAGGTCGAGGTCGTCGTCCCGGTCGAGGACATGACGGAGATGGAGTCCCGGCCGCGGGAGGAGGGCGAGGAGTTCGCGCCCGATCCCGCCAACCGGTCGATCTGGCCCCATGTCGAAGACCGGCTGTTCGACCTGATCGAGGCCCACAGTTCCACGATCGTCTTCGCCAACTCGCGGCGGCTGGCCGAGCGGCTGTGCACCCGGCTCAACGAGCTGGCGTACGACCGGGGGCAGGGCGGCGAGGCCGTCGACCTGTCGATCTGGGAGACGGGGCCCAAGCGCACGCCCGCCGAGATGATGGCGCAGGCGGGGGCGAGCAAGGGCGCGGTGACCGAGATCGTCCGGGCCCACCACGGCTCGGTGTCGAAGGAGGAGCGGGCGCAGATCGAGGAGGCGCTCAAGTCGGGCCGCCTGCCCGCCGTGGTCGCCACCTCCAGCCTGGAGCTGGGCATCGACATGGGCGCGGTCGATCTGGTCGCGTGCGTGGAGGCGCCGCCGAGCGTGGCGAGCGGGCTGCAGCGCATCGGCCGCGCCGGTCACCAGGTGGGCGCGGTGTCGAAGGGCGTCATCTTCCCCAAATACCGGGGCGATCTGGTGCAGACGGCCGTGGTGGCCGAGCGCATGAAGAGCGGCATGATCGAGGAGCTGCGCTATCCGCGTAATCCGCTCGACGTGCTTGCCCAGCAGATCGTCGCGATGACCGCGCTCGACGAGTGGACGGTCGACGAGCTGGAGTCCGTGGTCAAGCGCGCCGCCCCCTACGCCACGCTGCCGAGGAGCGCACTGGAGGCCACGCTCGACATGCTGGCCGGGCGCTATCCGAGTGAGGAGTTCGCCGAGCTGCGCCCGCGCATCGTGTGGGACCGCGTCACCGGCGCCCTGCGCGGGCGGCCGGGCGCGCAGCGCCTCGCGGTCACCAACGGCGGCACGATCCCCGACCGGGGCCTGTTCGGCGTGTTCCTGGTCGGCGAGCGGGCCTCCCGGGTGGGCGAGCTCGACGAGGAGATGGTCTACGAATCGCGCGTGGGCGACGTGTTCGTGCTGGGCGCGACGTCCTGGCGGATCGAGGACATCACGGCCGACCGGGTGCTGGTCTCCCCCGCGCCGGGGCAGCCGGGCAAGCTGCCGTTCTGGCACGGCGACGCGCCGGGCCGGCCCGCCGAGCTGGGCCGGGCGATCGGCCAGTTCCTGCGCGAGCAGGCCAAGCAGGGCTCCACCGAACGCATGCGGGCGGCCGGGCTCGACGAGTTCGCCGCCGGCAACCTGCTGGCCTACCTGCGTGAGCAGCGTGAGGCCACCGGCTACGTCCCCGATGACCGCACGCTGCTGGTCGAGCGCTTCCACGACGAGCTGGGCGACTGGCGGGTGGTGATCCACTCGCCCTATGGGGCGCGGGTGCACGCCCCGTGGGCCCTCGCGATCAACCGGCGGCTGCGCGAGCGTTACGGCGTCGACGTGCAGGCCGTCCACTCCGACGACGGCATCGTGCTGCGCATCCCCGACACGCTGGCGGAGCCGCCGACCGACGTGGCCGCGTTCGACGCCGAGGAGATCGAGCAGATCGTCACCGAGGAACTGGGCGGGTCGGCCATGTTCGCCTCCCGGTTCCGCGAGTGCGCGGGGCGGGCGCTGCTGCTGCCGCGCCGCACGCCCGGCCGGCGCAGCCCGCTGTGGCAGCAGCGGCAGCGGGCCGCCCACCTGCTGGGCGTGGCCTCGCAGTACGCGTCGTTCCCGATCGTGCTGGAGACGATGCGGGAGTGCCTGCAGGACGTCTTCGACGTCCCCGGGCTGGTGCAGCTCATGCGCGACGTCGCCGCGCGCCGGGTGCGGGTGGTGGAGGTGGAGACGTCGCAGGCCTCGCCGTTCGCGGCCTCGCTGCTGTTCCACTACGTGGGTGCGTTCATGTACGAGGGCGACGCCCCGCTGGCCGAACGCCGCGCGCAGGCCCTCGCGCTCGACACCTCGCTGCTGGCCGAGCTGCTCGGCCAGGCAGACCTGCGCGAGCTGCTCGACCCCGACGTGATCTCCGACAGCGAGCGTGAGCTGGCCCGGCTCGACCGGCCGCTGCGCGACCTGGAGGACCTCGCCGACCTGCTGCGTTCGCACGGGCCGCTGCTGGCGCCCGACGTGAGCGTACGCGGGGGCGATCCGGCCTGGCTGGAGGAGCTGGAGCGGGCGCGGCGGGCGATCCGGGTGCGCATCGCGGGCGAGGAGCAGTGGGCGGCGATCGAGGACACCGCCCGCATGCGCGACGCGCTCGGCGTGCCGCCGCCCGTGGGGGTGCCGCACGCGTTCCTGGAGCCGGTGGCCGATCCGCTGGCCGACCTCGTGGCACGGCACGCCCGCACCCGCGGGCCGTTCCACGCGACGACGGCCGCCGCGCGGTTCGGGCTGGGAGTGGCCGTGGTGACCGACGCGCTGCGGCGGCTGGCCGCGACCGGGAGGGTCGTCAGCGGCGAGTTCCGGCCCGGAGGGCGGGGCGAGGAGTGGTGCGACGCGGGTGTGCTGCGGATGTTGCGCCGCCGGTCGCTGGCGCGGCTCCGCAAGGAGGTCGAGCCGGTCGCCCCCGAGACGCTGGCCCGCTTCCTGCCGGCCTGGCATGGCATCACCGGTTCTGAACGGGGCTCTGCGGCTCGGGGCACGATCGGGTCGGCGCGGGCCATGGACGCGCTGGTGCGCTCCATCGAGCAGCTCCAGGGGGCGGCGGTGCCCGCCTCGGCGCTGGAGACGCTGGTGCTGCCCTCGCGGGTGCCCGGCTACGATGCCGCGCTGCTCGACGAGCTGACGTCGTCGGGTGACGTGATGTGGGTGGGGCAGGGGTCGCTGCCCGGCGGCGACGGCTGGGTGTCGCTCTACTTCGCCGACACCGCGCCGCTGCTGATGCCGGAGCCGGCCGAGATCACGATGACGCCGGTGCACGAACACGTCCTGGAGCTGCTGGGCGGGGGCGGCGCGTTGTTCTTCCGTGGGATCTCCGACCAGGTCGGCTCGGTGGACGACGCGACGCTGGTGGCCGCGTTGTGGGACCTCGTGTGGGCGGGCCGGGTGTCGGGCGACACGCTGGCGCCGCTGCGGGCGACGCTCGGCACCGGGCGGCCCGCCCATCGGCCGCCCGTGACGCGGCGGCGCCGGGCGGTGCTGCCGAGCCGGAGCGGGCCGCCGACCGTGGCGGGGCGGTGGTGGCTGCTGCCGGGGCCGGCCGCCGACGCCACCCAGCGGGCGCACGCCCAGGCTGAGGTCCTGCTCGAACGGCACGGCGTGGTGACCAGGGGGTCGGTGACCTCCGAACGGCTGCCCGGCGGGTTCACGCCCGTCTATCAGGTGTTGCGGGCGTACGAGGAGAGCGGGCGGTGCCGCCGGGGCTACTTCGTGGAGGGGCTTGGGGG
>NZ_POUD01000030.1 GCF_003236395.1 Nonomuraea aridisoli | reverse complement strand
GCCTCCCGCACCCGCCGCACCCATGACCGCAGCGCGGTCTCGCCGTACTCGAAGCCCGCCCGGCCCTCGTGCAGGCGCACGTAACCCCAGCCCGCCGTGCGCCAGAGCGGGTTCTGCGGCCGGCCGAGCCGGTCGGCCCAGCACAGCGCGGCGCCCCGGGCGAGCAGGATGTCGCGCACCTCGTCGGTCCACCACGACGCGTGGCGCGGCTCGACGGCCACCCGCACGTCGCCGGGGAAGCAGGCCAGGCACCGGTCGAGCCGCTCGGGGGCGACCTTGAGCGTCGGCGGCAGCTGCAGCAGGATCGGGCCGAGCTTCTCCTTCAGCTCCGCGGCCGCCCCCATGAGGCGGCGTACGGGCTCCTCCGGGTCCTCCAGCCGTTTGATGTGGGTCAGGAACCTGCTGGCCTTGACCGCCATCACGAACCCGGGCGGCGTGCGGTCGCGCCAGGACGCGAACGACTCGGCGCTCGGCAGCCGGTAGAAGGCGTTGTTGCTCTCCACGGTGGGGAACTCGGCCGCGTACGTCTCCAGCCACAGCCGCTGCGGGACGCCCTGCGGATACAGCACGTCGCGCCAGTCCTTGTACTGCCACCCCGAGGTGCCGACCAGCCACGTCATGCCATTGCACCTGCCCCGTGCGCCGGGGTGCAGTACTGTCCTGTCCGTCACCGAGGAGGACGTTTCACGCGATGGGCGCCAATCACGCGCACGGCACCGCCGTGCCCATGTCGCGGCGCACGATGGTGGCCGGTCTGGCCGTCCTCGTGCCGCTGGCGGTCATCACGCTGGCCGCGCTGCTGTGGTTGTGGCCCGAGGGCGGGGCGCGGGAGGCCGCGCCGCAGTCCGGCGTCGAGCGGCTCACCGGCACGATCACCGCCGTCGCCCTGAAGGACTGCCCTGCCGTCCCCGACGGATCGCTCCGGCCCGACCCGGCCACCTGCGGCGACGCGACCGTCACGGTCACCGAGGGCCCCGAGACGGGCCAGGACGTCCGGCTGCGGCTGCCCAGCGGGCCCGGGGCGCAACACTTCGCCGCGGGCGACGACGTGATCCTGCTGCGCGACGCCGACGGGGCGTACCAGATCTCCGACCACGACCGGGCGGTGCCGCTGTGGGTGTTCGGGGCGGCGTTCGCGCTGGCGGTGATCGCGTTCGGCCGGTGGCGGGGGGTCACGGCGCTGGTGGGGCTGGCGGTGACGTTCGTGCTGCTGCTGACGTTCGTCATCCCCGGCATCCTGGAGGGGCGGCCGCCCATGCTGGTCGCCATCGTCGGGGCGGCGGCGATCATGCTGGCCGTGCTCTACCTCACGCACGGCTTCTCCCCGACCACGTCGGTGGCCGTGCTCGGCACGCTGTCCAGCCTGACGCTGACCGGGCTGCTGTCGTACGGCGCGCTGGGGTTCGCCAGGCTCAACGGGGTCACCGACGACAGCGCGCTGGCGCTGGACATGAGCCTGCCGATCGACACGCAGGGTCTGCTGCTGGCCAGCATCATCATCGGCGCGCTCGGGGTGCTCGACGACGTGACGGTCACGCAGGCGGTGACGGTGGCCGAGCTGGCGCACGCCAACCCGTCGTACGGTTTCGCCCGCCTCTACCGGGCCGCCGCGCGCATCGGGCGGGCGCACATCGCCTCGGTGATCAACACGATCATCCTGGCGTACGCGGGGGCGTCGCTGCCGCTGCTGCTGCTGTTCAGCATCGGGGAGCAGCCGCTCGGCGAGGTGATGGCGACGCCGGTGATCGCGCAGGAGATCGTCCGAAGCGTGGTCGGCACGCTGGGGCTGATCGCGGCGGTGCCGATCACCACGGCGCTGGCCGCCCTGACCGCCACCCGCCGGTCGGAGCCGCCCGCCGGGCAGGACGACGGCCCGCCGCCCCGGAGGCCGAGCGACGCCAGGCGCTCCCGGCGGCGCGAGGAACCGCCGCACGACGACGACTTCTTCGCCCCGCTCCCCGACGACGAGGACTTCTTCTCCCCGCAGCGCCACGACGGCGGCGTCGCCCCGCGCAGGGCCGCCCCGAGGGACGCCGGTCCGCGGCCGGCCCACGACGGCGCGGCGCCGGCCGGGGCAGGGAGTTTCTTCACGCCGCAGCAGCAGCCCGGCGCCGAGGCGGAGCGGCCCGCGCGGCACCGGAGGCGTCCGGGCGGTTAGGGCGTCAGCAGGGGTCGAGGCCGCCGTCGACGCGGAGCTTGCGGCGGGCGCGTTCGTAGAAGGTGGTGCCGAGGCGGACGACCTTGGCCGCCGCCGGCCAGGCGGCCACCGTGATGGAGTCGCCCGGCGACAGGTGGCCGACGACGGTGCCGTCGACCTCCACCGCCAGCCGCCCGCTCGTCGGCAGCACCTGGAGGGTGACCTCCTCGTCGGCCGGCAGCACCAGCGCCCGGTTGAACGCCGAGTGCGCGGCGGCGGCCACCACGAGCACGGCCTCCACGCGGGGCGAGACGAGCGGCCCGCCGGCGGAGAAGCTGTAGGCCGTGGAACCGGTGGAGGTCGCCACGATCACGGCGTCGGAGGCGTACCGGACGAACGGGCTCCCCGACGGCGTGACCATCACCCCGGCCAGCCCCTCCCCCGGGGTGCGCACGAGCGCGATGTCGTTGAACGCCGTCACCTCCGCCCCCGCGACCTCAGCGCGGATCGCCATCCGCGGCTCGATGGTGTAGGCGTGCGCGTCGATGGCCGACAGCGTCTGCTCCAGCTCGTCCACGTCGATCTCGGCAAGGAACCCGAGCCGCCCCAGGTTGACCCCGAGGATCGGCGTCGGCCGCCCGGCCAGCAGCCGCATCGTGCGCAGCATCGTGCCGTCGCCGCCGAGCCCGACCAGCAGGTCGGCCCGCTCGACGAGCGTCACGGCGTCGACCGCCACCGCCGAGCAGTCGATGCGGTCGACCTCCTCGTGCAGCCCGAGAACGGTGACGCCCTTCTCCGCCGCCCAGCGCAGGATGGTGTCGATCGCCTTCTTGGAGTCGCGGCGAGGATGCAGCACCAGCCCGACCGTCCCGACCATGCCCATGGGGCAAGCCTACGTGGCCCGGACCGGCTCCGGTCGCGCCGCCCTGCCGGGATGCCGAGGGGGCGCGGGCTTCGGTAGCGTCTTGCGCCATGCGGCTTCATGTGGGATGCGCGATGTGGACGCACGCGCGCTGGCAGGGGCGCTTCCTGCCCGACCGGCTCCCTCCCGGCGACCGCCTGCGCGCCTACGCCTCCTGGTGCGACGCGGTGGAGGGCAACACGACGTTCTACGCGACCCCGTCGCGCGAGACGGTCGAGTCGTGGGCCCGGCAGACTCCCGACGACTTCCGGTTCGTGGTCAAGCTGCCCAAGCCGATCACCCACGAGCACCGCCTCACCGGGGCGGAGGAGGAGCTGCGGGCCTTCCTCGACGCGATGGAGCCGCTGGGGCCGCGCAACCACGCCCTGTGGGTGCAGCTGCCGGCCTCGTTCTCCCCCGCCGACGTCGGCGCGCTGGCGATGTTCCTGCGCCGGCTGCCGCGCGGCCACCGCTACGCCGTCGAGGTGCGCCACCCGGCGTTCTTCGCCGAGGAGCGCGCCGAGCGCCTGCTCGAACGCGTCCTGACCGGGGCGGGCGCGGAGTGGGTGCCGTTCGACACGACCGTGTTGTTCCGCAGCCCGCCGACCAGCGACGCCGAGCGCGACGCGTGGACGAAGAAGCCGCGGGTGCCGCGGCGTACGCGGGCGCTGACCGGCCATCCGATCGTCCGCTACCTGGGGCGCGACGCCGAGGAGCGCACGGTGGAGGGCTGGCGGCCATGGGTGGACACGGTCGCGGAGTGGCTGCGCGAGGGCCGCTCCCCGACCGTGTTCGTGCACACGCCCGACAACGCCGACGCCCTGGCGCTCGCCCGCCGCTTCCACGACGAGGTGCGGGCCCGCCTGCCGGAGCTGGCCCCGCTCCCCGAGCCGGTCGCCGCGGACGAGCCGCCGCTGACGCTGTTCTGAGGCGTTCTGAAGAGTTCTGAAGGGTTCTGAAGGGTTCTGACTAGCGCACGAGGCAGGGCCGTTTCGGGTCGAACACCCAGCCCTCGATGAGGAACCGCATGGCCACGGCGTCGTCGCGGGCGCCGAGCCCGTGGGCGAGGTACAGCTCGTGGGCCGCCGCCAGCGCGTCCCGGTCGAGCTCGACGCCCAGGCCGGGCGTGTCGGGCACGTCGATCGCGCCGTCGGCGATCTGGAACGGCCTGGTGGTGAGCGCCTGGCCGTCCTGCCAGATCCAGTGCGTGTCGAGCGCCGTGATCTCACCGGGGGCCGCGGCCCCGACGTGGGTGAACATCGCCAGCGAGATGTCGAAGTGGTTGTTGGAGTGCGAGCCCCACGTCAGCCCGAAGTCGTGGCAGAGCTGGGCGACGCGCACCGACCCGGCCATCGTCCAGAAATGCGGGTCGGCCAGCGGGATGTCGACGGCGTTGGAGCGTACGGCGTGCGCCATCTCCCGCCAGTCGGTCGCGATCATGTTGGTCGCGGTCGGCAGCCCGGTGGCGCGGCGGAACTCGGCCATCGTCTCCCGCCCGGAGAACCGGCCCTCAGCGCCGCACGGGTCCTCGGCGTAGGCCAGCACGCCGCCGAGATCGCGGCAGAGCCGGATCGCGTCGGCGAGCAGCCAGCCGCCGTTGGGGTCGAGCGTGATGCGGGCCTCGGGGAAGCGGGCCGCCAGCGCCCTGACCGCCTCGACCTCCTCCTCGCCGGCCAGCACGCCGCCCTTGAGCTTGAAGTCGGTGAAGCCGTAGCGCTCCTGGGCGGCCTCGGCCAGCGCGACCACGGCGTCGGGGGTGAGCGCCTCCTCGCGGCGCAGCCGCGACCAGCGGTCGTCGCCCCCGTCGTCCACGACGTACGGCAGGTCGGTCCTGCCCGGGTCGCCGACATAGAAGAGGTAGCCGAGCATGGGCACGCGGTCGCGCTGCCGGCCCTCGCCGAGCAGCTCGGCCACCGGCATGCCGAGGTACTGGCCGTGCAGGTCGAGCAGGGTGGATTCGAGACCGGTGACGGCGTGCACGGTCGTGCGCAGGTCGAACGTCTGCCGGCCGCGCCCGCCGGCGTCGCGGGCGGCGTACCGCTCGGCGACCTCGCGCAGCAGGCTGCGGTAGCGGGCCACCGGCCGGCCGACCAGCAGCTCGGCCGCCTCCTCGACCGTCCGGCGGATCGCCTCGCCGCCGGGCACCTCGCCGAGGCCGGTGCGGCCGTCGGAGTCGGTGGTGATGACGACGTTGCGGGTGAAGAACGGCGCGTGCGCGCCGCTGAGGTTGAGCAGCATGCTGTCGTGCCCCGCGACGGGGACGACGTCGACACGCTCGATCGTGGGAGACACCACGGCTCCTAGCTGATCTTGTCGACGAGGGCGGTCAGCTCGGCGAGCTCGTCCTCGGTGAGGTTCGACAGCGGCGGCCGCACCGGGCCGGCCGGGCGCCCGACGGCGGTCAGGCCCGCCTTGATGATGGAGACGGCGTACCCCTTCGTCCGGTCGCGGATGTCCAGGTAGGGCACCACGAACTCCTTGATGCGCCGGTAGACCGCGTCGCGGTCCTGGGCGCGCACGTCGGCGTAGAAGTCGAGCGCGTACTGCGGCACGAAGTTGAAGATGGCCGAGGAGTAGGTGCTCATGCCGAGCTGCAGCAGCGGCAGGGCGAAGGTCTCGGCGGTGGGCAGGCCGCCGATGTAGGCCAGGCGGTCGCCGACGGCGGCGTAGATGCGGGTGAGGTTCTCGATGTTGCCGACGCCGTCCTTGAACCCGACGAGCGTGGGGTTCCGCTCGACCAGGGCCTCGACGGAGCGGTCGGTCAGGACCGCGTTGGCCCTGCTGTAGACGACGACGCCGAGCCCGGTGGCGGCGCAGACCGCGGAGACGTGCTCGACCAGGCCCTCCTGGCCGGCCTCGGTCAGGTAGGGCGGCATGAGGAGCAGGCCGTCGGCGCCGGCGGCCTCCGCGGCCTTGGCCTGCGCGACCGCGTTGGCGGTGCCTCCGGTGGCCGGCGCCACGACCGGCACCCGGCCGCCGACCTCGTCCACCGCCGCGCGCACGACCCGGTCGATCTCCTCCGGGGTCAGCGAGAAGCCCTCGCCCGTGCCTCCCGCGGCGAACAGCCCCGCCACCGGGTACCCGCTCAGCCAGGACAGGTGCTCGCGGTAGCCGGCCTCGTCGAACTCCAGGTCCTGGGTGAAGTGGGTGACGGGGAAGGACAGCAGGCCGCTCTTGAGCTGCGTGGCGAGCTCCTGTGGGGAGTATTCGGGCATGACGGTCGCTCCTCGTTCGACGTGCGGCCGTGGGAGGCTCCACGAGGCCGGTCTGGTCTGTCGCCCGTCAGGCTAAGGAGAAGGAGTGATTCCTGTCCAAGTGCGATTCTGTATCCGGTGATACCGACAGGGCATCATGACGGGGACTCCAGATCCGGCAGGAGCTCCAGCACGCGCGCGAGCGCGGGATTGGTGGACCCGCGGTCCCAGATGACGTGCAACTCGACCGGCTCGTTGGCGACGCCGCCGCCCTGGTCGAGGGGGTCGCCGCCGCCGCGTACGAGGTCACAGTAGGCGACGTGCCGGACGCCCAGCGAGCGGGCGCTCGCGGGCACCAGCGCCACGCCGCGCCCGGCGGCCACCAGCAGCACGGCGGTGAGGATCTGGTGCACCTGCTGCTCGATGCGCGGGTGGGCGTTGGTGAGGAACCGGACGGTCAGCTCGTGGAAGTACCGCGACTGGACGGGGTTGTAGCTGATCACCGGCAGGCCGTCGAAGTCGTCGGGCGCGAGCGGCCGGCCGAGCCCGGCCAGCGGGTGGCCCTCGGGCACCACGGCGCACAGCGCCTCGCGGAAGACCACGCGGGAGTCGAGGGTGGCGATGTCGAACGGCGGCCGGGCCAGGCCGAGGTCGAGCTCGCCGCGCAGCAGGCCGTCCACCTGTCCGGCGGTCACCCGTTCGTGCAGCAGGACGTCGATCTCGGGCAGCTCCTCCGACAGCCGCTTGAGCAGCGTGCCGAGCATGCTGATGGCCGAGACGGCGGTGAACCCGAGCCGTACGGTGCCGGCGGCGCCGCTGGCGATGCGGCGGGCCCGGTCGCCGGCGGTGTCCACGAGCGAGAGCATGCGGCGCGCGTCCTCCAGGAAGCCGCGCCCGGCGTCGGTGAGGATCACCCGCCGGTTGTCGCGTTCCAGAAGGGTCACGCCGACGACACGTTCCAGCTTCTGGATGTGGCGGCTGAGGGGAGGCTGCGTCATGCGCAGACGGGCGGCCGCGCGGCCGAAGTGCAGTTCCTCGGCCACAGCCACGAACGCCCTGATTTGGTCAAGCGTTAGCATGATGCGCAGACTGTATCACTCGATACCGAAATGAGCCTGGACAGGCATCGAGCCTGGTACCTAGTCTCCGGAGACTACAGAGCGGAAACCTTGCCGTAACCTGACGCGACCCCCTGCCTGCTCCATGACGGCTGTCCGCTCCATGACAGACACGGGCGGCGCCAGCCACCGCACGAAGGAGTTAGTCCCATGCCGAGATCCCGGACCATCCCCCGCCGCGTCCTCATGGGCGTGCTCGGCGCCACCGCCGCGATCACGCTGACCGCGTGCGGTGGTGTCAAGACGACCTCCTCCGGCGGCGGCGACGGCGAATACCCGACGGGCAACATCGAGTTCAGCGTGGGCGCGTCCGCCGGCGGCTCCACCGACCTGATCACCCGGGCGCTGGCCCAGGGCATCGGCAAGGAGCTCGGCGTCTCCACCCCGGTCATCAACAAGCCGGGCGCCAACGGCGCGCTCAACGCCAAGGAGCTGCAGGCCGCCAAGCCCGACGGCTACAAGATCGCGGTGCAGAACGCCTCGCTCTTCACCATCACGCCTCTCACGGTCACGCCCGAGGAGGCCACGAAGATCGAGGACTTCGACGTCATCACCGGCATCTCGCGTGACGACTACGTGATGGCCACCAGCGCCCAGTCCGGCTACAAGTCGATCGACGACCTGAAGAAGTCCGGCAAGACCATCCGGTACGGCACCACCGGCGTCGGCACCGGCGCCCAGCTCGCCTCGGCCCTGACGTTCAAGAGCGCCGGGATCGAGTCCACGGCGGTGCCCTTCGACGGCGGCGCCCCGGCGCTGACCGCGCTGCTCGGCAACCAGGTCGACGTCTCGACCATGCAGATCGGCGAGGGCATCGAGAACATCAAGGCCGGCAAGCTCGTCCCGCTCGCCGTCTTCTCCGCCGAGCGCATCCCGTACCTGCCGGACGTCAAGACGGCCAAGGAGCAGGGCTACGAGGTCGAGGTGACGCAGTACCGGTTCCTGACCGCGCCCAAGGGCACGCCGGAGAACGTCAAGACGCGTCTGCTGGATGCGGCCAAGAAGACGTTCGCGACGCCGGAGTACAAGCAGTTCAACGAGCAGAACTCGCTCACCCCGATGGAGGTCTCCCCCGACGAGGTCCTCAAGGCGCTGCAGACCGACACGGCCACGTACAAAGAGCAGCTGAACGAGTTCGGCATCAGCCTGACCGGCTGATCGAGGAGTGAGCATGTCCCAGCCCGACCCCACAGCGTCCGGAGTCGCGGACGCCGGCCTCCAGGAGGAGGTCGAACGGCTCCAAGCCGAGATGGAGGAGGCGCGCCCGCCGCACGCGGGCCCGATCTCCCAGGCCGCGGCGGCGCTGGTGGCGCTCGTCGTCGGCGTGCTCGCGGCGATCGGCTCCTACGCGCTCGGGCTGGGGCGGCTCACCCAGCCCGGCCCGGGGCTGTGGCCGTTCGCGATCAGCGTCGTCATCGTCGTGCTCTCCCTGGTGCTCCTCGTGACCGGCCGCAAACTGGAGGACACCGAACGGTTCTCGAAGTCGAGCCTGCTCACCGCGGTCGCCCTGGTGACGCTCGTGGCGCTGGCCGCGCTGCTGCCGGTGATCGGCTTCGAGATCCCCTCGCTGCTGCTGACGTTCGTCTGGCTGCGCTGGCTGGGCAAGGAGTCGTGGCGGTCGTCCATCGTGATCAGCATCGGCGCCGTGGCGGCGTTCTACGTGATCTTCGTCCTGTTGCTGCAGATCCCGCTCCCACGCCTCATCTGAGAAAGTCGCATGGACATCTCCCCGATCCTCAATGGCTTCGGCGTCGTGTTGGAGCCCACGAACCTGCTCTACTGCCTGGTCGGCGTCATCATCGGCATGCTCATCGGCGTGCTGCCCGGCCTCGGGCCCGGCGCGACGATCGCCATCCTGCTGCCGATCACGTACGGCATCGACCCCGTCTCCGCGATCATCATGCTGGCGGGCATCTTCTACGGCGCCCAGTACGGCGGGACCATCACCTCGGTCCTGCTGCGCCTGCCGGGCGAGGCGTCCTCGGTGGTCACCGTCTTCGACGGGTTCGCGCTGGCCAGGCAGGGCAGGGCCGGCACCGCGCTGGGCATCGCCGCGATCGGCTCGTTCGTCGGCGGCACCGTCTCGATCATCGGCCTGACGGTGCTGGCCCCGGTCGTCGCCGGCTTCGCGCTCGACTTCGGCCCTCCGGAGTACGCGGCGCTCGGCATCCTCGGCGTGCTGCTGGTCTCGGCGATCGGCAACGGCAACCGGCTCAAGGCCGTCATCGCCGCCTGCGTCGGCCTGCTGATCGCGACGGTGGGCCGTGACACGTTCACCGGCGCCGAGCGTTTCACCTTCGGCAGCCTGAACCTGGCCGAGGGCATCGACTTCATCCCGATCGCCATGGGCCTGTTCGGCCTGAGCGAGATCCTCTACAACATCGAGGAGCGGCACAACCAGGTGCACTCCCCCGCGAAGGTCGGCAACGTGTGGCCCTCGCGCAAGGATCTCGGCCAGGCGAAGGGCGCCATCGGGCGCGGCTCGCTCATCGGCTTCCTCCTCGGCGTGCTGCCCGGCGGCGGCGCGGTGTTGTCGTCGCTGGCGGCGTACGCGGTGGAGAAGCGCCGGGCCAAGCAGCCGGAGCGCTTCGGGCGCGGCGCCGTCGAGGGCGTGGCCGCTCCCGAGACCGCCAACAACGCCGCGGCCACCTCGTCGTTCATCCCGCTGCTGACGCTCGGCATCCCGGCGAACGCGACGATGGCCCTGATCTTCGGCGCGCTGCTCATCCAGGGCATCCAGCCGGGGCCGCAGCTCGTGACCGAGCACCCCGACGTGTTCTGGGGCGTCATCAACTCGATGTACATCGGCAACATCCTGCTGCTGATCATGAGCATCCCGATGGTGGGCGTGTTCGTCCGGATCCTGCGGGTGCGCCCGGCCATCCTGGCGCCGATCACGGTGCTCATCACGCTGCTGGGCGCGTACACGGTACGCAATCAGGTCTACGACATCTTCCTGGTCATCGGGTTCGGCGTGCTCGGCTACCTGATGAAGAAGTTCGGGTTCGAGCCCGGGCCGCTCGTGCTGGCGTTCGTGCTGGGCTCGATGATCGAGAGCTCGGCGCGACAGTCGCTGCTCATCTTCGGCGGCGACCCGACCGGGTTCCTCACCCGCCCCATCTCGGGCACCGTGCTGGCCGTGGTCGTGATCGTGGCGGCCTGGCCGCTGATCCGCAAGGCGCTGCCCCGCAAGAAACCGGCCGCCGTTCCCGGCGACTCCGATCGTGTGGAGGAGAAGACCCCATGACCATCCTCGTCGGCTACCTGCCGACGCCCGAGGGCGAGGCCGCCGTGGCGGCGGGCCTGCGCGAGGGCGCGCTGCGCGGCGAACGCGTGATCATCGTGAACTCGCCGCGCCGGGGCGCGCCCGTCGACGAGCACATGATCGGCGAGGCGGACCGCGACGAGCTGCTGCGCCGGGCCACGGCGGCCGGCGTGGAGGCCGAGGTGCGCCAGCCGCTGCACGACGACGACCTGCCCGAGACGTTCGACCGGCTGGTCGAGGAGACCGGCGCGAGCCTCATCGTCATCGGGCTGCGGCACCGCTCGCTGGTCGGCAAGTTCGTCCTCGGCAGCGCGGCGCAGCGGATCCTCATGGAGGCCGAGGTGCCGGTGCTCACCGTGAAGGCGGCCAGGTGAGCGCACCGGTCGCGGGCCGGGTCAGCAAGGTCACCGTGACCCCGGTCGCCTTCCGCGACCCGCCGCTGCTCAACGTCGTGGGCGTGCACCAGCCGTACGTGCTGCGGGCGATCGTCCAGGTGCACACCGACGAGGGGCTGGTGGGACTCGGGGAGACGTACGCCGACCAGGCGCACCTCGCCCGGCTCGGCGCGGTGGCCGCGGCGCTGCCCGGCGCGGACGTGTTCGACCTGCACGGCCTGCGCCGCGTCGTGACGGAGGCGCTCGGCGCGTCCACGGGCGGGGCGGGGGCGAGCTTCGGCGGCATGCTCGAGGTCTCCAGCGCGGTCGACACCGTGGCCTCGCCGTTCGAGGTGGCCCTGCTCGACCTGCAGGGCAAGGCGCTCGGACGGCCGGTGAGCGACCTGCTGGGCGGCGCGGTGCGCGAGCGGGTGCCGTACTCGGCGTACCTGTTCTACAAGTGGGCCGGCCACCCCGGGCACGACGAGGACACGTGGGGCGAGGGCCGCACGCCCGAGCAGATGGTCGCCCAGGCCCGCCGCATGGTCGAGGAGTACGGCTTCACGGCGATCAAGCTCAAGGGCGGCGTGTACGAGCCCCCCCACGAGATCGAGACCGTCGAGGCGCTCGCCGCCGCCTTCCCCGATCACCGGCTCCGCATCGACCCGAACGGCGCCTGGACGGTGGAGACCTCGATCGAGGTGGCCGGGCGGCTGTCGGGCGTCCTCGAGTACCTGGAGGACCCGACGCCGGGCATCGAGGGCATGGCGGCGGTCGCCCAGCACACCGACCTGCCCCTGGCCACGAACATGTGCGTCATCGCCTTCGAGCACCTCAAGCCGGCCGTGGCCGCCGACGCCGTGCAGGTCGTCCTGTCGGACCACCACCTGTGGGGCGGGCTGCGGCGCTCGGCGCTGCTGGGCGGCATCTGCGAGACGTTCGGGATGGGGCTGTCGATGCACTCCAACTCGCACCTGGGGGTCAGCCTCGCGGCGATGACCCACCTGGCCGCGGCCACCCCCAACCTCACCTACGCCTGCGACACCCACTACCCGTGGAAGACGGAGGACGTCGTGAAGCCGGGGGTGCTGGAGTTCCGCGACGGCGGCGTGGCCGTCCCGGCCGCGCCCGGACTCGGCGTCGAGCTGGACGAGGACGCGCTCGCCGCCCTGCACGAGCAGTACGTCGCCTGCGGCCAGCGCGGCCGGGAGGACACGGCGTACATGCGCTCGATCGTCCCCGGCTTCACGCCCAACACCGCCCGCTGGTAGCAGGCAAGCCAGCCCGCCCGCTGGTAGCAGGCAAGCCAGCCCTGCCCGCTGGTAGCGGCCCTCGACCGCTGGATTGCGACCTCGCCGCTTCCAGCGGTCAGCCGGTCTGCTGCTGTTCGAGCCTGCGGGCCTTGGACAGCCGTTCAGGAGTGGCCGGATCCGCGACCGCGCCGGCAAGGGGCCGGGTCGCTCTGTGATGATCAGTGCGCAGCCGTCTGGCGACGCGGGCGAGTGCCTTGCTTTCCGGGCGAACGGCGATGTGGAAGTGCGAGACCTTCACCGGATCGAGGTCGCCTCCCCATTGGACGGTGCCCTCGCAGTCGACGAGGATGTCCCGTACCACCAGCTCCTGGTAGGGCCACAGCGGCTCAGAACCTCTGAGCGGGTATGCGGTCGGGTGCACGGCTATGGCGGTCCCGGACAGGCGGTTGGACTCGAAGTCCGCGCCGACGGTGCGGTCGGTGGTGTAGGCGGTGATACCGCCCCCTTCGGGGGTGTCCACTGGGGCGATCTCGTAGTGCCAGCGTCGCGCGACGTGGAGGAGCACCACCGCCACGTCACCGGCCCGCAGGGCCGCGACGGCGCGGGACCCTTCCACCGTGCGAGTGGAGATCTTGTCGGGGTCGATGGGCCAGCCGTTGGCGGAGACGTCTCCCTCCCATTCCCACGATCCGGCTTTCGATGATCCGGCCGTGGCCACGGCGGCCGGCATCATGCCGGGGGCGAGGGTGAGGGCTCCGGTACCGGCGGCGACGGCGATGAAGCGGCGTCGTGTGATCACTGAGGGACCCCTCATTCCGGGCTGTCACTGATGGAGGAAACGCCGGGATCTCCGCCCTGCCGCCACACGTTGCGGTCCAGGCCCCATCCCGGTTGGAACTCGAACTCGTGAATCTGGTTGAGCGACCAGTTGGCGGGAAGGGGATAGCCGAGATTTCCGGAGAACCCCCACGACATTCCGGAGACGAACGACCATCTGGCGCCGACCTCGCGTGATACCCGGTCAGCGACGTTACGGGAACCGTACACCCCGAATGCATACTTGCCACCACGCGCGGAGAGGATGTCCCGAACGCCACGGAAATACGGGAGGATGTTGCTGTCGATGTCCGCGTCAAGGGCGTCGTAGTCGACGGCGAAGTAGATGCACGTGCCGGATCCCATGCCGAATTCGCTGGCCTTGTCGTGGGCTGTTCTCCCCTGCTCCCAGCCCTTTTCGTAGGTGAAGTTCGCCAGCTGCGTACCGTTGTACTGGAAAATCGGGAAGACTCTCAGACCGGCCGCGAAGATGTTCTGCAGCTCGCCGGGCTTGAGGGCCTTGCCGAGGTAATACGGGTCACCCGGCGGAAGGTGTTCGTCGAGGTAGCGGCCCACGATCTGATAACCGCTCGCCTTGAGCGCGCGTGCGCGGTCGAGGGTTATCTCGGTGATGCAGTCGCACCCTGTGGCCGGCCGCTGGGAGTCTCCGGTGGACACGAGGAGCTGCGCCCACGTCGCGTAGTCGTTGGTGCCGGTCACCGCGAGTTGCGAGAACTGCTGGAAGGTCCGCAACCACGAGGTGTGGGTGCCGGTCTGGGCGTCCGTGGATATGTCCGCGGGAGAGTAGCCGATCTCCTGTGAGCCGCTGTAGGTGGGCGAGTTGAAATAGCAGGCCGCACGGAAGAGGTACCGCAGGTCGCCGGTGAGAGTTCCCGCTCCCCTCGACTGAAGACCTGCCTGGGTGCCCGGGCCGAAGTTCCCGTTGATGTCCGCCAGGCCGATTCCCACCTCGTACTGGATGGCCATCATGAGGCCCTTCTGTACTTCGCGGGAGTAGACGCCGTCGCACGGCACAAGGTTGATCGCCGGGATCGCCCGCTCGTACACGTATCGGTAGTTCAACCGCTTCTGAATGGACTGAACGGTCGAGTCCCCGCCAGGCACCAGCCGGAACTGGTCCATCGTCAACAACGCCTTGGAGATGCGCGCCCACATTTCCCCGTTGATCACCGCGCCGGACAGGCCCATGTCGTTGATCAGTTGTTGAAGGGAATCCCTGGATGTGGGGCTCCAGGTGTAGTGGACGCTGGATGCCCAGTATCCCTTACACCACAGGGCGAAATTGTAAATGCTGATGATGTTCTGATTCGTCTCCGTGTCCGGACGAAGCCCCCGGTTCCGCACGGCCGCGAACGTGCCCGGCCCGAAGCTCTGGACCGTCGGGGAGATCCCCAGTTCGTGCTGGAGCGCCTGGGTAAGCGACAGGACGGTCGCCCAGCCGGTGCGACCGGTCTCCCGGCACCTGATGTAGCCGGCGGCACGACCGTCGTAGGTGGAGTTCACCCATCTCTGGGCCGCCAGCACGTTCGGGTCGACGGCCAGCGGCCCGTCCCAGGGGACGGCTGGATCGACCGAGGATCCGTTCATCGCGTACGGGGCGAGGTTACCGGGGCATTCAGTATCGAATGCCGCGGAGTGCGGCAGGATATGCCGTCCTGCCCGCCTGTCATCGGGGACCTCGCCGCGGAGGTGGGCGATGAGATTCCTGATCGACCGCAACATTTCCTCTGTCGGCTGATCCCACTCTCTCAGCAGCCCGCAGATCGAGTAGAAGGCCGTGTTGCTGCCCCGCATGGCGCCGTCGACTTCGACGTACGTGCCGCCGTTGGCTTCGCCCCGCTCGTAGCCCCTGGCTTCGTAGATTGTGCCATGGGGGCACACCATGAAATTGTAGTGAATATCGTCATAGCCATCTTTTATGTTGCTTTCGAAGGTGGCCGCCACGTCCGCCTTGCAATCTTCTTCATTGTCAGGGCTGAACGAGAAACGGCCCCGGTGATGGAGGAAGACTCCTCCGGTCCACGGCTCCCAATTGCCGGAGGAAGGCAGCGGATCCGTTGCGGCTTTGTCTCTTCTCTCCTCCGGCACGTAAGGGGCCCAGGCGCTACGCGGCTGGATGGTGACAGGCATTCTCTGGGGTTCCATTCTTTCTGGCCGGTTCGGGACTACGGAGGGCGGAACGCAGACCTCTGCCACTGGTCGGGTCCGCCGACCAGGTCAGCAGGCGTGCGCGGGCCTTGCCGAGGGATGCGGACGGGCCGAGGCCGGATGGCCCGTCCTCGGCCCGGTGCCCGTCACACGTACCTCGATCAGCAGCCGCTGCCCCAGCGGTGGGCGGAGATGTTGTCGTTCAGGGTCTCCCCCTGGCCCTGTCGGCCGTCCCAGGGGTAATAGATGCCCGTCAAGTTGTTGAGGTACAGGCCATTGGGCAGGCAGGCCCGGGTGTGGTCCCAGCCGCCGGCGTCGTCGGCGTCGTCCCAGTACAGAAAGACATCCTCGTATGGACCGGGCCAGCCGCGGTTCTCCAAGGAACTCGCGTCGTTGCGCAGATTGACACTGTCGCAGGTGCTCCAGTCGGGGTCGTCCCCCGACCAGTGGCACATGAAGCCACCCCGGTTGATGTGGCCCCAAGCGTAGAAGTAGCCGTCGGGGGCGGCCGCCGCGGACGCGGCGGGCGAATCCGCCGGGAGAACCGGTTCGGCGTGGGCGGTGCCGGTCACGTTCAGCAGGACAAGGGCGGTGAGCCCCAGGGATGCGATGACGGATCTGAGTTTCTGCACGCTTGCTCTGTCTCCTTCTGGTGGTTGCCTGCGGGACGGGTCGATGCCCGTCCGGCCGCATCAGGGATGGTCGGGAGGCGTCAGCCGCGCTCGACGATCGCGCGAGCGCGCGGGAGGGCGACCCGCTCCAGCCTCTTCCTCGTCTCGTACTCGGGCGCGTACTGCTCGGCCAGCCGATCGCGCTGCCGTTTCTCCAGTCGGAGGGCCGTGTCGGACAGTCCGCTGCTTCTCGCGCAGTCGGCCTCGGCCACCGCTGTGCGAATCTCCTTCGTCCGTGCGGCCGCGTCGGACGGCTCGCTGAACGCCCTGCGCGTTTCCTCGGGAGTCGCGTGCCGGAACCCCCGCTTCCTCATGCACGCGGCCCAGTCCTTCACCGCGTCCTTGAATTCCTGCTCGGCGAAGACCTTGCCGCGGCCCATGTCGTCGAGCACGTTGGTGATCGTGCTGCTGCGGAACCAGCCTTCCAGGTCCCCGTACAACTGCTCTTGAGCGCGGGCCGTACAGCCCTCGGTGTACCGGGTGAAGTTCATGCCGTTCGGAACGGTGACCTCGAGTCGTCCCCCGTCGCGCTTGCCGTGCAGGGCGTCCATCCCGCGCATCCGGTCCGCCGGGGACAGGCTCTGGAAGTACCGCCGGTTGGGATCGGAGGCGCGAACCTGGTCACGCCGTCGCTGCATGTCGCTTCCGTAACCATGCTCGCGGGCCCAGCGCGTGTCGTCCACGACGTACGGGAAGTCGCGGTCCTCCGGGAGCGGTGTCCGCGGCACGACCCAGATGCGGAAGCCACGTGCCCGCATGCAGGACTGGGTGAGCAGCTGCTCCGCTTCGTACAGCACGTCTTCTTCGTGATCCGTGAGCGGTCGGACGGTATCGACGGCCGCGGCTGGGCGTCCCGGTGAGCCTGCGGGCCGGTTCACGCCCGAAGGGGCCGGCGCACAGGCGGCCGCCGCCAGCAGGGCGGTAGTGGCCATGAAACAGACCAGTTCTCGGGACCCGTGGCGCGGCCGTACCGGCACTCCGTTCCTCCTTTCGATACGCCCTTCTGCGGCGAATCCGCGTTGGCCTCAGCTTCATCCATACATATAGGGCCAAACAAGAACATTGCACGCATGTGAAAAGGCGCCGGTCAGAGGCTGGTGAGAAGTGTGAAAACCAATCATTCCATAGTAAAATGTGTTGTTACACCCAATATCGACACTTCCTCACTACGGAGAGTCAATGGGGACGCTGCGGGTCCACTTCACCGCCGACGATCTGGCCCGAACCACGGTCGCCGCCACCGTGGATCCCATGTGGGAAATACTTCTGAGCCGGTTTCGCCTCAACGACCTGGACAAAGCTCCGGCGTATCAGCCGTGGATGCGCCGATTGAGAAGCGATCCCGTGCAGAGGGCGAACATGCGGACAGGTGCCCGCCTGCTCACGACGCTGGCGCCCATGGGGCCCTACTTCCCCGACTTCCTCACTCCGGCCGCGGCCCGCAACGGACTGGAGGCGGGGCTGGAGGCGATCCGCTCCACTCCCCGCCACCAGCTGAGGAGCGAGTTGCAGCGGCTGGCGCAGCACGTCTCGCTCCCCGGTTGGGTGCGTTCCTTGGCCGATGGCGAGGTGGCGGCACTCACGCAGCTCACCGACGCGCTGCGCGCCTACCACCAGGCGGCCATCGCCGCGCACGACGACCTCATCCAACCGGCGGTCAACGTCGACCGCGCCAAGCACGTCACCCGATTCCTCGACATCGGCGTCGAAGGGCTGCTGACCAGCATGTGCTCAACCATGCGCTGGCGGCCGCCCGTCCTCGAGGTCGACTACGACATCGACCAGGAACTGCACCTGGGCGGCCAAGGCCTGCTTCTGGTGCCCTCCTTCTTCTGCAGAAGAGTCCCGATCTCGCTGGCGGACCCGCTGCTGCCGCCTGTGCTCGTCTATCCGATCAACCCGTCCTGGGAGATATACGCCACGGAGAAGTCGAGCCGCAGGCCACTTGAGACTCTGATCGGAAGCACGCGCGCTGCCGTCCTGAGAGCCGTGGGCACCGGATTGACCACCACTCAGCTCTCCCGCCGGCTGAAGATCTCGCCGGCTTCCGCCAGCCGGCATGCCGCCGTGCTGCGGGAGGCCGGATTGATCACCACTGTCCGGTACGGCGCCGCCGTGGTCCATAGCCGCACAGCGCTGGGCACCAGCCTCCACGAGGGCTGCTCATCATCCGACCGGCCACCCGCCCACCAAGAATGAGCCCGAGGCGGAATGGCCGGGCTCTGAGCGGCATCGCGCATGCGGTCAACGCGGGGTCACGACAGCCCGGCGCGTGAAACGCGCCCCGGTGGCTGCTCCGTGAAGGGCGGGTCCGCACACTCGGCGGACCCGTCCTCCACATGTTGTGGCAGGCGAAGGGCCCGTACGCCGCCGGCGCCCTGGCTTGGTCAGCGGTGGTGGACGGCGAGGGCGGGGACCGCGCGGCGGACGAGGGCGGCCATGGCGGCCTGCCCCTTGCGGTTCAGGTGGAACACGGCGTCCGGCCCCTCCTGACCGTCGGCCAGGGCGTCGAAGCCCCGGTAGTACGGGTCGGCCGACTCGCACAGCGAATGTCCCCGGAACGTGGGTTCGAGGACACCCGGCGCCTTGTACGGGCTCACGTACGTGACGTTCACGTGGCGGCTCCTGGCCGCGAGCGCGGCCCGGCGCAGGGTGGTGTCCAGCGCGACCATCACCGACTCACCCGCGACGCGTTCCGCCGGTGTGGCCACGTCGGGACCACAGATCGGGTCGAGCGGGACGCCTGGGGCGTTCGCCCCCCGCGTCAGCTGCGCGCCGTAGCCGGTCATGACGATCTGGGCCCGCGGGCTGCGCCGCTTGATCTCGGCGAGGAGCTTGCGCACGTCCGCGCCCATGGCGGGCAGTTTCCCGAGCGTCGCCGTGGTGGCGGGACCCGAACAGTCCGCCTGGAGGCAGATGCCGCCGTAGCCGGAGAAGTCGACGTCCGTGGCGCCGATGGTGAGCATCACGACGTCCGTGGTCCGGCGGAGCGCGTCGAGCTGCGGAGGCCGGCCCTTGAACTCCCGGCTGAGGCTCGCGCTGGTCGCGCCGCTGCACGTCACGTTGGTGAGCGCGACCTTCCGCCCCCTCGCGGCGAGGTCCTTCGCGATGAGCTCGGCGGCGGAGCCGGCGCTCCGCCAGCAGGAGCCCTCGGTGCCCGGCTCGTAATCACCGGCCCCGGTGCCGGAGCCGTAGGAGTCGCCCAGCGCGACGATGCGCAGCGGCGCTCCGGTCGCCGCCTGAGCCGCGGGAAGGGCCAGAGCGGTCCCGGCTGTCGCGCCGAGGGCGGCGGTCAGAAGGATGAGTAGTTTCTTCACGGTCCAGGATCATCGACGGATCGGCACCACCCGACTGCGGAAAAATCCACATTCGCGGGCAGGTCCGATGTCCCGGATCGAAGGTGATGACGAGGCGGCCGACGCCGACAGCGGTCAGGGGGCCTGCAGCCGCGCGCGCGAGTTGGACAGGTGCAGCCGCATCGCGGCGCGCGCGGCGGCGGCGTCGCGGTCGGCGATGGCGCGGTAGATGTTCTCGTGCTCCAGCGTCACCCGCGTGAGGTGGGTGGCGTCGGAGACGGTGTAGACGTGCTCGAGGCGCGTGCGCGGCAACATGATCATCATGGGGCCGAGCGAGGAGAGCAGGTCGGAGTAGAACCGGTTGCCCGAGGCGACCGCGATCTTGAGGTGGAACGCGAAGTCGGCCTCGACCGCGTGGCCCGGCTGCTCGCCGGAGCGCCCGAGGTCCACCAGCGCCCGTTCGACGGCTTTCAGCTGCAGGTCCGTACGCCGCTCC
This sequence comes from Nonomuraea aridisoli, assembly GCF_003236395.1. GTDB lineage: Bacteria > Actinomycetota > Actinomycetes > Streptosporangiales > Streptosporangiaceae > Nonomuraea > Nonomuraea aridisoli. Next base: position 30,243 of record NZ_POUD01000030.1, on the reverse strand, counting down.
GCGGCCAGCCCGGCGGCCTCCGACTCGACGCCGATGCGGAAGTCGATCATGTCGAGGACGTCGCGGTGGGTGCGGACGCGGGACGCCTCGACGGAGAAGGCCGTCGAGGCGGGCACGTCGAGCACGAACGAGCCGCGCCCCTGGAACGTCTCGACCAGCCCGGCCGCCTGCAGCCGCGAGACGGCCTCGCGCACCACCGTGCGGCTCACGCCGAACTCCTGGATGAGCGAGGACTCGGTCGGCAGCTTCTGACCCGGCTGGATCTCGCCGGCGAGGATGCGCGCCTTGAGCCGCTCGACCAGCTCGTGGGCGAGCCCGCGCCCGGTGTCGCGGTCGAGCTTCTCCCCCGGGCCGGGCTTGTGATCGGGCGGCACGGCTGACAATCTACTCGGCCGTCCCGAATCGGGCATCGTCCAGGAGCCACTCGTGGCGGCGTTCGCTCAGCGTCAGCCCGAGGCCCGGCCGGTCGGGGACGCGCATGCGCCCGCCGTCGATCTCCAGCCGCTCCTCGAACAGCGGGGAGAGCCATTCGATGTGCTCGACCCAGGAGTCGCGCGGGTAGGCGGCGGCCAGGTGGACGTGGATCTCCATCACGAAGTGCGGCGCGACCTGCAGATGGGCGTGGTCGGCCAGCGCGGCGACCTTGAGGTAGGGGGTGACGCCGCCGACGCGCGGCACGTCGGGCTGGAGGAAGCCGACCGCGCGCAGGTCGATGAGGCGGACGAGGTCGGGCACGCCGGCCAGCATCTCCCCCGTCGCGATCGGGGTGTCGAGCGCGGCGGCGAGCTGGGCGTGCCCCTCGGCGTCGTAGGCGTCCAGCGGCTCCTCGATCCACACCAGGCCCAGCTCCTCCACCGCCCGCCCGAAACGGAGAGCGGACGGCCGGTCCCACTGCTGGTTCGCGTCCACCATCAGCGGCGTGTCCTCGCCGATGTGCTCACGCACGGCCGCCAGGCGGCGCAAATCCTCCTTCATGTCCGGCTGACCGACCTTGATCTTGATGCCGCCGATCCCACCGGCCAGCGACCGGGCCGCCCGCTCCTTGACCTCCTCGATCGGCGCCTGGAGGTAGCCGCCGGAGGTGTTGTAGACGCGCACCGCGTCGCGGTGGGCGCCCATCAGCTTGGCCAGCGGCAGCCCGGCCCGTCGGGCCTTGACGTCCCAGAGCGCGGTGTCGGCGGAGGCGATGGCCTGCGTGGCCGCTCCCGACCGGCCCACCGACGCGCCGGCCCACAGCAGCCGCTCGTACAGGCGGCCGATGTCGGACGGGTCCTCGCCCAGCAGGTTGTCCGCGATCTCCTTGGCGTGCGCGAACTGCGCCCGGCAGCCGGCCCGCGTCGTGTAGGAGAACCCGAGCCCCGTCAGGCCGTCGTCCGTGCCGATCTCGCAGGTGAGGACGTCGATCTGGGTCAGCGGCCGTTGCCTGCCGGTGGCCACCTTGGCGTCGCTGACGGCGTGGGCTAGCGGCACGGCGTAGTGGCCGAGGCGCACCGACGTGATGCGGTCGCCCATGGCGTCAGGCCTTCCCGAACTCGACGCCGTCCACGGCCCACTTGCGGCACTGCTCGCTCAGCGTGAGGCCGAGCCCGGGCCGGTCCGGGACGATCATGCGGCCGTCGCGGGTCTCCAGCCGCTCGTTGAACAGCGGGTTGAGCCACTCGAAGTGCTCGACCCAGGGCTCGCGCGGGTAGGCGGCGGCCAGGTGGAGGTGGATCTCCATGGCGAAGTGCGGGGCCAGCTGCAGGCCCGCGTGGTCGGCGAGGGTGGCCAGGCGCAGGAACGGGGTGATGCCGCCGACGCGCGGCGCGTCCGGCTGGATGATGTCGGCGGCGCGGGCCTCGATGAGCCGGACGTGCTCGGCGACGCTGGAGAGCATCTCCCCCGTCGCGATCGGGGTGTCGAGCGCGGCGGCGAGCTGGGCGTGCCCCTCGGCGTCGTAGGCGTCCAGCGGCTCCTCGATCCACACCAGGCCCAGCTCCTCCACCGCCCGCCCGAAACGGAGAGCGGACGGCCGGTCCCACTGCTGGTTCGCGTCCACCATCAGCGGCGTGTCCTCGCCGATGTGCTCACGCACGGCCGCCAGGCGGCGCAAATCCTCCTTCATGTCCGGCTGACCGACCTTGATCTTGATGCCGCCGATCCCACCGGCCAGCGACCGGGCCGCCCGCTCCTTGACCTCCTCGATCGGCGCGTGCAGGAAGCCCCCGGAGGTGTTGTACGTCCGGACGGAGTCGCGGTAGGCGCCGAGCAGCTTGGCCAGCGGCAGCCCTGCGCGCTTGGCCTTCAGGTCCCACAGGGCGATGTCGATCGCGGCCAGCGCCTGGGTGGCCACCCCCGAGCGGCCCACGGAGGCGCCCGCCCACAGCAGCGTGTCGTACACCTTGCCGATGTCGGACGGGTCCTGGCCGAGGAGGTTCTCCCCGACCTCCTTGGCGTGGGCGTACTGGGCCGGGCCGCCCGCCCGCTTGGAGTAGCTGAAGCCGACGCCCTCGTGGCCGTCCTCCGTGCTGATCTCGGCGAAGAGGAAGGCGATCTCCGTCATCGGCTTCTGCCGCCCTGTCAGCACCTTGGCGTCGCTGACCGGGACGTCGAGCGGAAGGGTGACGGAGGAGAGCGAGACGTGGCGGATGCGGTCGGAGGCCATGGCGGATCCCAGCGGTGAAGTCGGACGATGCGCATGTCATCGTACGAGTCGCCAAGTCATATGACAACACGGTGCTGGACGACGTACTCGATCGCCCCGGCCACCAGCGCGGCGTCCTTGGCGACGACCTGGACGTGGTTGCCCGGCGCGGTCGCGAAGACCGTCACCAGCTCGTTCGCCGCCGTGGCCGTGGAGACGGCGGCGCGCATCCGGGCGTTGTCCTCGGCCGGCGCGCCGGAGGGCCGGTCGAGCCCGGCCGTCTCGATCACGCGGCCGACGTCGCCGATCGCGGCCCCGAGGGAGTAGTCGGCCGACCTGCCGGACCTGCCGCGCCCGCGGGCGTCGAAGGTGACCGCGCGGTGCCTGCCGCCGATCAGCCGCAGGACGGGGTATCCCAGCCCTTTCGGATATGCGGGGACCAGGGGTAATCTTTCAGGAAAGGTTAGGCTAACCTAAGCCCATGACCGAGGAGATCGCCCTCCGCGGCGTGGAGCTGCGCCTCAGCTATCACGGCACCCCCGTGGTCGAGGACGGACGCATCACGTTGCGCCCGGGCCACGTGACCGCCCTGGTGGGCCCGAACGGCAGCGGCAAGTCCACGCTGCTGCGCGCGCTGGCCAGGCTGCACCTTCCCGACAGCGGCACCGTGACGCTGGGCGACGGCGCCGACGCGCTGCAGCTGACGGCGCGCGACTTCGCCGGGCGGGTGACCCTGCTCGCGCAGAGCCGCCCCACGCCGGGCGGCGTGCGGGTGTCGGACGTCGTCGGGTACGGCCGCCACCCGTACCGGCGGCGCTGGCGGGCCGCCGACCCCGGCGGCGCGGCGGCCGTCGCCAGAGCCATGGAGCTGACCGGCGTCACGCCGATGGCCGACCGGCCCGTGGACGAGCTGTCGGGCGGCGAGCTGCAGCGCGTCTGGCTGGCCACCTGCCTGGCACAGGACACCGGCGTCCTGCTGCTGGACGAGCCCACCACGTTCCTCGACCTGCGTTACCAGGTGGAGCTGCTGGAGCTCGTCCGCGACCTGGCCGACGGGCACGGCGTGGCGATCGGCGTCGTCCTGCACGACCTCAACCAGGCCGCCGAGATCGCCGACCACGTCGTGCTGCTGCACGAGGGGCGGGTCCGCGCCGACGGCCCGCCCGCGCAGGTGCTCACCGAGAGCCTGCTCAGCGACACCTACGGCATCCGCATCGAGGTCAGCCACGACCCCGGCACCGGAGCCGTGACCACCCGGCCGATCGGCCGCCACAGCAGAACCGCCCCCGCGACGACATGACAGGAACCACCATGCGCACCGCCCTGACGGCCACCCTGACGGCACTGGCCGCCATCGTCCTCCTCACCGCCTGCGGCACGACCGAGGCCCCGGTGGCCGAGCAGGCTCCCTCCGGCGGCGCGACGCCGTCGGCCGCCCCCGTGACCGTGACCGACAGCCGCGGCAAGCAGGTCACGCTGGACCGCCCGGCCACCCGGGTCGTCACCCTGGAGTGGGCCGAGACCGAGATGGTGGCCTCCCTCGGCGTCATGCCGATCGGCGTGGCCGACGTGGCCGGGTACGGCGTCTGGAACACCTCCGCCAAGCTCGACCCGTCCGTCAAGGACGTCGGCAACCGGCAGGAGCCCAGCGTCGACTCCATCAGCGCCCTGCAGCCCGATCTGGTCGTCATGGAGGCGGCGCGCGACTCCGCGCTGGTCTCCCAGCTGGAGTCGTTCGTGCCCGTGGTGGTGACGGAGGGCAGCGACGCCACCGGCAACCTGGCGCGCATGCGCGCGGACCTCAACATGATCGCCACCGCGCTGGACAAGACCGCCGAGGCCGGCAAACTGCTGGCCGAGTTCGACGCGGCGCTGGCCGAGGGCAAGCAGAAGATCGCCGCGGCGGGCGCCGGCGGCAGCCCGTTCGTCATGGCCGACGGGTGGAAGCAGGGCAGCACGATCTCGATCCGGCTGTTCGGCAAGGGCTCGCTCGTCTCCGACGTCGCCACCGAGCTCGGCCTGAAGAACGCTTGGACGGGCAAGGTCGACGAGATGTGGGGCCTCGGCACCACCGACGTCGAGGGCCTGACCTCGCTCAAGGACCCCGCGATCCGCTTCTTCTACAACGCCTCCGACGGCGACGACGTCTTCGCCGACGGGCTGGCCGGCAACGCCATCTGGAAGTCGCTGCCGTTCGTGGAGAAGGGCCAGGTCACCAAGCTGCCCGACGGCATCTGGACCTTCGGCGGCCCCCTCTCCAGCCGCCAGTACGCCGACGCCCTGGTCAAGGCGTACGCGGGGTGAGCACGGACGTCCTGACCCCGGCCTCTCCCGGGGCGCCGCCGGCCACGCCGCTGCGGCGCCTGGGCACCGCCGGGGTCGTCCTCCTGACGCTGGCAGCGACCGTCCTGGTGGCCGCCGTGCACGTCACGCAGGGCACCTCGTCGGTCGGCGCGCTCGACCTGCTGGCGCTGCCGTTCGGCGGCAGCGACGAGGCCGCCCGCGTGCTGCTCGCCTCGCGGCTGCCCCGGCTGCTGGCCGGCGTCTGCGTCGGCGTCGCGCTGGGCGCGGCGGGGGCGCTGCTGCAGGCGGTCGCCCGCAACGCGATGGCCTCCCCCGACACGCTGGCCGTCAGCGCCGGGGCGTACCTGGCGGTCGCCGCCGCGGCGGCGTTCGGGCTGACCCTGCCGGTGTCGCTGTCGGGCGGGCTCGCGCTCCTCGGCGGGCTGGGCGCCGCGGCCCTGGTGCTGGCGCTGTCGGCGGGCGGGCGCACGGGGACGACCCGGCTCATCCTGGCCGGCTCGGCCACCGCGCTGGCGCTCAGCTCGCTGACGAACCTGTTCATGATCCTGTTCGAGCAGGAGACGACCGGGCTGTTCGCCTGGGGCAGCGGCTCCCTCGTGCAGAGCGACCTGGACGCCGTCACCCAGATGGGGCCGGTGATCGCCGTCGCGCTGGCGGCGGCGGTGCTGGCCGGGCCGCGCCTGGACATCCTGGGCCTGGGCGACGACACCGCCACGGTGCTCGGCGTGAAGGTGCGCCGGCTGCGCCTGTGGCTCACCCTGCTGGCGGTGCTGCTGTCGGCCGCCGCGGTGACGATCGCGGGGCCGATCGGGTTCGTCGGGCTGTGCGCGCCGGTGATCGTGCGGCTGCTGCCCCGGTCCATTCCCGGGCTGCACCGGCACCGCGTGCTGGTGCCGATGTCCGGGCTGGCCGGGGTGCTGGTCGTGCTGGGCTCCGACATCGCGCTGCGCGCCCTGCTGGGCGCGCAGGCCGGGGTGGAGGTGCCGCCGGGCGTGGTGACCACCGTGCTCGGGGCGGCCGTGATGATCTGGCTGGCCCGCCGCTACCGCGACGCGGGCCCGACCCGCCGTCCCCCCGCGGTCCGTACGGGTGCGACGCGGTCGCGGACGGCGTTCGCCGCCGTGGTCGCCGTCTGCGCGGCCCTGCTGGCGGGGGCGCTGGTCCTCGGCATGCTGGGCGGCGACAGGTGGCTGCTGACCGGCGACATCGCCAACTGGCTGCAGGGGCGCAGCGGGCGGGCGCTGACGTTCGTCCTCGACCAGCGCTGGCCGCGTGTCATGGCGGCCGCGCTGGCCGGCACCGCGCTGGCCGTGGCGGGGGCGGCGGTGCAGGCCGTGTGCCGCAACCCGCTCGCCGAGCCCGGCATGCTGGGCGTCACCGCCGGCGCAGGCGTGGGGGCGATCTCGCTGCTCACGCTGGCGCCGCTGGCCGGCATCTGGACGATGTCCGCGGCGGCGGGCGTGGGCGCGCTGGTCACGTTCGCCGTGGTGTACGGGCTGTCGTGGCGCGGCGGGCTGAGCTCCGACCGGCTGGTCCTGATCGGCGTCGCCGTGCAGGCGGCCTGCACCGCCGGAACCGTGCTGATCATCGTGCTGTCCGACCCGTGGAGCACCGCCAAGGCGCTGACCTGGCTGTCGGGCTCCACGTACGGCCGGGTGCCCGAGCAGCTGATCCCGGTCGCGCTCGCGCTCGTGGTGACCGTGCCGCTGCTGGCGTGGCTGCGCCGCGACCTCGACCTGCTCTCCCTGGACGAGGACACGCCGCGCATCCTCGGCGTCCCCCTGGAGCCGGTCCGGCTGGGCGCGCTCGCCTGCGCCGTGCTGCTCGCCGCCACGGCGGTGTCGGCGGTGGGGGTGGTCGGCTTCGTCGGCCTGGTGGCCCCGCACGCCGCCCGCGCCCTGGTGGGGGCGCACCACGTGCGGGTCCTGCCGGTGGCCGCACTGCTCGGCGCGCTCCTGGTCAGCCTCGCCGACACCCTTGGACGTACGGTCATCGCCCCCGCCCAGATCCCTGCCGGCCTGGTCACCGCCCTGATCGGCACCCCGTACTTCGTCTACCTCCTCTGGCGCGCCCGCGCCCACCGCGACGCCTAACCCTCCATATTCCATGAATGCGCACAGACAAATAGCAGGAGAAGACACCGGAAAATAACATGTGCGCCGCCCGCTAATGTTGTCGCCTGTTGACCCTGTGGCGGCGCACGACTCCCGGTGAGCCGTCCCGCGAACTCAGTACGACAGTCCGGCGAGAAGGCTTTCCGAGACTTCTTTCTCCACCGATAGTGGGGTGGTGCCGCTTTCCCGTGCACCATTCCCGGCGAACAGGAGAAAGGGACTTCATGAACAGCTTCGACGCCATCAAGGACCGGCTCGTCTCAGAGGCCCAAGCCCTGGAGCCCCGCACTCGGACTGCCAAGGAGGTGAAGGCGCTCTTCAACGAGGACGCCTGGAACGAGAACGTGATCAACACGGTCAACGACTACCACGACGACGTCCACAGGTCGCACGAGCGCCTGTCGCACCTGTACGACCTGGTCACGGCGGCCGAGCAGGAGCGCGTCACCTCACGTCCGGATCCCGAAGAGTTCAGCAGGAAATGGCGGATCATCGAAGAGCGGCAGGCCGAGCGCCTGAAGGCCGACCAGGAAACTAATGTTCAGATCGGGCAACTCTTCCAAGAACTGCTGGCCTGCCTCAGGGAAGCGTCAGTCGAGCAGGGCGGCGATACCCGCCGCACGCCCGAGCAGAATCCGCCCCAGCCGATGGAGGAACCGGGATTCTGGAACAAAAGTTGAAGCGTTTCTCCGGCGCTTGTCCGGACGCGACCGAAACGTTCTCATCGGGAAACCCCGAAAGGGAAGAAAACCATTCCGGCGCTCCCGAACGGGTCACAAAAACCTTCGCACGGATACACGATCCGTAACCGGTCACGGCCCAGGGACCCGCGTGGACGGACGGCCGGAAGGATCGGCGCGGGGGTGACCGCGGCGTGAGGGAGCGGTGAACTCTTTTCGAGCAGTCTTTCGGATCACGGTGCACGCCACCACAATGACGCCGTGATCCGATTCTCCCTGACGCGTCCGCGTGCCCTGATGCTCGGCGGTCTGACGGCCGCCGGGCTGCTGCTGTCCCCCGCCGCCGCCATGGCGCAGCCCGGGAACGCGCAGGACGCGCGCCCGCCGTACTCGCTGCTGCAGATGAACATCTGCGACAGCGGGTACGCCGGCTGCTTCGCCCGCACCCAGTACCCGAAGGTCCTCGACGAGGTGGTCGAGCGTGTCCAGGCCGACGACGTCAACGCGGTCACCCTCAACGAGGCGTGCAGCGGCGACGTGGCCGAGATCGCCCGGCGCACCGGCTACCACTACCGCTTCGCCACGGTGATCTACAACGGCGCCCCGCTGGCCTGCAAGACGCCGGGCGGGCGCGGCGAGTTCGGCAACGCCGTGCTCACCAAGGAGGCGATCAAGGCGTCGCAGGACGAGCCGTACTCGGTGTTCAGCGGGGTGGAGCAGCGGCGCTGGCTCTGCGTGACCACCGCCCGCGGCGTGGACGTGTGCACCAGCCACCTGTCCACCGACGGCGAGGCCCCCGGCACCGCCAACTCCACCCAGTGCGCCGAGCTGGGCCAGGTGCTCGCCTCCCGCGGCCGCCCGACGATCTTCGCGGGCGACGTCAACCGCCGCGCCTCCTGCGCCCCCGAGGGCCACTGGACCCTGACGGACGCCGCCGCCACCCAGGCCCCCGGCATCCAGCACGCCTACGGCACCCTCACTTCGCCGACCCTGGAGCTGGAGCCCGCGACGTACACCGACCACGACGCCCTCGTGATCCGCGCCGGCCTGCCCAAGTGACCGAAGAGCCGCCGGTGAGCGTCCCGCTCACCGGCGGCTCGGGTGTCAGTCCGAGGTGACCTCGAAGGGGGCCTCGATGCCGGTCTTGGACACCGCGCCGGTCAGCGTGACGCCGGCCGGGCCGGGCCGCGCCGTTCCCGGGACGCTGAGGGTCGCGCCCGAGATGACGCCGTCGCCGTTGGCGTGCACGGTCATGGACGCCAGGCCGTCACCGAAGCCGATGGTGACGGCTTCCTTGGGCGCGAATCCGGAGCCGTCGACGACGATCGCCGTGCCGCGCGGCCCCGAGGTCGCCGACAACAGCGCCTGCGGACGGTACGTCCGCTTCTCCGGCTCCTCGGTCACCTGGACCGTGGCCGTCGCCGGCGTCCGCGACGACGTGCCGGCCGCGGTGACGGCGTACCGGCCGGGCGGGGCGTCGCCGGACGCCTCGACCGACGCGCGCACCGTTCCCGTGGCCGAGGCCCGCACGGTCAGGCTGCGCGCCGGGCTGGTGTCCAGCTTGACCGTCACCTGCTCTCCGGCGGCGAACCCGCTGCCCTCGACGGTGACCGGGTCACCGGCGACGGCGGAGGCGGACACCGAGATCGACGGCCGCGCCCCGGCCTGCGCCACCGTCACGGTGAACGTGCCGGTGGTGCTCGACAGCGTGTCCCACGCGGTGACCCGCACCGTGTACGTGCCGTCCTGCGCGTAGGTGTGCCGACCGGTCATCGCCCCGGACGCGTCGACGGTGACGTCGTCGGGGACCGTGCCGTCACCCCACTGGACGCGGGCGTGATAGCCCTCCGGCCCCGCGACGCCGCCGGTCACGGAGCCGAGACCGGTCGAGAGCGTCTGTCCCGGAGCGGCCGTCCGGTCCTCGAGACCGCTGATCGCCAGCGCGGCGGCGGGGGTGCCGTCGTCGGCGACGGCGAACACGTGGATCCTGCCCGCCGATCCGGGGTCGCCGGTCTGCTCGGGCAGGGTGACCGAGACGAGCGTCTTGCCCTCCGGGATGCGGTACGGCGCGGTGGCGAACAGGAACGGCTGTGCGCTGTCCCGGCTCGTGCCGTGCAGCCGGTAGGCGGCCTTGGCGACGACGATGTTGCCGTACTTCGGCATGCCGGCCGCGTTGCCGCCCAGCGTCCAGTCGCTCAGCTGGATCGAGACGGCGGCGGTGCTGCCGTCGCTGAACGTCGCCGTGCCGGTCGTGCTCTGGTCGCCCTGCGTGCCGGCGCCGATGAACGAGATGTTCTTCGCGTCGTCCGGCAGGTCCAGCTTGATCGTCGCGCCGTTGCCGGTCGCGTTGTCGGGCTGTCCCGCCGGGACCGCCGGCAGGGTGAAGCGCAGCGCCGTGCCCGGCACCTCGTGCGAGCGGCCCTGTGTCACGCCCGCCGCCGCGAGTGCGGCCCGCGAGTACGCCCACGTCTTGGCGTCGCAGTCCGCCGCGAGCACGCCCTCGTCGCCGACGCAGACGGTGTCGAACGCCGCGGTGAGGCCGGAGTCCGGAGCGTACGCCACGTCCACGCCGACCGTGGCCGAGCCCCGGCCGGTCCCGTCGGTCACCGTGACGCTCGCCTGGTGGTGGCCGGGCTTGGCGTAGGTGTGCGAGCCGCGCACGCTGTACACGCCGCGCGAGCTCAGTGCCAGGGTGCCCGCGGTGGCCGGTGAGCCGTCGCCCCAGTCGATGGAGGCCTGGTAGCCGCTCGCGGTGCCCCCGGTGACCGTGGCCAGCGGCGCCGACACCTCGACGCCGGCGGTCGCCTGCACGCCGTTCGCGCCGGTGACCGTGATGGGGCCCCCGCCGAGCTGGACGTCGCCGCCGGCGAGGAGCTCGATCTCCGCGAGGTTGGCCTGCGCAGCGCCGACGGTCTTGGTCACGACCAGGCGGAACCGCGCGAACCGTCCCGGCTCGCCGATCCTGAACGGCCGGGTCTCGTTACGCCACCGGAACTCCTCGCCCTTGCGGGAGTCGACGGTGGCCCAGGTGATCCCGTCGTCGGAGCCCTCCAGCCGCCAGTCCGTGGGATCGCCGGCGCTCGCCCCGGAGGTGAGCGTGTAGGAGACCGGCGTCTGCCGGCCGCTGCGGAACGCCCAGCCGATCTGCGGCGTGCCGGAGGTGAAGGTCACCTGGGTGAGCGACGAGTCGTCGAACAACTTCGAGGCGTCCTGCCCGTCACCGGCGGTCGCGGTGCCGAGGCCGGGCCCCGTGGTGTCCTGGAACGGCTTGGGCGCCGCGTCGCCCTTGGTCAGCGACGGCGGCGCGTCGTTCTTGCCGGTGCCCCAGGACGACGGTTCCGGGCCCATCTGGAAGTCGATCCGGCCGCCGCGGGCGAGCGCGGAGACGTCGACGGACACGCCGCGCTGCTGCTTGCCGTTGACCTTCACGCTCTGCACGTAGACGTTCTTCGTGCTGTTGTCCTGGGCGGTGACGACGATGTCACCGCTCTCGCGGTGGACGGTCATCTGGGCGAACTGCGGGGAGCCGATGGCCCACTGGGACGAGCCGGCCTGCAACGGGTAGATGCCGAGCGAGCTGAGGACGTACCACGACGACATCTCGCCGTTGTCCTCGTCGCCCAGGTAGCCCTGGCCGATCTCACTGCCCACGTAGAGCCGCTGCAGGATCTCCCGGACGATCGCCTGCGTCCTGGCGGGCGCACCGGCGAAGTCGTACATGTACGGGATGTGGTGGGACGGCTGGTTGCTCATGCCGAGCTGGCCCATGCGCACCGCGCGGGCCTCCAGCATCTCGTGGATCAGGGTGCCGTAGCCGCCGAACCGGTCGGCGTTCTCCGGGGTGCTGAAGAACTCGTCGAGCTTCCGCTTCAGCGCCTGCTGCCCGCCGTACAGGTTGGCCAGGCCCCGGCCGTCGTGCTGCGCGGTGAACGCGAAGTTCCAGCCGTTGGTCTCGGTGTAGACGCCGCCCCAGTCCCGCGGGTCGCCGGGCAGGAAGTTGCCGCCGGCGTCGCGCCCGCGGAAGAACTTCCCGTTCTCGTCGAAGAGGTTGACGTAGTTGCGGGCGCGCTGCAGGAAGTACTCCGACTCCTCCCTCAGCCGCTTGCGCTGCGCCTTCGGGGTGTCCTTGTCCTTGGCCAGGGCCGCGGCCATGTTGCCGATGCCGTAGTCGTTGATGAAGCCCTCCAGCGCCCACGACACCGACTCGCCGGTGGAGGTCGGCGTGTAACCGAGGAACAACGAGGACTCGATGCCCTTGCGGCCGACCTCGCTGCGTCCGGACGCGACGGTCGCGTCCTTGACCGCGGCGTCGTAGGCGGCGAGCGGGTCGGGCAGCTCGACGCCGGTGAGGTACGCCTGCGCCAGGGAGACGTTCGCGCTGGTGCCGGTCATCAGGTCGGCGTAGCCGGGCGAGGACCAGCGGGCGATCCACCCGCCGTCCCGGTACTGCTGGACGAACCCGTCCGCGATCTTCGCCGCGACGTCCGGGTACAGCAGCGCGTACGCGGGCCACACCGTGCGGTAGGTGTCCCAGAACCCGTTGTTGACGTAGATCTGCCCGTCGACGATCTTGGCGCCGGTCTGCGTGGCCGTCGACGTGCCGGTGGGCGCCGACACCGGACTCGCGTACCGCCAGCGGGGTTCGGCGGCGGTGCCGGTGTTCTCCGACTGGGAGTTCGGATACAGGTTCAGCCGGTACAGGTTCGAGTACAGCGTCACCCGTTGCGTCTCGGTCGCGCCCTTCACCTCGACCCGGCCGAGCCGGTCGTTCCACGCGGCGGCGGCCGCGGCGCGGATCTGCTCGAAGCTCCTGCCGGAGACCTCCAGGCCGAGGTTGCGGTGTGCCTGGTCGACGGAGAGGAACGACGTCGCGAGGCGCAGCGTCACCTGCCGCTCGGCCGAGACGTCGAAGGTGGCGGACGTGGCGGAGGCGGCCGCCGGCGCCCGGTCGAAGGTGCCGGAGAGGAACATCCGGCTGCGCCCGGCCGACAGGCCGCTTCCGTTGTCGACCCAGCCGGTGAACGTGCCGTCGGTGCCGATGGTGAACGTGCCGTTGTGGAAGACGAGGCTTCCGGTGGCCTGCCCTGACGGGAAGGTGAACTGCATGATCCCGCCGTGGTCGGTGGGCGCCATCTGCGCGACGAGGCCGTTCTGCAGCGTGACCCGGTAGAGGTCCGGCCGCGCGGTCTCGTCGTCGTGGCTGAAGGCGGCCGCCCGGCCGCTGGGCGGCCCGGTGAGCGGCCCGCCGGCCGGCACCGGCATGACCGACATCTGGTTGCGGTCGCCCATCCACGGGCTGGGCTCGTGCGAGATCGCGAGTCCCTGCAGCGTGGGCAGGTTGGCCGCGTTGTTGGCCCGCTGGTAGTCGTACAGCCAGGTGTCGGACGCGGCGTTGGTGGTCGGGGTGAGGAAGTTGAAGCCGTTCGGCATCGCCGTGATCGGCAGGGTGTTGCCGCGCGAGAACCCGCCCGTCGCGTTGGTCCCGCGCCGGGTGTCGACGTAGTTGGTGAGGCTGGACCCGTCGATCGGCGACGGGGCGGCCGTCACGGCGAGGTCGTCCAGCCAGCCCTGGAACCGGGTGGACGCGGTCGCGGCGGGGTTGTCGTAGGCGAGCAGGATGCGGTCGATCGTCTTGCCGTTCGCGATCGCCCCGATGTCGGACCGCACCGCGTTCCACTGGTCGGCGTAGAGCACCTTCGCCGCGCCCTGCCCGGCGGCCGTCAGCGGGTAGCCGTGCTGGTCGAGCGGGGACAACCGGCTCAGGTAAGTGCCGTCGGTGAAGTGCAGGTCGACGGCGGCGTAGGTGGAGGGGTACCGGTCGTCGCCGCCGGTGAACTCCGGGAAGATCGTGTACGACAGCCGCGTCTTCGGCCCGACCGGGATGTCGACGTCGAACAGCTTGTTCGTCGCGTACGCGCGGCCGTCGGCCTTGGCGCCGCCCGAGTAGCGCAGCGAGGCCACTCCGGTGAACCCGGCCTCCGGTTTCATGGTGGGGCCGTTGACCGGGCCGGCGCCGGAGACGCTGACCATCGGGGCGACGGGCGGCATGACGTCCGAGCCGTCGCTGATGTTCCAGTCGGCGAGCTGGACGAGCGAGTCACCGGAGTTGGCGGTGATGTTCAGCCGGTAGTAGCCGTAGGCGGTCGTGTTGCCGAAGGCGTAGGTGTTGCCGGCGAACCGGCCGCTGAAGGTCACCCCCGTACGCCTGTCCAGGTCGGTCCACGTGCTGCCGTCGTTCGAGCCCTGCAGGGTGAAGTCCCTGGGGTCGCGGCCCGGCGCGTCGTTGGCGGAGGTCAGCGAATACTTCACCACCACGGCGGGCTCGACCAGCCGGTACGTCACCCAGCCGGTCCGCTCGAACGCCAGCCACTTGGTCGACGGGTCGGCGTCCTTGAGGTTGGCCGCGGTCTCGCCCGGCGCATTCTCCGCGCTCGCGGTCACCGCGCCGATCCGGCCGAGCAGGCTGCCGGGCAGCTCGGTGGAGCTCGATCCGGTCACATTCGACTGGACCGGCCTGCCGTCCGCGCCGACCTCGACGGTGCTCTGCGCGGGTCGCGGATCGGCGGACTCGAAGGAGGAGGCGAAGTCGCCGGGTGGCGCCGCGGCGCTCGCCCCCTGCGCGGGGACGAGCACCCACAACGGCAGCGACAGCGCCGTGGCCACGGCCAACCGCCGGGCTAAGGAGGGATATGGCATCACGAAGGGCCTTTCGACTCGACCAACATCGAGTGCGTCGAACGTCGGGGTGAACAGCGACGGAGCGGGATGTCGCGCCGGACTCGCCGGGATGGCCGGCCGTCACGGAAGGGCACATCCGGCTGAAGATCGCCGCTAGCCTGTCCACCTCAGACAACGTTGTCAAGCCTCATCGCGTAACCTCGCCGCCACGCGCCGTTCGTCCGGGACCTCAGGCGAGGGAGGCGACGCCGCGGCCGACGTACGCCTGCGGGACGAGCACCAGCGCCGCGGCGCCGACCAGGCCGGCCGCGCCGCCGAGAGCGGCCGTGGTGACCGTCAGCCCCTGCAGGAAGCCCAGCCGGGCGTGCTCGGTGATGGCCGCCCGCAACGGCGGGAAGAGCAGGTCGTGCGCCGCCGCCACGCCTCCGCCGATCACCACCCGGGACAGGTCGGCGATCGCCGCCGTCGAGACGATGCCCGCCGCGAGGGCGTGACCGGCCCGCCGGAAGGCCTCACTCGCGCACGGGTCGCCCTCCCGGGCCGCGGCCGCCAGCTCCACCCCGGTCGGCGCCGGCACGGGCGCCCGCCAGCCCTCCTTCAACGCCCACTCCACCATGCTCGGCCCGCTGCTCATCGCCTCCACGCAGCCGCGTCCACCACAAGGGCAGGGAACACCGTCGAGGTCGACGACCACGTGGCCGATGTGGCCGGCGTTGCCGGTCGGACCGGCGACCAGGCGACCGCCCTGGATCAGGCCGCCCCCGACACCCGTGGACACGACGATGGTCAGCAGATCGTCCGCACCCTGCCCGGCGCCGCGCCAGTGCTCCCCCGCCGCGGCGCAGCTGCCGTCGCCGGCGAGCCGTACCGGCACTCCCGGGACGAGCTCGGCCAGGCGTTCCAGCAGGGGGAAGCGGCGCCAGGCCGGGATGTTGACCGGGCTGATGGAGCCGTCGGGCAGGTGGATCGGGCCGGCCGAGCCGACGCCGACGCCGATCACCCGCGCCGGGCCGGCGGCCGCGCGCAGCTCGGAGACCAGTTCGGCCACGGGCCGCCAGACCGTCTCGGGGTCGGGCGAGACGGCCGTCGGCCGTACGCGGCGGTCGGCGACGGTTCCGTCGGGGGCGATCAGACCGGCGGCGACCTTGGTGCCCCCGATGTCGAGGGCGAGGGCGAAAACGGACACGAGACTCCTAGGAATGCGTCGAGACAACGTTGTCACAGTAGCGGCCACCGCCCGAATACGGTTCCTCCCGTGGCCCGGGCCGACAGGCAGGGCCGCTCGGCGGATCCCCGCGTTGACGTCGGGATGCGTTACGAAATGGCCACATCAGTTGACACACTCGTCACGTCGGAGCAGTCTCTACCCGCTGCCCGATGACAACGATGTCACGACGATCTAGGGGGAAGACGTCATGCGCGACGCACCGGTCCTGCTGGAGATGCGTGCGATCACCAAGGAGTTCCCCGGGGTCAAGGCGCTCTCCGACGTCAACCTCGTGGTCCGGCAGGGCGAGATCCACGCGATCGCCGGGGAGAACGGCGCCGGCAAGTCCACGCTGATGAAGGTGCTCAGCGGGGTCCACCCCTACGGCAGCTACACCGGCCAGATCCTCTACGAGGGCACGGAGAGCCGGTTCGCCGACATCCGGGCCAGCGAGCACGCCGGAATCGTGATCATCCACCAGGAGCTCGCCCTGGTGCCCGGCCTGTCCATCACCGAGAACATCTTCCTCGGCAACGAGCCCCGCCGCGGCGGCGTGATCGACTGGAAGACCGCCAACCGCCGGGCCCTGGAGCTGATGGCCCTGGTCGGGCTGGAGGAGGACCCCGACACGCTGATCAAGGACATCGGCGTGGGCAAGCAGCAGCTGGTGGAGATCGCCAAAGCGTTCGCCAAGAACGTGAAGCTGCTCATCCTCGACGAGCCCACCGCCGCGCTGAACGAGACGGACTCGCGGCACCTGCTTGATCTGCTGCGCGACTTCAGGCAGCGCGGCATCACCTCGATCATCATCTCCCACAAGCTGAACGAGATCGCCGAGATCGCCGACGCGATCACCATCCTGCGCGACGGCCACACGATCGAGACCCTCGACGTCAAGGCCGACGGCGTCGACGAGGACCGGATCGTCCGCGGCATGGTGGGCCGCGAGCTGCACAGCCGCTTCCCCGACCACACCCCGGACATCGGCGAGGTCTTCTTCGAGGTACGCGACTGGACCGTCCGGCATCCGGTCGCGAGCGACCGCCTGGTGGCCAAGAACGCGAGCTTCACCGTGCGCCGGGGGGAGATCGTCGGGTTCGCCGGCCTGATGGGCGCCGGGCGCACCGAGCTGGCGATGAGCGTCTTCGGCCGCTCGTACGGCGTCTACGTCTCCGGGCAGATCATCAAGGACGGCCGGGAGATCGTGATCAAGTCCGTGTCGGACGCCATCGAGCACGGCCTGGCGTACGTCAGCGAGGACCGCAAGTCGATCGGCCTGAACCTGCTCGACGACATCAAGACCTCGGTGGTCGCCGCCAAGCTGTCCAAGATCACCAAGCGTGGCGTGATCGACCACGTCCGCGAGCACCAGGCCGCCGAGAGCTACCGGTCGAGCCTGCGCGTCAAGGCGCCCACCGTCGACGAGCCGGTCACGACGCTGTCCGGCGGCAACCAGCAGAAGGTCGTGCTGGCCAAGTGGATGTTCACCGATCCCGACCTGCTGATCCTCGACGAGCCCACCCGGGGCATCGACGTGGGCGCCAAGTACGAGATCTACGGCATCATCCAGCGCCTGGCCGACCAGGGCAAAGGCGTCATCGTCATCTCGTCGGAGCTGCCCGAGCTGATCGGCCTGTGCGACCGGATCTACACGGTCTTCGAAGGCACCATCACCGGCGACATCCCCCGCCGCGACGCCGATCCGGAACTCCTGCTCAAACAGATGACCTCAGTGAAGAAAGCACAGCGATCATGAGCCGCGTGAAAGAACTCCAGAAGTCCCTGTTCGGAGGCAACACCTCCAACGCCCGGCAGTTCGGGATGATCTTCACGCTGGTGGCGATCGTCCTGCTGTTCGAGATCCTGACCGGCGGACTCACGCTGAACCCCGGCAACCTCATCTCCCTGGTGAGCCAGTACTCCTACATCCTGCTGCTGGCCATCGGCATGCTGATGGTCATCGTCGCCGGGCACATCGACCTGTCCGTCGGCTCGGTCGCCGCGTTCGTCGGCATCGTGGTCGCCCAGGTGATGCAGGACTACGCCGTACCCTGGTTCCTCGCCGTCCTGATCGGCCTGGCGGTCGGCGCCGTCATCGGCGCCTGGCAGGGCTTCTGGGTCGCGTACGTCGGCGTGCCGGCGTTCATCGTCACGCTGGCCGGCATGATGCTCTTCCGGGGCGGCAACCAGTTCATCGGCAACGCCAACACCATCCCCGTGCCCGAGGGGTTCCGGGTCATCGGCTCCGGCTTCCTGCCCGAGGTCGGGCCCGACACCGGCTACAACAACCTGACGCTCCTGCTCGGCCTGGTGGTCTGCGTGGCGGTCGTCGTCCGTGAGTGGCGGGGCCGCCGCACCCGGCGGGAGATGGGCGCCGACGCGGCCCCGATGTGGATCTCGGTGATCCGGGTGGCCGTCCCGCTCGCCGTGATCGTGTTCGCGACCCTGCAGTTCGCCGGCGGACGGGTCGGCACGAGCTTCCCGGTCTCCGGCATCATCCTCGGCGTCCTCGTGGTGATCTACTCGTTCATCACCCGCAACACCGCCGGCGGCCGGCACATCTACGCGGTCGGCGGCAACGCCCGCGCCGCCGAGCTGTCCGGCGTCAAGCTGAAGCGCGTCAACTTCATGGTCATGATGAACATGTCGGTCCTGGCGGCCCTGGCCGGCATGATCTTCGTCGCCCGCTCGGCCGCCTCCGGCCCGCAGGACGGCATCGGCTGGGAGCTCGACGCGATCGCCGCCGTCTTCATCGGCGGCGCGGCCGTCTCCGGCGGCCTCGGCACGATCAGCGGCTCCATCGTCGGCGGTCTCGTCATGGCGGTGCTCAACAACGGCCTGCAGCTGCTGGGCGTGGGCTCCGACCGGGTGCAGATCATCAAGGGCCTGGTCCTGCTGCTGGCCGTCGCGTTCGACGTCTACAACAAGAAGCAGGGACGCTTCTCCGTCATCGATTCACTGATGCGTCCCTTCCGCCGGGACACACCGACCGGCCCCGCGTCCTCCTCCGAGGCGGGACAGGAACGCGGCAAGAGTCCGGTGGCCGGCTGACGGCCGGCTCGTCATATTTCCAAGAAGGGCACCTGAAAATGCGCAAATCCGTGGTCAGAGGGGTGGCAGCCGCTGCCATCGCGCTGCTGACGCTCACCGCCTGCTCCCAGCGTTCCGAGGACACCGCCACCGCCGGCGGCTCGGCCGAGTCCGGCGCGGGCTTCCCGGCCGACTCGCTGATCGGCGTCGCGCTGCCGGCGAAGACGTCGGAGAACTGGGTCCTGGCCGGTGACCTGTTCACCGACGGCCTGAAGGAGGCCGGCTTCCAGTCCGACGTCCAGTACGCCGGCTCCTCCACCACCGTCGCCGACCAGCAGTCGCAGATCCAGGCCATGGTCACCAAGGGCGCCAAGGTGATCGTCATCGGCGCGACGGACGCCGCGCAGCTGAGCACCCAGGTGGAGGCCGCCAAGGACGCCGGCGCGGTCGTCATCGCCTACGACCGGCTGATCAAGAACACCCAGGGCGTCGACTACTACGTCGCCTACGACAACTTCAAGGTCGGCGAACTCCAGGGCCAGGCCCTGCTGGACGGCATGAAGGCGAAGAAGCCCGAGGGCCCGTACACCATCGAGCTGTTCTCCGGCTCCCCCGACGACAACAACTCGGCGGTCTTCTTCGACGGCGCGATGAGCGTGCTGAAGCCGGCGATCGACAGCGGCGACGTGGTGGTCGGCTCCGGCCAGACCGAGATCAAGCAGACCGCCACCGACGGCTGGAAGGCCGAGAACGCCCAGCGGCGCATGGACTCGCTGCTGACCTCCACCTACTCCAGCAAGACCCTGGACGGCGTGCTCTCCCCCAACGACACGCTGGCCCGCGCCATCATCACCTCCATCAAGGGCGCCGGCAAGCCGATCCCGGTGGTGACCGGCCAGGACTCCGAGGTCGAGTCGGTCAAGTCGATCATGGCGGGCGAGCAGTACTCCACGATCAACAAGGACACCCGCAACCTGGTCAAGCAGACCATCCAGATGGTGAAGGACCTGCAGGCCGGTAAGCAGCCCCAGATCAACGACACCAAGTCGTACGACAACGGGGTGAAGGTCGTGCCGGCCTACCTGCTGCCGCCGCAGATCGTCACCAAGGACAACGCCGCCGAGGCGTACGCCAACGACCCCACCCTGGCGCCTCTGACGAAGTAGCCGCGTGGGTCCCGTCCTCACGGGACCCACCGCCTTCTTGTCCGCCGCCCTGGCCGTCTCGGCCCTGCAGCCCGGCGTCGCCCAGGCCGCGGCGCCCGTGGACGTGCAACTGCTGTCCATCACCGACCTGCACGGGTACCTCACCCCGCAGAACGACGCCGTGAACGGCACGGTGAAGGACGCCCAGGGCAACAGCATCGTGGTGGGCGGCGCCCCGTACATCGCCACGCATCTGAAGAACCTGAGACAGGGTCACCAGAACTCGATCACGTTCACCAGCGGCGACGACTTCAGCGGCTGGCCCACCGAGGTGGCCTACCACCAGGACGAGCCCACGGTCGAGTTCCTCAACGCGATCGGCGTGGAGTTCGCCGCGGTCGGCAATCACGAGCTCGACCGGTCGCTGGAGTTCCTGCGCGACCACATGGGCAAGGGCCGCTGTTTCGGCGAGATCGACGTGGACAGCTGCTTCACCGACTCCACCGGCCGCCGGTTCCGGGGCGCGGACTACACCATCTCCTCCGCGAACATCACCCGCAAGGGCTCCACGAAACCGATCTTCCAGCCGTACGTCATCAAGCAGGTGAAGGTCACGGGCGGCGGGAACGTCCGGATCGGGTTCATCAACCTGACCACGCCGACCACGGTCACCGGTTCGACGTCGTACCAGCCGGAGCTGGACAACCTGCCGCTGGTGGAGACCGCGAACAGGTACGCGGCCGAGCTGAAGCGCCGGGGCGTCGAGGCGATCGTGGCCAACGTGCACGAGGGCGGGACGGCCGGGGACGTCTACGACCGCTGCGGCGCCCCCTCGGGACCGGTCTTCGACTTCGCCGAGCAGGCCTCCCCCGACATCGACGCCATCATCACCGGCCACTGGCACGCGCTGTTCAACGACTGCGTGGTCCCCGACCCCGCGGGCAACCCCCGGCCCGTGGTCGAGGCCGCCAACCACGGGCGTCTGCCCAACGAGATGAACCTCAAGATCGACCCGCGCACCGGTGACGTCATCCGCTCCGCCACCACCACGGTGAACCACCCGGTCACCCGGGACGTCACCCCCGACCCGGCGATGACGCGGCTCGTCGGCCACTGGAAGGCCCGCGCCGCCGACGGCGAGAGCACGCTGGGCAACCTCGTCGCCGACGCGCAGTACGCCGACGCCGTACAGACCTCCGGCGGCCCCGTCGACCTGGCGCTGGTGGCCACGGCGCCGCTGACCGGCTCGAACAGCCTGCGCGGCGACCTGCGCTTCGCCAAGGGCGCCGATCCGGCCGACCGCGACGGAACCGTCCTGTTCGGCGAGGCCTGGTCCGCGTACGGCTACGCGAACCCGGTGCTCACCGTCTCCCTCACCGGGCGGCGGCTCGAACAGGCGCTGGAGCAGCAGTGGCAGGCCCAGGCCGACGGCACGGTACGGTTCAGCCCGCTCGCCGTCTCCGCCGGCGTCCGCTACTCCTACGACGCCTCGCGCCAGGTCGGCGACCGGGTGGACCCCTCCGACGTCCTGATCGGTGACGCCCCGCTGGACCCCGGCCGGACCTACCGCGTCGCCGCCCTCGCGTACACCCTGATCGGCGCCGACGGCTTCACCGCCCTGACCGGCTTCACCGACCCGGTACGCGGCTCGCGCGACTACGACGCCTTCCGCGCCTACCTCCAGTCCCAGGACACGACCGCGCCTCCCGCACTCGACCGCGTCACCGCCGCCCTCTGAGCCTGGGCCTGCCGGGCGGGCGACCCGTCCGCTCAGGCCATCGCGGCGCGCTCGCGCAGCGTGTCCACCCCGTCGCCGGTCAGCTCGTCGCAGTACGCCATGCGGCCCGTCATGGCCATGGTCAGCGCCAGGGTGGTGCCCGACACCAGCGGCCCGGAGCCGGCGGCGAAGGGCCCGTCGGTGGCGGCCAGCCGCAGCCCGGCGACGCGCTTCCCGGCCACGACCACGAGGTCGGAGCCCTGGTAGTAGCGGGCCACCCGGGTGAGCGTCCCGATCGGGTGGGCCCGGCGGATGCCCAGGGGCCGCCGGATGTCCTCACCGTGCACGATGGTCTCGCCGAGCATCGCGATGACCGGCAGGGGCGGCTTGGTGGTGCTGCCGACGACGCGGCGGAACCTCGTGAGCGTGTCGGCGGGACCCGCGCCCAGCTGCTCGGCCAGCCGCACGGCCACCTGCCGGTCGAAGTCGAACCGGCACCGGATCACACCCGCCAGCCACCGTACGGGCCCTAGGCTCGCCCCCGCCGTGAGATGCGCCAGCACCTCGCGCACCGACAAGCCGGCGCACAACGACGGCGTCGCCCACTCCGCATCGTGCAACGACGCGAGATCGTCGGCGAGGGCCGCCCGTTCCTCGTGCACGAGCGACCACGTAACACTCTGCTGTCCCATCACCGATCATTCTCCCGCCGGCGTTCGTTCCTGCTGTCCGCCGTGACGACTCCCGCCGAAGAGCAGACTCATCGTCCCTGAGCAGCTGTCCCGCCGGGCGTCCGCGCCGGAGACGCCGGCCGGACGGCAGCTCACTCCTCGTCGATCGCGTCGGCGAGGGCGCGCAGTCCGGCCGCGATCTCCTGTCCGCTGGGCAGCTGGTCCGGGTTGATCAGCCACTGGACGATCAGCCCGTCGGCCAGCGCACCGGTCACGGCCGACAACGCGCGGGCGGTGCCGGCGTCCAGCCGAGGGCGCTTGGCCCTGGAGCTCTCGACGCCTCTGGCCAGCTGGTCGGCGTAGAACTTCGCGAACCGCTCCTTCAGCTCGGGCGAGCGTTCGACCTGCGCCCATGCCTCGACGTGCGCGATCAGCAGGGGCCGGTGAGCGTCGAACTCGCCCAGGATGCGATCCCAGACCTCGGCGAGATCCGCCTTGTCGGCCGCGCTCCACTGCAGCCACCGCTCGCTCAGCTCGCCGATGGCCTCGATGAGGGCGGCGTCCAGGAGGGCCTCTTTGGAGCCGTAGTGGTACCCGATCGAGGCCAGGTTGGCGCCGGACGCGGCCACGATGTCGCGCGCGGTCGTGCGGGCGTAGCCGCGCTCGTACAGACAGCGCTTCGCTCCTTCGAGCAGGTCCTCACGGTTTCCCATGCGCACGAGCCTAACGTATACAAACGTCCTTGACGCACGTCTAGTACATTTGTATACATGGTGAGATGACTTCTCCCGAGACGAAGGCCGGCCGCAAGGAATGGATCGGCCTGGCCGTGCTGACGGTGCCCGCCCTGCTGGTGTCCATGGACCTGACCGTGCTGTTCATGGCGGCCCCCTGGATCAGCGCCGACCTGGAGCCCAGCGGCAGCGGGCTGCTGTGGATCATGGACGTCTACGGCTTCCTGATGGCCGGGCTGCTCATCACGATGGGCACCCTGGGCGATCGCCTCGGCCGGCGACGACTCCTGATGATCGGCGCCGCCGCCTTCGGCGCCGCCTCGCTGCTGGCGGCGTTCTCCACCAGCACGGAGATGCTCATCGCGGCACGCGCGCTGCTCGGCATCGGCGGCGCCACCCTCGCGCCCTCCACGCTCGCCCTGATCCGCAACATGTTCCACGACGCCGCCCAGCGACGCACCGCGGTCGCCGTGTGGACCGGCGCGTTCAGCGTCGGCACCCCGCTCGGCTCGGTCGTCGGCGGCCTGCTGGTCGAGCACTTCTGGTGGGGCTCGGTCTTTCTGCCCAACATCCCGGTGATGGCGCTCCTGCTGATCCTGGCCCCCCTGCTGTTGCCCGAGCACACCGATCCGCGCCCCGGCCGCTTCGACCTGCTCGGCGCGGCCCTGTCGATGGCCGCCATCCTGCCGGTCGTCTGGGGGCTGAAGAAGCTGGCCGAGGACGGCCTGACCACGCCGCCGCTCATCGCCATCGCAGTCGGCCTGGCCGTCGGCCATGTCTTCGTACGCCGCCAGCGTGCGGCCGCCCACCCCCTGATCGACGTCCGCCTGTTCGCCCGCCCCGCGTTCTCGGCGGCGATCGGGGCCAACGTCGTGCTCACCGTGGCATCGGCGGGAGTCGGCATGCTCGTCGTGCAGCACCTCCAGCTCGTTCTCGGCTACCGCCCCTTCGTGGCCGCGCTGTGGATGATCCCCATGGTCGCCGCCGTGATGCCGGGCATCGCGCTGGGCACCGTCATCGTCCGCCGGCTGCGCCCGGGGCCGGTGATCGGCGCCGGCCTGGCGCTGGCCGCCGCCGGCTTCGCCCTCCTCACCCGGCTGGACGCCGACGACACCGTCGCCTCGCTCGTCACCGGCTACGGCGTGCTCGGCTTCGGCATGGGCATGGCCATCACCCTGGCGTACAACCTCGTCGTGGCGACCGCACCCCCGCACAAGGCCGGCGCCGCAGCCGCCCTGAACGAGACCGGCACGGAGCTCGGCGGCGCCCTCGGCATCGCCGTCCTCGGCAGCATCGCCACCGCCGTCTACCGCCGGGACATCGCCGCCGCCCTCCCCGCGGACCTCCCACCGGCCACCGCCGACGCGGCCGGCTCCACCTTGGGCGCGGCGCTTTCCGCAGCCGAACACCTACCGGCTCAGCTGGCCGACTCTGTCACCACTGCCGCGACAACAGCCTTCACCAACGGAATCAACGTCACCGCAGTAGTCGGAGCAGCCCTCCTGACACTCACCGCAGTCGTAGCCACCCTCGCCCTCCGCAACGCCCGCTAACCGGCCCCTGACACCGCCCGAGCACCGGTACAGCCTGTCGCCATGCCCCGCATGACGACCCGATACGCCTGACGACAGCCGGACCCCGCCCCGTGCCGAACGCTTCTATGAGGCTCTCCACATCGCTCTACCGGCCCGCGTCCACCGCGCCGAAACTGAACGCGGGTGCCCGGTCACAGTCGCTCCCAGTCGTGCAGACCTGCTACGTAGCGGTCATGGGCAGCGGCCTCCCACACGTCCATGGAAGACTGGCCGAATCGCAGATACCGCCCCTTCAAATGCGCCAGGAAGGCCTCGCACGCCGCGTCATCACGCAGCCGCAGCCCTGGGTCCCACTCTCCGGCGCGCAGCAGGTAACCGCCGTCCGATTCGGCGCTCAGGGTCACCTCACCGTGACGCGCTTGTCGGCGAGGCGGACGCACCACCTGATAAGCGGCGTGGACATACCGGTAGGCGAACTCTTCGTACTCATCGTGGATCCGGTCCAGCCACGCCCCGATCACATCCTCGCCCACCCGCTCCCCTTCCTGCCGGCTCAACCACCTGACGTGCATGGCACCTGTACTGGAACAAGACGGACAGATCACCTACCGCCAGGTGGCGATGGTCGATCGGTTTGCGCTCTTCTGTCGGCATCCGTCCCATTGGCGCCGCCCGAGCCTGGTGAGCCAGGATAGCCCGCATGCCTACCGCGCCCGAAGATCACGTCGAGTCCGCACGCCCGTTCCGAGCCAACGACTATGACACTCACGCCGAGGCGTACACGGCCGAGAACGAGGCCGGCATCATGAACGCCTATTACGAGCGTCCCGCCATCCTGGCCCTCGCCGGAGAGGTGGCCGGCCGGCGGATCCTCGACGCCGGCTGCGGCTCGGGCCCGCTCTTCGCGGAGCTGCGCGACCGGGGAGCCGTCGTGACCGGCATCGACAGCAGCACCGGAATGCTGGAACTGGCCCGGAAGCGGCTCGGTGACGGCGCGGACTTGCAGGTAGGCGACCTACGTGATCCCCTGCCGTTCCCGGACGGCGCGTTCGACGATGTCATGGCGTCCCTGGTCCTGCACTACCTGGAAGACTGGGGACCGACGCTCTCCGAAATGCGGCGCGTGCTGTCGCCCGGCGGCCGGCTGATCGTGTCCGTCGACCATCCGCTGATAATCCTTGCCATGCACCGCATGGCCGGGCGCAAGATCAGCTATTTCGCCACCAACAACTGGACCGAAGAATGGACCCTGGGCGGCCAGACCGCCCAGATGAGCTTCTGGCATCGACCACTGCACGCGATGACCGACGCCTTCACCACGGCAGGCTTCCGCCTGGCCACCATCAGCGAACCACTCCCCGTACCGGCCGCCCGCGACCTGTTCCCCGACGATTACCGCCTCCTCGCCACCACCCCAAGCTTCCTCTTCTTCGTCCTGAACGCCGACTGACAAGCCGAGCTCGCGGAACCCGTTCCGGCAAAGGCGAACCCGGCAACCAGGAGGGTGAATAACATCCCGCTACTCCTTGCCCTGGGCGCGATTCCCCTTCTTCTTGCCAACTGGTTCGTCGTTGCCGTGATCCTTGGGCACGACTGCGCCTTATTGTATGAGGGCGGCAATATAACAGAATGTGCAGGCGGCCTTTCAGAGGAAGAGATGATCGCCGCATCCGGAGTGATCGCGCTGGCGCTACTTGTCATCGAGACAGGACTGATCGCCCTAGTGCGCCGGCACACCGCGAATCGTCGCATCACGCGGAAAGACGCCGATTCCCGAGACGGAGATAGCCGATGACCGACGACAACGACTTTGTCATAGAGATCTCTGCCAGGCCGGAAACCAACACGAATAAATCCGCCGACGCAGAGCTGGATGTCATGGGCGCCGAAATCAAGGACGGCGACTTTTCCCTCAGAAAACTCACCCACATCACTGTCACGGATGGCAGCGTGTTGACCAGGTGCACGTTCCAGGGCTCGCTCATCACAGCAGGAGGGCTCGGCGACGGCGGAGCGCCTTCCATATACAAGAACTGCAATTTCGATGGCTGCAAAATCGAGAGGACGATCCCAGGGCACGCGAGGTTCGTTGCATGCTCCTTCAACGGCGCCACCATTCAAAACATGCAGTTTCTGGATGCAGAATTCATTGACTGCGTGTTTGATGATGCGCTCATCCGAGACGTCGTGTTCGACGCCGATAAATGGGATGCCGATCCATCGGAAACTCCAGCCTACAGATATCACAATAACGATTTTTCCTCCGCCCGACTCCGCAACGTCTCCTTTCGTGGAGGCATCGATCTAGATTCTCAGAAGCTACCCCAAGGGGAGGGATATCTCCTCATTCGCAACGCCGGGAGGGCGCTTACAGCCGCAACAAGGGAGATCCAAACCTGGGAAAGCGAGAGCTGTCGAACCAGTGCCGATATAAGCCTTGGCGTGCTCCAGCGCAATGCCGCCCGCAAGCAGAAGAATTTGTTCATAGAAAAAGAATTCATAGCCCAGGGACTGACGCCAGAATGTACATACAGGCTGATACAAGCCCTTGTCGACGCGTAGGGCCGGCCGAGCCAAGCCACTGAGCCCAAGGCCTTAAGTACGAAGAAGCCTGGCCGGCACGCGCGCACCACCTCGGCCAGTTGCAATGCGCCGCTACATTTCGTCGCGATGGGCAGCCCGTCTCTTGTTGATCTCGTGATGCCACTGGTGCCCGTAGGCGACGATGTCGCCGTCGAGGTCAGCGACTACCGCGGGCTTGATCTCATCGGCGATCCAGACAAGGGCATCCCAACGTGGATCGCTGTGTGGCGCTCGGTACGGGAAGGAGGCGGTACCAGTCCCAAGGCGCTCACGGCGCCCCTGGCGCCGCGGAAGCGCCGCGTGGAAGCGCTTCAAGGCGCACCGGCAACAACAGCGGAAAGACAAGAAGGTGGCAGGCGACAAGTGGCAGGATCACCGGCTTGTCTTCGCCTCACACGTCGGCACACCTCTCGACGCCCACAACGTCAGACGAGCGTTCCGGAAGATCGTCATAGACACCGGGATGCCGGCGGTCCCCTCGGGAGATGCGAAAGGGTGTCACTCTGATGAGTGACACCCTGCTCGACCAGCGTCGATCTGGTCGGGACGACAGGATTTGAACCTGCGACCCCTTGACCCCCAGTCAAGTGCGCTACCAAGCTGCGCTACGTCCCGGTTGTGTCGGCCGCCCCCCTGCGGGGCGGGACGTCATAACCTTAGCGCACATCGGAGGTGCGCGCGTACACGGAGAGCGGGGAGGCAGCCGGGTGGGGCGGAAGGCGACCATCGATCGTGAGGAACTGGCCAGGCTCGTCGCCGAGGGCATGAGCGTGCAGGAGCTGGCCGCTCACTTCGGGGTGAGCGAGTCCGGGGTGTTGCAGGCCAAGCGGGCCGCCGGGCTGGTCAAACCGATGCTCGACCACAGCGCCGCCGTTCCGTGGAAGCTGGCCCGCGCGCACAGCCAGTCGGGGCCGGCCACCAATCTGCGGAACCTGTCGGCGGCGGCGCAGGGCAAGCCGCCGGCGGCCGAGAGGTTGAACACCGCGCTGCGGTGGGCGCAGCGGCTGGTGGACTCCGGGCTGGACGTACGGTACGACCCCGGGGAGGGGTTCAGCGAGGTCCCGGCTCCCCCAGAGGGCTCACACGTCGCAAAGGTGCTCGCAGCAGCGCGAAAGGGCCTAGAAGGGCACTGATACCTAAGTTTTACCTGCCTGTACGAGGGCAGTCGCTGGTCTCAACACAGAGACCGGAGGCGAAAATCATGACCACCTGGGCATGGGTGGCCGTCGTCGTGGTCGCGGTGGTGGCGCTCGCCGCAGTGGGTTATTTCGTGCTGCAGCAGCAGAAGCGCCGCTCCCATCTGCGCGAACGTTTCGGCCCTGAGTACGAACGCGTGGTAGCAGAACGCGACAACCGCCGTGAGGCGGAGCAGGAGCTGCTCGAACGCGAGCAGCGGCACGCGGAGCTGGACATCCGCCCTCTCCCCGAAGAGGCGCGCAACACGTACGCCAATCGCTGGACCGAGGTCCAGGAACGCTTCGTCGACGCACCGGCGTTCGCGGTGACCGAGGCCGACCAACTGGTCACGGCCGTCATGGCGGAACGCGGTTACCCGACGGAGAACTTCGAGCAGCGGCTGTCCGACCTGTCGGTGGGGCACGCGGCGACGCTCGACCACTACAGGGCGGCTCACGAGATCAGCGGCCGGGCGGCCAGGAAGGAGGCCTCCACGGAGGACCTCCGGCAGGCCATGGTGCACTACCGCGCGCTGTTCGAGGAGCTGCTGGAAGAGACTCCCCGAGGACGGTGAACGATATGACCGGCGACGAGCTGAAAGTGCCGTCGCAACGCAGACAAGAGACCGACTCCCATGACGGCACGGACAGGGATCGGTCCCCCATGGACCACGCCGACCGCACCGACGCGGACGCGACGGGCCGGGATCACGCCGAGGCGGACGTGACCGGCCGGGAGCCGGACGCGAGGAACGCCGTCAAGGACGCCGAGGACGACGGTGACCACAGGGGCGCCGTCGCCGAGGACGGCGGTGAGCGAAGGGGCGCCGTCGGCGCGGCCGATGACGTCGCGCGGGAGTCCGGCCGGGACTCCACGTGGGAATCCGGCCGGCGGAACGACCTCGCCGACGACGACGAGGACGCCCGCCGTGGCGACCCCGCGGCTGTCCGCGAGGACGGTCGTGAAGCCGGGTACGCCGGTGGCACGGCCGAGCGGAGCCCGCAGCGCGACGACGAGCACGTGGCCGCACGGAGCACGCCGTACGAGGACGAGCACGTCGCCGGACGGAGCACGCGGCACGACGACGAACACGCGGCCGCCGCTCCTGGCGCCGTCACGCCGGTCGCCGGGATCCCCGCGACGGCCGTCGAGGCGGACGTGCTCGAGGACCCCGCCTACCGGGATCCGTACGCCCGGACGGACGGCGACCTGCCGGCCGAGCCCGGAGACGGCCGTCCTGCCGGTGAGGCGGCGCCGGCGCACGCCGCGCCCGACGAGATCGTCCTGTTCGACCAGGATCCGACCGAGGTGCAGGCGCGCTGGCGCGACGTGCAGGCGTCGTTCGTGGACGACCCGGGCGAGGCGGTCCAGCGGGCGGACGGGTTGGTGGAAGAGGTGGTGGAGTCCCTCACCAGCACGCTGACCAGCCGGACGAACGCCCTGCGCGGCCGGTGGAAGGACGCCGGGAGCGCCGACACCGAGGAGCTGCGTCAGGCGTTCCGCGAGTACCGCAACGTCCTGGAGCGGCTGCTCGCGCTGTCCAGCAAGTCCCCTGGTCACGACCAGAGTCAGTATCAGAGTCAGGGAACGAGGTGACATGACATGCTCGCGATCGTCGCAGCGATCGTCTTCGGGCTCGGCTTCCTGCTCGATCTCGTAGGCGCGTCGATTCCCGGCGGGTTCTCCGGCATGACGTTCGTCCTGCTGGGGCTGGCCCTGCTGGCCCTGCACCAGGCAGGCGTCGGCACGGCGAGCTTCCGCACGGGGTCCGGCAACTGGCGCGGCCGAGTCCGCCGATAACCCGAAAGCCGGTGCCGACAAGCCGGTGAACACAAGCCGGTGACCGGCCCACCGAGTGAAGCCGCCGACGCGGCGTGCGGAAAGCCCCGCGTCGGCGGTTACCAGCTCAGGAAAGCAGAAGAGTCAGCCGTCCTTGCCGGGGAAGCGCATGACGACCGTACTGCCATGATCACCGACGCGCAGTGTCAGGTCGGACGACAGCAGGCGGGCGACCCACAACCCCATCCCGCCCACGGCCCCCGGCAT
>NZ_POUD01000309.1 GCF_003236395.1 Nonomuraea aridisoli | reverse complement strand
GGACGAAGCCGCCGGAACCCCCGGCCACCTCCCCGCAGGGTGACCTCCTCACAGCCAGTCCACCACGAAGAACAGCCTCCCCAGCGTGGGGAACACCACCAGCAGCCTGGAACGCGCAGGTCAGCGCGCCGGTCAACCGATCCAGCAGGCCACCGGATACCCGGATATGCGTGCATGACGCGCCACGGGGCAGTGGTGGCAGCATGAAGAACTTGCTCAAGCTGCTGGTGGCCCGCCGCCTGTCCGCTACGCCGATCGGCATGATCGCCCTGGGCGTTGGCTGGCTCATCGCCCGCCGCCGCAAACAGCGACAGGCCGAACCGGAAACATCGCGAACCAGGCGGCGGATGCCCGCCCACCGCTGATTCACCGCCCGGCGGGCGGCGGCGCCGCTGAAATCCGGCTCGTCCCATTTTCTGCATGTCGAGCTAGGC
This sequence comes from Nonomuraea aridisoli, assembly GCF_003236395.1. Taxonomy (GTDB): domain Bacteria; phylum Actinomycetota; class Actinomycetes; order Streptosporangiales; family Streptosporangiaceae; genus Nonomuraea; species Nonomuraea aridisoli. The sequence goes on along the minus strand of NZ_POUD01000309.1, from coordinate 9,893 downwards.
TCGCCGGCATGCAGGAGAAAAAGGATCACGAACCGGTCTTCGTCCGCTCGAAGTGGGGGACGAACCGCTACGTATACAACCCCCGGAATCCCGTGGGCGCCGCCCTCATCGTGGGCTCCCTCCTGCTGTTCGCGGGCCTGATGTACTACCTCCACGACAGCACGAACTGGGGTCGGGGAGAGCTGCGCGACGCCGTCCACGGAGCCGCTCGCGCGCTGGAGGCGAAGCCGCAGAGGGTGGGTTTCCTCGACGACTACGAATCGATGATCAGACAGGCCATCGACGAGACCAGTGAGGGACCCACGCCTGCAGGAAGATCCATCTCGGTGCGGGTCAACCGCGACGACCCCCAGACGACTGACACCTTCGAGATCAGCGCCGAGGATGTCGCTGATTATGTCGTCAGCGCGCGTGTCCACCGCTTGTTCGCCATGGCGGCGCCCAGCCAGGGGCTCTCACGTCCGACCTGCAGCCATCCGCCCCACTGCACGTCCACGCTGTGGGGGAGGAGGCCTGGAGTGTCCAGGCACTTGTGAATCGGGATGCCTCCGGCAGGAGCAGCGCCCGTACGGTGGCGTACTCACGTGCCAGCCACTTCGCCGCTGCTCGACGCCCCCGCAAGTCGCCGATCCATGAGGTGAGCTTGGCGAGCCAGTCGCCGGTGCGCATTGGCGACAGCGCATAGGCCGGGAAGTCGGGCGAAAACGTATGGCGCTGGTCGTGGCCGGCGGGGTAGGCCCGGGCGCCGGTCCACGGTAGGCGTCCTTAATGCCGGGGATCGGCGCGGTCAGAAAAGGACTCTGAGTGGGACCATATGCTCTACGAGTACAGGCAGGTAGCCCAGGTCATCAGAGTCGGCGTCCGCTCGGGTGCCTCTTCACCGCATACGGTCTGGAGCGAGCTCCGCTTCCAGGAGGAGCACGCCGTCTCCATGACGACTGTATGGCTTGCTTCAAGATCTCAAGAGATGAGAACCTGATCGTTACCAAGCGTGGCAGTGGGTTCGGCGTCCTCACCGCTCCAGCAACGCCGCGATGTTCGCAGGCGTAGCAGACACGCAGTTGGCTAGCTGCGAAAGTGAGTGCTCCCGCTGCGCAGTTCGTCACGCCGATGTTCGGCAACCCGGTACGGCGAAGCGACGCTGAGGCACTAGATTCGCGCTGTGACTGCTGACACTTCAGAGCGCGATTTAGAGCTGGAATCAGTTTTTGACCACCTGATGGCACTCGATGCCGATGGCGCCCGGATGGGCAGAGTGGTCCGGCGGACCTTCGACATGCTGCTCGACGGTCAACACACCGGTCGCTTCCGCTGGGAACAGCTCCACAAGACGGAGAAGACCCACTGTGGCACTCTCATCGAGATCAACCTGCAGCGGGAGTTCGACTTCGCTGACGGCGAGGTCCTTGATTACTCGATCCAGAACGTTGAGGTCGACTGCAAATACTCCCAGAAGCTGGCCGACTGGATGATCCCGCCAGAGGCTGCCGGCCGTGTCCTCCTTGGCCTCTGGGCAAGCGACAAGGCAGGGAAGTGGAGCGCGGGGCTGGTCCGTGCTATCGATGCCAACCTCAACTCTGGCACGAACCGAGACGCAAAGCGCACTCTGAGCAAGCACGGAAAGCAGTCGATCCGCTGGCTCTTCAAAAATGCTCCGCTTCCCGAGAACGTTCTGCTCCGCCTGCCCGAGGAGGACATTGACGCGATCTTCCGATCTACGAGCGGGCAGAAGCGGGTCAACGAACTCTTCCGGCGCGCGCAGAAGCGTCCGATCAGCAGGAATGTCGTAGCGACGGTTGCCCTGCAGGAGGACTACATGAAGCGTGTTCGCAGCAACGGAGGAGCGCGCTCCGCCCTCATCGCCGAAGGCATCGTGATTTTCGGTCAGTTCAGAAACCATGTCCAGGCTGCTGCTGGTCTCGGCCTTCCTGTTCCAGGCCCCGGTGAGTTCGTGAGCGTGCGGCTCGCCCGCCGTCAGTCACACCACGGCGACGCCCTGTCGATCGAACTCGACGGCCACCATTGGGTTGTGGCTACCGAGAGAGACCTGCCAGAGCCAGCGCCGTTGCTGCCCAACATCGGTCCACTGAGCAGTTAGAGCCACGCAAACTACCGCATATCCCGGCATCTCGGATAGCCTCCCTGTGTGAGGGGCAAAGATCACATCGCGGTATCCGCTGAGCCGGCAATGAGCACCTTTGGACTTGGCCCGGTCCGCAGGCGCGCCGGTGCGGTCAGCGCATTGGCGAGCTCAAGTAGCCGTGGTAGTGGTCAACCCAAGGCTTTGGCGGCCTTGGCTTTCGAGCCATCAGATCCGTTTGTCATCAAGTTGGCCCAGGAGATCGTCTCAACCTCCAGTTTTCGTCAGCGATCCTCGCTAGCCTCGCTCGTGTGTTCGGTACCGGGATCGACTGCTGTAACCACTGCTTCCACAGCTGTGGTCAGCGACTCATGCTCCCAGAGACGTACGACTCGCCAGCCTGCAGCTTCAAGGGCCGCGTTGACAGCCCGGTCGCGCTCCATGTTCCGGCGAAGCTTCGGTGTCCAGTACCACTCGTTCGTGGTGGGCTGACGACCATGCTGCGGGCATACGTGCCAGAAACACCCATCGACGAAGACCGCGACCTTCCGAGCCGTAAACACGATGTCCGGCCTGACCTTCACGTCTCCCAAATCCAGGCGAAGGTCCTTCCGGTATCGGTAGCCCAGCCGATGCAGGGCGCTTCGAAGCACAACCTCCGGCTTGGTGTTCGCTCGCCGGTTGGCCTGCATGTTCCTAGATCGGCCGTCGTTGAGGGGCGCCGGATACAGCCCTTGCGCGTGGGCCTTCTCCCTGGCTCGAAGTCTCTTCGAATCAGACAACGTTCACCCCGTTGGTGTCCCGGTTCTCTGGGTTCTCCGCGAAGATACAGCTGCCCATTGGCTCATGCCTCGTCCAGACTACGAAAGGGGTCCCTGTGACCGAGCAACACCTTCGCGTCATTGAGATCTGCGCTGGAGCAGGCGGCCAGTCCCTCGGCCTCGAAAGAGCAGGCTTCGAGCACGAGCTGGCCATTGAGCTGGATGAGAACGCAGCCAACACGTTGCGCCACAACCGGCCTCACTGGAAGGTCGCGCTCGGAGATGTAGCCGACCCATCGGTGTGGGATCCACGAGACTACGCGCCGGGCAAGCGTGATGGGCGGCCCATTGATCTGTTGGCGGGAGGCGTGCCCTGCCCTCCGTTCTCGATCGCTGGGCGGCAGTTGGGTGCGAACGATGAGCGTGACCTGTTCGCGTGGGCTGTTGAACAGGTGGCCGTTCTCAGGCCGCGAGCCTTGCTACTGGAGAACGTCCGTGGGCTGAGCATGCCCCGTTTCGCCGGCTACAGGCAGCACGTCTTGGACCAGCTCCAGAAATTCGGTTACGCCGCCGAATGGAAACTCCTGCAAGCCTCTGACTACGGGGTTCCGCAACTACGGCCCCGCTTCGTGCTCGTTGCCATGCGCGACGAGGACTTTGCGTACTTCCACTGGCCGGAACCGGTGGGCAAGCCGCCCACGGTTGGAGAAACGCTGTACGAGTTGATGAAGGCCAACGGCTGGGCCAGGGCTGAAGAGTGGCGCGATCGAGCAAACAACATCGCTCCCACCATCGTTGGCGGCTCGAAGAAGCACGGCGGAGCCGACCTTGGCCCGACTCGGGCCAAGCGTGCATGGGCAGAGATGTGGGTCGATGCCCACGGGCTCGCTAACCACGCGCCCCGCACAGATGAGGACATCATCATCGAACGTGGTCCGAAGCTGACTGTCGAGATGGTCAAGTACCTTCAGGGCTGGGACGACGATGAGTTCAGATGGACCTTCACCGGTAAGAAGACGTCCAGCTACCGCCAGATCGGCAACGCCTTCCCCCCACCAGTCGCCAAGGCGCTGGGTGAAGCTATCGCGGCAGCGCTCAACCACACCGCGGAGCGCCACGACCGTGTTCTCGACACTGACCGTCATGATGAGATCTACCGCGCGCTGCGTGACCACGGTGACTTCATGACCGCCGATCAGATTGCGCGAGCCACTGAGCTCGTACTGGAGCCGCAGGAGCTAGAACGCCGGATCAGCCTCCTCAGCCGCGATTTCCATATCGAGGTGCGCAACGGAAAGCTTCCTGTGGCCTACAAACTGGGTGAGTTCAAGGCGTTCGTGGGCCAGGCCGACCACGCCCGTCATGATCGCTTCGAGCGCTACCGTACCAAGATCAGCTAGATTTCCCCGGCAAAAGTGTCTGTAGTAAGTTCGCTGGTCACGCCACAAGTGAAAGCAGGGGGCGAGAGTCAAGGAGCCGACGGAGAAAGAGGGCGGCACGGGGGTGCGCCCGGGTGCTGAGCCGCCGTCCCGACGAAGGCGCCCGGGTATTTCCGCCACAGAATTTGGGAGCCAGTCGCAGCAGTGCTGCGATCAAGCGAGAACACGACTCTGCTCGTACGTGAGGCCGACTAAACCGGGTTACTCATGCATCCTGACGCTGCTGCGGATTTGTGCCAGTGCCCGGGCGTCCGCGGCATTGCCAGCGTCTATCAGGTGGCGGATTACCGTGAAGACGATCTCTTCGGGCCTTCCCCCAACCTTCCGGAGGAGGGTATCCGTAGCCTCAGTAAGACCTCGGCCGCGGCACGCCTGGATCGCGGCGGCGGACTCTTTCGCAGGTGCCTTGCCGCCGGCATAGTCCAACATTCCGACGGCGTGCTCGTAACGGCCGCTGTCCAGATGTACCACCAGCTCGTCGACCGGCCAGAGTGGCTCCGCCCGTAAGCCGTTGCGCCGGTCCCCGTCGGCGCCCTGGACCGGCGCAACGAACGGAGCGCCGGTCCAGGCCGCTGGTGCCGCCGGTGCCCGACCATTCGCCTGGGCAACGGTATCCGCTGCCGGCTCCGTGGCGGTGTGCGTGTCCTCATCGAAGACTCGCTGCAGGAGGCGTTGCAGTTCCTCCTCGGTGATGGTCCCAGCAGGATTCTTGTGCTCCGCGAGTCGGCGGAGTTTGTGGATGGTTTTCCTGTCGGGATTCTGTACCTGCCCCGACGCAAGCCGGTTGAGGGCGGAGCGAGAGCAGTGAATCTGGCACGCGATGCTGCGGAATGACCCGCCCATGTCGCGCATTATAGAGCGAACGGCCTGGGCGAGTTCGCGCCGTGCTGGTGGTAGGGAGGGCGGAAGGGGCTTCATTCGCCCGAGTGGAGGCACAGACGACTCCTTGGGGTCCCGCTGGGATATCACTCCCATCCTGGCGGATGCGTATGACAGTTGGTGGATCTTTTGCACCAGAGGGACACCGCGGGACATAGCGGCAAGCGGGACATGCAGGGACAGAAAAAGCTTTTCGTGACGCAGCTGCTTGCGCTTTGCTGGAGGAGCTGGCGAAACCGGCCCGATGACAGCCCCCGTGGCCGTTATCGCGCTGTAGACGAGAGGATCCGAAGAGCATGGCGGCAATACCGTCCTGGACTGACGAGGGGCTCGGCACCAAGAAGCGCGTGGCGCTGTGGCTGGTGCAGGAGGTCGGAATCGGGAGCGTGTTCACCAAGGAGCAGTTGCGGACCGCGTTCGACGGGGTTAGCCAGGTCGACCGCCGCATGAGGGAGTTGCGAGACCACGAGTGGCAGATCGACACCAACCGGGAGGATCCAGCACTCGATCCCAGAGAACACCGGTTCGTGCGGCAGGGTCTTCCGGTGTGGGAGCCCGGCGTGGCAAGCCGTAAGGCGACCGAGCTCGTGGGAGCCGTACAGCGTCGAGCCGTGCTGATGGAGGACAACTATCTGTGCCGGACTTGCGGTATCGGCAACGGTGAAATGTACGCCGACGGCTACGGAGCCACCTCTCATCTGGACATCGCGCGGCGCCAGGTCACTATGCCCGGCGGCGCCACCGAAGTGCAGTTGGTTACCGAGTGCAACCGGTGCCGCGTTGGTGGACGCGACGCCGGCTGTGATCTAGGCGCCCTCGCGGCGGCACTGGCGCAGCTGTCGGCGTATGAGCGCAAGATGCTGTCCGCCTGGATGGAGCGGGACGCCCGCAGTTTCAACGAGGTCGAGAGGATTTGGGGCCTCTACCGCACCCTGCCGGCGTCGGCGCGCGCCGAGGTCCGCAACATGCTCCAATAGCCCGTTCTCCGAGGCCACGGGGCGGGCACGATCTCCGTGTATTGGTGCTGTCCCTGGCAGATTTTGAGCGATGACGCCCACTTGAAGGAGCACTCACATGTCGATCGACTTTGGCCAGCCCCATGAGGCTGCCGACAACCGCGAGCTCGTGGCCCAGCGGCTGAAGGAGCTGCGTAACGGGAGCGGAGTCCCGGAAACGCTGACAGTTGAATGGCGGGGAAAGCCCACCCATGTCGAGGTCATCGATATGCCGGTCGAGGTTCTGTGCTACAACCCCGGCACACACCGCATCCGCGCACAGCGAGCTTACGATCTGGCTCGGGACCGGGCGTTGGAAGAGGATCCCTGGAGCCCCGAGAGCCAGGACTACCTCCATTTCCTGCTCAAGGCACTGCCGGCCGACCCGTCCGTGACAGACAAGGCCTTCGAGATCCTGAAAGAGAGCCTGCGTGAGTATCAGCAGAACGAACCCGGGTTGATCACTCGCGAGGGCATCCTCGTTAACGGCAACACTCGCCGCGCTGCCCTCAAGGACCTTGGGCGCCCGAGCATGCGAGTCGGCGTTCTGCCTGAAAGCTGTACGTGGAGCGACATCCACGCGGTTGAGCTTTCTCTCCAGCTGCGCCCGGATACCCGGCGGGACTACTCCTACATCAACCACCTGCTCGCCCTGGAGGAGCAGGTGAAGCTGGGCAAGCCTCTGCCGGAAATCGCCCGGAACTTCCACACCACAACTCCGGCCTGTGACCGTGACCTGTGGATCTTGGCCCAGTTGCGGGATCTTCTCAGCCGCAGTGCTACCGGCACTGCCTCCCTGCGGCTCATGGACTTTGAGAACGCAAAGGAGAGGTTCTTTGAGCTCTACCGCGCCTACAACACCGAGTCCGCACGTAACCGGGAACGTGCTGACCTGATGAAGGAGGGTCGGCTCGCGGCCATCGTGCTCGATTTCGCGAAGACGGACGTCCGGTTCATCCAGCCTGATTTCCACGAGCGTTTCCTGGATCAGCGCCTGCCCGCTGAGCTCAGGCCCAGACCCGCACAGGAGAGCACAGCTGTAGCCATTCCGGGCCTCGGCCGTACTGTCCAAGCTGCCGGCGCCAGGGTTACTGAGGCTAAGGCGCTCACCGACTCACTCCTGCGGGCCAAAGCTGTCAAGGCGGCAGGCGCCGCCGTGACCGTTGAGGAGCAGAGGGCAGCAACCGAGGTCTTCGACCGCGCGCACGATGTCTTTAACGAGGCCCTGGAGTTTGCCGGCAAGGACTTCCGGCTCCGCAAGAAGCGTCTCGCTGCCCCCGACCGCGTCGCCGACGCATGCAAGGACTTGGAGCAGTGTGTTACTGACCTCGTCATCGCCCGGGGCAACGGGAGTCTGGATGAAGGCGCGTTCGACGATGCCCTACTGCAGCTGCACACCATCATGGAGCGCGTAGCCATCGAGGCCGGCAAGAGCATACAGCTCCCTGGTGAGGGCCTGACATGGCTCAAGAAGGCTGTGGGGAGGCAGTAGTGACGGTGGCACAGATGGAGCCGTCGCTGCGGATCGCATTCGACGTCTCCCGAACTCGGGTGGTCCTGCGCACCGTGCCCGGGCATGAGCGGGAATTCGCGGAGCTCGCCGCACGCATCGCCCCGGGCGGCCAGCGTGGGCCTCTGGTGGGGGAGTTCGACCTTGATGACTTCCTCGACCGCCTCATCGAGCTCAGCTCTTGGCGTCACGACGGTGTTGTCTGGGATGACGCGCTTCTCCAACTCGTCAATGGTGTTCTCGACGACGCTGAGCGGGCCGAGCAGACTCTCCGCAGCGGCGAAGATGCAGACCAAGGTGCGATAGCGCCAGATGACGTGCTGGGGCTGCTCGGCGAAAGCTGGGTCGGAGACCTCACCCCATTCCAGCTCCGTGACGCCGCCCACCTGCTATCGCTTGGCCACGGCGCGAATTTCAGCGTCCCCGGCGCAGGCAAGACCCGCGTCACACTCGCCGTCTACGCCGCCATGCGCGAACAGGGTCTGGCCCAGCGGCTTCTCGTTGTCGGGCCCAAGTCCGCCTACGAGGCCTGGCTGACAGAAAGCCAGCTATGCTTCCGCACGCCGCCGCGTACCGCTGTCATGAGCCGAACTCCCGACTACGGTGCTGAGGTGCTGCTGGTCAATTACGAGCGCCTGTCCCGAGCCGTGCCCGGACTCGTATCTTGGCTGAGTGCCGCGCCATCGATGCTGGTGCTCGACGAGGCCCACCGCATGAAGCTTGGCGCCAACGGAACCTATGGCTCAGCCTGCCTCGCACTCGGACCCGCTGCGGCTCGGCGGCTCATCCTCACAGGCACTCCGGCCCCGAACGGGGCTCGGGACTTGGAGAACCTGCTGTCGTTCGTCTGGCCCGGCCGTGGCAAGCGCGTTGTCTCTGACGCCGTACGCGGCGGCGACCTCGCCTATGCCAGCACCGTGCTGCGTCCGCTGTTCACCCGCACCACCAAGCAGGAACTCGGCCTGCCGCCATTCGAGCCGAAAGTCCGCTATGTCAGTTTGCCGCCGATCCACCGGGAGGTGTACGAGGCGCTGAAGGGAAACTTCTCTGCGCGGGCTGAGGCATGCCGCGACGACATCGAAGCCCTTGGCCGGGCAGCGCTGCGCCTGATCATGGCCGCAACCAGCCCGGCGCTGCTAATCGAGGGCAGTAGCCCGTACGAGCCACTCGCCTACGGGCCTTCGCCGCTGGAGGCCGTCCCCGGAGATTCTCTCTATACGCTTCTGCGCAACCTACCCAGCTACGAACTCTCCCCCAAGTACCAGGAGGCTGTTCAGATCGTCGCTGCCAATGCAGCAGCCGGCCGCAAGACGATCGTGTGGACGACCTTCGTGCGCAACATCACCACTCTGGCCGAGCTTCTCTTCCCCCACTGCCCGGCCGTCGTCCACGGCGGCACGGCCGATCGGGACGAGGAGATCCGGCGGTTTCGCGAAGATCCCGACTGCATGGTGTTGATCTCAAATCCAGCCACCCTCGGTGAGGGCATAAGCTTGCACCAGGTCTGCCACGACGCAATTTACGTCGATCGCGACTTTGTGGCGGGCCGATTCCTGCAGAGCCTTGACCGCATCCACCGCTTAGGCCTGGCTCCTGGAACGGAGACCAGGGTCACCGTTCTCGTTGCGGAAGGCACCATCGACGAAGTGGTCCAGTTGCGTCTCAAGGCAAAGCTGGAGTTCATGGGCAGCATCCTGGACGACCCAGAGGTGCGCCAGCTTGCAGACCTGGACGAAGAGCCTGCCGACAGCTACGGCCTCGACCTAGCGGATATCCGCGAACTCCTGCGCCACCTAGGGTAGGACGCTCTAGGAAGATCGGAACTCTGGTCATGTAACGACGGGTAGCTAAATCGTTTAGGAGTTGCCTCCGGTGCTGATTAGCTCGGGATCCGCCGTGGTCGGCCAAGGGATCGTGGGAGTACTGCCGTCATCCGAGGCCGGATAGCCGGTGCATCTGTTCTGCCTGGTGCTGTGGAACACGACAGCGTGATTATCCCTCCCGGGACGCGCATAGAGGGTCATCCCTGGGGGTGGCCGATCCGTGAACGCAACCAAAGCGCTCGCCCTCTGGTGTGCGGGGACGGGCGCTGGTTTTCAGCGATTGCGTACCGTCCGGCTGGCCACAGACAGCTTTATCGAGGGCGGAGCAGCGGTCTTGATCAGCGCTTGCGCTTGTTGCTGCTCTTTCGGCGGCCTCGGGCGCCTGGGGGTGGGGTTGGGACGAGGC
>NZ_POUD01000308.1 GCF_003236395.1 Nonomuraea aridisoli | reverse complement strand
CAGGCACAGCAGCGTGTACCGCCGGCGGAGCCCCCTTCGACCGCCGCCGGTACACGCTGCTGTGCCTGTGCGCGGCCGAGCTGCTCGCCGCGCCGGTCACCACCATCGGGATGCTCGCCCGGCGGGTCGCCCAGGCGGCCGCGGTCGAGCCCGGCGTGCCGGCGTTCGACCCGGTCAGGAACGACGAGCGGGCCGCGTTCGCGGACGCGCTCAAGCTGCTGGAGCACTACGGCGCGCTGACCGCCATGGACGGCGCCACCGACGCCTACCTCGGCGACGAGGACGCCAAGGTGCTCTACCGGGTCGACACCACCCTCGTGGTCAGGCTGCTCGCGGCGCCCGTGCCGCCCTCCCGCGCCGACGCCCGCGGCCTGCCCGGCTCCCTCACCGCCGAGTCCCGTTACGGCGGCGCGGAACAGGGCGCGGAACAGGGCGCGGAGCAGACGGCGACCCAGCGCGCCCTGCAGGCCCGCCACTCGCTCATCCGCCGCCTGCTGGACGAGCCCGTCGTCTACCGCGACGACCTGACCCCAGCCGAGGCCGCGTACGCCGCCTCGGTGACCGGCCGGCAGCTCGTCCGCCGCGCGGCCGAGGAGGCCGGGTTCGTGCTGGAGGAACGGGCCGAGGGGCTGCTCCTGGTGGACGCCGACGCGATCGCCACCGACACCCGTTTCCCCGACGACGGCGGCCACGCCAAGGTGGCCGCCCTGCTCCTGCTCGACCTCCTCGTCACCGCCGGGCCCGTCACGACGGCCCGCCTCGACGCCGAGGCCGCCGACCTCTTGCGCCGCTTCCCGCAGTGGGCCAAGGCCTACCAGTCCGACGGCGGCGGGCCGCGCCTCGCGGCCGACGCGCTGGAGGTGCTCACCCTCTTCGGCCTGGCCCGCCGTACGGGGGACCGGGTCGCCGCGCTGCCCGCCGCCGCCCGCTACCGGGTCGATCCCGGGCCGGACGATCAGGAGGACCGATGACCGTGACCGAGCTCGCCACGCCCCGTGCCGCCCGGGGCGTGGACGCCCGCTGGATCCCCGTACGCGCCGGGATCCTCAACGTGTGGCGCTACTACGACGAGGTGTTCGAGTTCCACCGGGGCCGGCTGCTGCTGCGCGGGCCCAACGGCAGCGGCAAGTCGAAGGTGCTGGAGCTGCTGCTGCCGTACGTGCTCGACGCGAGTCTCAAGCCGAGCCGGCTGTCCACATTCGGCGGCACCGAGCGCACCATGCACTGGAACCTCATGGGCGACGGCGCCGGCGGCGCCACCAGGGTCGGGTACGTGTGGCTGGAGTTCGGGCACGCCGACGGCCGCTGGTTCACCTGCGGCGCGCGGCTGCAGGCCACCGTCCACACCAAGAACGTCACCGCCGCGTACTTCACCTCCGAGGCGCGGGTCGACACCCCCGACGGCATCCGGCTCAGCGGCGAGAACGGGCAGCCGCTCACCCGGGCGCAGCTCGCCGAGGAGCTGGGTGCCTCCGGCACCGTGTACGACTCCGCGGAGGCCTACCGCACGGTCGTGCGCCGGACGCTCTACCGCGGTCTCAACGAGCAGCGCTACGACTCCCTGCTGACCGCGCTGCGCCAGCTGCGCACCCCCAAGCTGTCCGAACGGCTCGACCCCGGGCTGCTGTCCGACCTGCTGTCGAGCGCGCTGCCGCCGCTCGGTGAGGGCGAGATCCACGAGATCGCCGAAGGGTTCGAGCGGCTGGACCGGCAGCGGGAGGAGCTGCGGCTGCTCGACCGGGACGTGGCGGAGGCCGAACGGCTCGCCGCCCGGCAGCGCGGCTACGCCCAGCGGGTGCTGCGCGCCGCCGCCGCGGCGGTGACGTCGGCCGGGTCGGCGCTGGAGTCGCTGGCCGCCGAGGTCAGGGGCAGGCGGGAGGCGCTGAAGGAGGCCGAGCGGGAGCTCGACGCGACCACCGCGCGGCTGGGGGAGCAGGAGGCGCGGGAGCTGGCCCTGGCCGCGCGGATCGACGGGCTCAAGGAGAGCGAGGCGTACCGGTCCGGGCGTGACCTGCACCGCCTGCGCACGGAGGCGCAGGCGGCGCACGAGGCGGCCGCCCGCCTGCGCGACCAGGCCGGCGACGCGGCCCGCGCGGTCACGGTCAAGCAGGAGCTCGCCGCCGACGCCGAAGCGGCGGCCCGCACGGCGGCCGGCCTCGCCGACCGCGCCCGCGCCGAGGCCCGCCACGCCGCCGAACGCGCCGGCCTCCTCGCCGTCCACGAAGAATCCGAACACACCACCCGAAGCCCGGTGACCCCCCGAATCACCGTTGACCAGCCGCTCGCCGACGGGGATTCAGCCCGGGGCGACGCCCAGCGCGCCGACGGCGGCCAGAACATGTGGTGGGGTGACGACGAGACCGTTGCACAAGGCGAGCGCGATGGGAGAGACGCCGACCGGGTCGCGGCCCGGGGCGGCATGGAAGACCGAGAGCCGGGCGTCCGTCAAGGCGCCGAGCGCGGGCCAGGCGAGGGCGCTGCGGGCTCGCGCGCGTCGAGCGGTGTCTGGGAGCCTGTCGAGGGTGGCGAGCCCGGCGAGTCCGGGTCGGGCTCGCGCGCGCAGGGTGGCGTGCGGGAGGGCGTGGGTTCTCGTGGGCCTGAGGGGTTCGAGGAGGCTGGGCGGCGGGTCAGGGAGTTGTTGCGGGCCGCCGTGAGCAGCCGGGCGGCGCAGATCAGGGAGGTCAGGGCGGGCACCGCCGAGCACGATGAGGCCGTCAGGCGCCGTACCGCCGCCGAGCACGACCGCGACCGCGCCCGCGACGACCTGGCGGCCGCCCAGGAGGCCTGCGAACGAGCCGAGCGCGTACGCGCGGAACGTGCCCGTGACCTGGCCGCCGACCTGGGCGAATGGGCGGGCGGCTGCACCCAGCTCCAGCTCGACCCCGGCACGCTGGCCGGCCTGGCCGAGCACTTCGAACGCGCCGACGAGCTGGTGGGCACGGCGCGGACGATGGCCGCCGTCGAGCTGGCCGCCCGCGAGCAGCAGGTCACGAGCCTGCGCGAACGCCTGGTCGCCGAACGCGCCGAGCTGGTCGCCGAACGGGAGCGCCTCGACGAGCAGACCGTTCTCGCGCCCCCGGCCCCGCACACCCGGGGCGCGGCCGCCCGGCGCGGGCCCGGCACCCCGCTGTGGCGGGCGGTGGCGTTCCGCTCGGGCCTCGACCCGGTCGCGCAGGCCGGGGTGGAGGCCGCGCTCGAAGCCTCCGGCCTGCTGGACCTGTGGTTGCGCCCCGACGGCGGGTTCGACCCCGGCGAGCACGACGCCTTCGCCGTGGCCGCCCTGTCGCGGCCGGCTCCCGGCTACAGCCTGGCCCACGTGCTGTTCACCGAGGCCGACTCGGCGGTGCCGGCCGACGCCGTGCTCGGCGGCATCGCGTTCGCCCCCACCGCGATCGGCGTCGACCACCCGGCCGTGATCGGCGCGGACGGCACCTGGCGTCTCGGCCCCGCGGCCGGCCGCTGGGTCAAGCCCGAGCCGTCCTACATCGGCGCGACCGCCCGCGAGCGCGCCAGGCGGCGGCGCGTCGCCGAGCTGGACGACCGGCTCAGCGAGCTGGCCGGCCGCATCGCCGAGTGCGACCACCAGCTCGCCGTGGCGCAGGGCGAGCGGGAGACGCTCGCCGCCGAACTGCGCCGCAGGCCCGACCGCCGGCCGTACGCCGACGCCGTGCAGGCGCTCGACGGCGCGGTGCGGAAGGTGGCGCTGCTGGAGGACGATCTGCGCCGCCACGAGCAGCGGCTGCGCGAGCGCGAGCAGGACGTCGGCCGCTCGCTGCGCGGGCTCACCGAGCTGGCCGCCCGCCACGCGCTGCCCACCGCGGCCGCCGCGCTCGATGCCTTGGAGGAGGCCCTGCGCGCCGCCGAGGCGACCGGCGCCGTCTGGCACGACCGGCGGGCCGAGGCGCGCGCCGCACGGGAGCGCGCCGAGCTGGCCGCCGAGACCGCCCGCACCTGCGAACGCCTCGCCGTCGAGGCCGTCGAACGCGCCGAGGAGGCCGCCTCACAGGCGGTCGTGCTGGCCGAGCGGCTGGCCGCCGCCGAATCGGTGGCCGCCGACTCCCTGCCCGGCGCTTCCGTGGCGGGCGGCTCAGCGGCGGGCGACCCCGTGGCCGGGGACTCCGTGGCCGGTGATGAACACGGTGGCGTGCTCGACCGGCTCCAGGACGCACAGAACGCCTACCAGGCATGCCGCCGCCACATCAAGGCCGGCCACGACGAGCTGGCGCGGCTCAACGCCCGGCTCGGCCGGCTGCGCGGCGAGCTCGGCACCGCCGAGGACCGGCACGCCGAGGCCGGGCGGGTGCGCGACGAGGTGTGCGACCGGTTCCGCCGCCTGGCGGCCGGGCACCTGCCGGGGGACGCGCAGGTCACGATCGAGCTGCCCCCCGGAGCCGGGACACGGGCCGTCCTGGAGGCGGCCGCGTCCCTGGCCGAGCAGCTCGCCTCGGTGCCGTACGAGCAGAAGAGCGTCAGGGAGGCGGAGGCGCGGCTCCGGGACGCCTTCCACCACGCCAGGGAGGTCCTCGCCGACCGGGCGGACCTGGAGCTGGCCCCCGACGAGGACGTCCAGGTGCTGACCGCCACCGTCAACGGCGTCAGGACCGGTGCGGCGGCGCTCAGCAGGGCACTGCGCCTGGAACGCGACGAGCGGCGCTCCGACATCACCGACGCCGAACGCGACCTGTTCGACCGGACGCTCGCCGGTGACACGCGGCGGCACCTGGCCGACCGGATCCGGCAGGCGACGGCGCTGGTGGAGACCATGAACCAGCGCCTGGAACGCGTCCGCACCGCCTCCCGGGTGGCCGTCCGGCTGGTCTGGCAGGTCGACCCCACCCAGCCGCCGGGCACGCGCGCCGCCCGCGACCTGCTGCTGCGCGACCCCGCCGGGCTGAGCGAGGCCGAGAAGGAGGAGCTGTACGTCTTCTTCCGCGACCGTGTGGAGGAGGCCCGCGCCGACGACTCCTCGGCGAGCTGGGAGGACCAGCTGATGAGGGTGCTCGACTACACGGCCTGGCACCGGTTCGCGGTCAAGCTGGACCGGGGCGACGGGCAGGGCTGGCAGGAGCTGACCAGGAAGCTGCACGGCGCCCTGTCGGGTGGGGAGAAGGCGATCGCGCTGCACCTGCCGCTGTTCGCCGCGGTGGCCGCGCACTACCAGACCGACCCGGGCTGCCCCCGCTTCATCCTGCTGGACGAGGTGTTCGTCGGGGTGGACAAGACGAACCGGGGCCAGGTGTTCGACCTGCTGGTGGACCTCGGGCTGGACCTGGTGCTGACATCCGACCACGAGTGGTGCGAATACCGCGAGCTCGACGGCATCGCCATCCACCAGCTCATCACGGGCGACGGCGACGACGCGGTGACGACGGCCCGCTTCGTCTGGAACGGTTACCGCACGGTGCCCGCCGACTGATCAGCCCGCCGACTGATCAGAGGGTGAGGTCGCGCGCCCAGGGCGGGTCCGCGCCGGGGACCGTGCACGTCAGGGCGGCCACCCGTACGGCGAACTCGGCCGCCCGCACGGCCGCGGGCAGGTCGAGGGCGTCGAGGCGGCCGCCGAGCAGGCCCTTCGCGCCGAGGTCGTGCAGCAGGCCCGCGGTGAACGCGTCGCCGGCCCCGACCGTGTCGGCGACCTCCACCTTCGGCGCGGCCACCGTGGCGCGCTCGCCGTCCAGCGAGACGAGCGCGCCGGAAGCGCCCCTCGTCACGACGACCAGGCGGGCGCCCGCCTCGTGGTAGACGTCGCAGGCCGCGTCCGGCGGCACGCCCGGCAGCAGGAAGCCGAGGTCGTCGTCGCTGAGCTTGAGGATGTCGGCCCACGCGCACCAGCGGGCCACCTGGTAGTCGTCCTCGGCGGCCAGGCTGGGGCGGACGTTCGGGTCGACCGAGACCGTGGCCCGTTCGGCCGCCGCCCGTGCGAACTCCTCCACGGCCTCCCGGCCCGGCCCCTTCACCAGCGCCAGCGAGCCGGTGTGCAGGCAGGAGGCCGGCTCGAGCCGTTCCGGCCCCAGCTCGTGCGGGCTCCACTGCCAGTCGGCGGTGCCGGTGGCGTAGAACGTGTACGCGGCCCGGCCGTCCTCGTCGAGGGCGGCGATGGCGAGCGTGCTCGGCTCGGCGGCCTCGACGGACGCCGACAGGTCCACTCCGGAGGAGGTCAGGCGCTCGCGGAACGCGCCGCCGAACACGTCGTGGGAGAGGCGGCCGAGGAATCGGGTGGGCGTGCCGAGCCGGGCCAGCGCGACGGCCGTGTTCGCCGGCCCGCCGCCGGGGAACACCCGCAACTCCATGGGCACCCCGGGGGAGGTGAAGGCGTCGGCGACGCACTCGCCAAGGACGGCGATCATCGGGAGCTGCCTCTCATGAGCGTTGCCGGTCTGTTACGGCCTGGGGGCATTGACGTTTCCCGGAGCGGAGTTCATCATCGCAGCACAGCGGATGTCAACGTTGACATAGGTCGGCGATGGCAGCGAGTCCCTCTGATAGGACCGCCCATGAACGCGAAAATTCCGGCAGGACTCCTGGTCACAGCGCTCCTCCTCACCGGGTGCGGTGGCGGCGGCGGGCAGAGCGCCTCCGCCCCGCCCAAGGTAGGCCTGATCACCAAGACCGAGACGAACCCGTTCTTCGTCAAGATGAAGGAAGGCGCCGAGAAGGCCGCCCAGGCGAGCGGCATGGAGCTCATGAGCGCCGCGGGCAAGTTCGACGGCGACAACGCCTCCCAGATCACCGCCATCGAGAACATGGTGGCCGCCGGGGTGAAGGGCATCCTCATCACGCCGAGCGACACCAAGGCCATCGTCCCCGCGATCCAGAAGGCGCGCGACGCCGGCGTCCTGGTGATCGCGCTCGACACGCCGACCGACCCGCAGAACGCCACGGACGCGCTGTTCGCCACCGACAACTTCAAGGCCGGCGAGCTGATCGGCCGGTACGCCAAGGCCGCCATGGCCGGCGAGCCCGCCAAGATCGCCACGCTCGACCTGGCCCCGGGCATCACGGTCGGGCAGCTCAGGCACGACGGCTTCCTCAAGGGGTTCGGCATCCAGGAGGGCGACCCGTCCGTCGTCTGCTCCCAGGACACCCGCGGCGACCAGGCCAGAGGACAGACCGCGATGGAGAACTGCCTGCAACGGGCGCCCGACATCAACCTCGTCTACACCATCAACGAGCCGGCCGCGCTGGGCGCGTACACCGCGCTGAAGGCCAAGGGCCGCGAGAAGGACGTGCTGATCGTCTCCGTGGACGGCGGCTGCACCGGCACCAGGGCCGTGCAGTCCGGGCAGATCGCCGCGACCAGCCAGCAGTACCCGCTCAAGATGGCGGAGGAGGGCGTCAAGGCCGTGGCCTCGTTCGCGAAGAGCGGCCAGAAGGCGAGTGGCTACACCGACACCGGCGTCACCCTCATCACCGACAAGGCCGTCCCCGGGGTCGAGGCGCAGGACACCGCCTTCGGCCTGGCCAACTGCTGGGGCTGACATGGCGGTGATCGAAGCGCCGCCGCTGACCCGCCGGCTGGTCGCCACGCCCGTCGCCGGGCCGCTGGCGGCGCTCGTGCTCGCGTGCGCGTTCTTCGGGCTCAACAGCGACCAGTTCCTCACCGGCCCCAACTTCTCGCTGATCATCCAGCAGGTCATGGTGGTCGGCACGCTCGCCATCGGCCAGACCCTGATCATCCTGACCGCGGGCATCGATCTGGCGTGCGGCGCGATCATGGCGTTCGGCGGGATCGTGATGACCAAGCTGGCCGTGGACAACGGCCTGCCGCCGCTGCTCGCGGTGGCCGCCGGGCTCGCCGTCTGCGCCGCGTTCGGGCTGGTCAACGGGCTGCTGGTGACGCGGATCTCGCTGCCGCCGTTCATCGTGACGCTCGGCATGCTGAACGTGGCGTTCGCGCTGACGCACATCTACTCGAACGAGCAGACGGTGGTGGGTCTGCCGGACCCGCTGACGTTTCTCGGGCAGACGTTCCAGGTCGGGCAGACGAACGTCACCTACGGCTCGCTGCTGACGATCCTGCTGTTCCTGCTGTTCGCGTACCTGCTGGGCTCGACCGCCTGGGGCCGCCACGTGTACGCGCTCGGCAACAGCCCCGAGGTGGCCCGGCTGACCGGCATCAGGACCCGCCGGCTGACGGTCGGCGTCTACACGCTGGCCGGTCTCATCTACGGCATCGCCGCCCTGCTGCTCGTCTCCCGGACGGGCGTCGGTGACCCGCAGGCCGGCCAGACCGACAACCTCGACAGCATCACCGCCGTCGTGCTCGGCGGCACCAGCCTCTTCGGCGGCCGCGGCCTGGTGATCGGGACGCTGGTCGGCGCGCTCATCGTGGGGGTCTTCCGCAACGGCCTGCAGCTCATGGGCGTGCCGTCGATCTACCAGACGCTGATCACCGGCATCCTCGTGATCCTCGCCGTCGCCGTCGACCAGCTCTCCCGCAGGAGGAACCGATGACCACCCCGGTGCTCCAGGCCCGCGGCCTGACCAAGCGGTACGGTCACGTCGTCGCCCTCGACGGCGCCGACTTCGACCTGCTGCCCGGCGAGGTGCTGGCGGTCATCGGCGACAACGGCGCCGGCAAGACGAGCCTGATCAAGGCGCTGACCGGCGCGCTGCAGCCGGACGCCGGCGAGATCCGGCTCGACGGCGAGCCCGTGCGCCTGCGCGACCCCCTCGACGCGCGCCGGCACGGCATCGAGACCGTCTACCAGGACCTCGCGATCGCCGCCTCGCTCGACATCGCCACGAACATGTTCCTGGGCCGCGAGCTGCGCAAGCCCGGCGTGCTGGGCAAGGTCTTCCGGATGCTCGACAAGAAGCGCATGCGGCAGGAGTCGGCCCGGCACATGGCCGAGCTGAAGATCGGGCTGCGCTCGCTCAGCCAGCCGGTCGAGTCGTTGTCCGGCGGTCAGCGCCAGGGCGTGGCGGTGGCCAGGGCCGTCGCGTGGGCCACCCGCGTCGTCGTCATGGACGAGCCCACGGCGGCGCTCGGCGTCAAGGAGTCCGGCCAGGTGCTCGACCTGATCCGGCAGGTCCGCGACCGGGGCACGCCCGTCGTGCTGATCAGCCACAACATGCCGCACGTCTTCGAGATCGCCGATCGCGTCCACGTCCAGCGCCTCGGCCGCCGGGTGGCCGAGATCAGCCCGCGCGACCACAGCATGGCCGAGGTGGTGGCCATCATGACCGGCGCGCTGCAGGTGTCTGAGGGCAGGTCCGTGGTGGTGGACCAGAGCGCGGCGGACGCGATCGGCTGGTCCTGAGGACGGCCGGCCCTGGGCGCGGCCGGACCTGGGGGTGGGCGACTAGCATGGGCCCGATGCGGCGTCCGACGATGACCGACGTGGCCCGTGAGGTCGGGGTCACCGCGAAGACCGTCTCCCGGGTGCTCAACGACGACGGCCCGGTGGCCGTCGAGACCCGCGAACGCGTCCTGGCGGCGGTCACGAAGCTCGGCTACCGGCCCAATCTCATGGCCCGCAACATGCGCGTCGGCGCCCGGGACGCCGCGATCGGCCTGGTCGTCCCCGAGATGGGCAACCCGTTCTTCGGCACGGTCGCGGGCGGCGTCGAGAGCGCGGTGCGGGCCCGCGGGCTCACGCTCATCGTCGGCTCCTCCAGCGAGACGGCCGGTCTCGAGCAGTCGCTGATCGCGACCTTCCTGGCCCGCCGGGTCAGCGCCCTCATGGTGGTTCCCGCGGCGTCCAGCGACCACCGCCATCTGCGTTCCGAACGGATGGCCGGGCTGCCCATCGTCTTCCTCGACCGTCCCGCGGTCGGCCTGCGGGCCGACTGCGTGGTCAGCGCCAACCGCGAGGGCTCGCGGGCGGGCGTCGCCCACCTCGTCGCCCACGGCCACCGCAGAATCGGCTTCGTCGGCGACGCTCCCGCCTCCCTCTACACCCGCCGCGAACGGTTCCAGGGCTACCGCGACGCCCTCGACGGGGCGGGGCTGCCGTTCGACCGGGCGCTGGTGGAGGCCGGTCATGACATGGAGGCCGCGGCTCAGGCGACGATGCGGCTGTTATCCCTGGCCGATCCGCCGACGGCGGTGTTCGCGGGGAACAACCTGGCCTCGATGGGCGTGGTGGTGGCGCTGGCGCGGGCGGGCCGCAAGGAGGTCGCCGTGGTCGGCTTCGACGACCTGCCGCTGGCCGAGGCGCTCGACCCGCCGCTGACGGTGGTGGCCCAGGACCCGGCGGGGGTCGGGGCCGCGGCGGCCGAGATGGTGCTGCGGCGGCTCGACGGCGACCGCTCCCGGGCCCGCCGCACGACCGTGCCGACCCGCCTGATCACCCGCGGCTCCGGCGAACTGCCCCCGCCCTGATTCACCCGCGGCTCTGGAG
>NZ_POUD01000307.1 GCF_003236395.1 Nonomuraea aridisoli | reverse complement strand
GTGGGGTGGGTGGGGTAAATGGCTCACGAAATGAGATCGGTTGATTACTGTAGGTGACATGTCTGAGGTGAAATCGGTCGCCCAGCGAGGCGACCTCTTCGGTCAGCGGCTCCGCGAGCACTGCGCCGGGCAGCCGATCAGGCGGCTCGACGTGCTGGTCGCCGGGTGCGCCTACGACGAGCCGCTGGTCCTCGACCACATCGAGACCAGAGCCACCGGGGTCGACGAAGACCTGCCGGCGATCAGGAAGGCAGTGGAGGAGCGGGCCGACCTGGTCGCCTGGTCCCTCGGCGACCTGCGCGGCGTCGCGCTGCCGCCGAGGTCCTTCGACGTCATCCAGCTGTCGTTCCTGCTTGAACGGGTCCACCACGCCGAGCTCGTCCTCGACCGCCTGCTGCGGGCGCTGCGCCCGGGCGGGCTCGTGCTGCTGCGCATGCGCGACCGAAGGTCGGCCTACGGCCTGCTCGACCGGATGACGCCGTCGTTCCTGCGCCGGCTGCTGTGGCCGGTCATGGTGCCGGCCGGGACGCCGGGCCCGCTGCCGGCCGTGTACGAGCCGCTGGCCTCCAGCGACGGGCTGCACGCGTTCTGCCTGAGCCGCGGGCTCATGATCACCGACGACCGGCGCAGCACGAGCGGCCCGGCCAGGTCACGCCGGATCGGCGCGGTGGCGGTGGCGATGATGTCCAACCTGACCAGCGGCCGGTTCCCCTCCTCCCACGACGAGATCACCATGGTCATCAGAAAGCCTCAGCATCACTTCGCCCGGCTCATCTAGTGACACACTGGCATCAGCCGGTAGACTCCTTCCCTACCAATTCAATCGGAATAGTTGGGATGTAGGAACCGTGGAGTGGACCCCCGACCAGCGCGAACTGGCCGACCTCGAGCTAATGCTCTGCGGCGCTTTCGAGCCGCTGACCGGGTTCCTCGGCCACGACGACCTCCACACGGTGCACGAGCGCGGCACCCTCGCCGACGGCACCCCGTGGCCCGCGCCCGTGACCCTGCACCTGCCCGCCGACGTCTCTCCCGGCGACGAGGTCACCCTGCTCGACCCCGAGGGGCTGCCGCTGGCCGTCCTGACCGTGACGGCCCACGAGCCCGACGGGCTGACCTCCGGGCCGATCAAGGCCCTGAGCACGCCGGAGCACGGCCCGTTCGCCCGGCTGCGGCGCACGCCCGCCGAGGTCAGGCAGGAGCTCGGCGGCCGCCCGGCGCTGGGCGTCACCATGCGCGGCCCGCTCGACGACCTGTCCGAGGCGGTCGCCACCGCGAAGGAGCTCGACGCGGTGATCCTGCTGCTCCCGCTCGCGTACGGCGAGGCCGGCCCCGCGGTCGTGCGCGCTGCGCTGCGGGCGAAGGACCAGCTGCCCGAGGGGACGCTCGTCGTCCCGGTGCCGCTCGCCCCGCGCGACGAGCCCGAGATCGACCTGGAACTGCGCGAACACGTCGCCACCGCCTACGGAGCGACGGAACACCTCGCCGGCCCCGACCCCGTGCACATCCCCGGCCCGCCCCACCGCCGCGGCCTGGTCGTCTTCTTCACCGGATTGTCCGGCTCAGGCAAGTCCACGATCGCCCGCGGCCTGCGCGACGCGCTGCTGGAGCTGGGCTCCCGCACGGTGACCTACCTCGACGGCGACGTGGTGCGCCACCTGCTGTCCAAGGGCCTGACGTTCTCCAAGGCCGACCGCGACCTGAACATCCGCCGCATCGGCTTCGTGGCCGCCGAGGCCGCCCGCCACGGCGGCCTGGCGATCTGCGCCCCGATCGCGCCGTACGCGGCCACCCGCGCGGAGGTGCGCGCGATGGTCGAGTCCGTCGGCGCCGACTTCCTGCTGGTGCACGTCGCGACGCCGCTGGAGGAGTGCGAGCGGCGCGACCGCAAGGGCCTGTACGCCAAGGCCCGCGCCGGCCTGATCCCCGAGTTCACCGGCATCTCCGATCCGTACGAAGAACCGGACGACGCCGATCTGGTGATCGATACCACGCACATGTCGATCGAGGCGGCCGTCTCCAGGGTGCTCGACACGCTGAAGTCCGGAGGCTGGGTCCGTTGATCGACTTCCCCCTGATCGCCGGGTCCTTCGTCGTCGCCATCGTGGTCGGGCTGACCGGCATGGGCGGCGGCGCCCTGATGACCCCGATGATGATGTTGTTCTTCAACGTGCCGCCACTGGCGGCGGTCTCCAGCGACCTGGTCGCCTCGGCCGTGATGAAGCCGGTCGGCAGCTTCGTCCACCTGCGTCACGGCACCGTCAACCTGCGCCTGGTCGGCTGGCTGTGCGCGGGGTCGGTGCCGACGGCCTTCTGCGGGGTGTTCCTGGCCAGGGCGTTCGCGGTCACCGACGCGGTGAAGTACGCCCTCGGCGTGGCGCTGCTGCTGGCCGTGGCGGGCATGGCGCTGAAGAGCTGGTTCGCCGGGCGGGGCGGAACGTCGAGCGCGCACGAGATCGTCGTGCGCCCAATACCTACCCTACTGGTCGGTATGGTGGGCGGTTTGGTGGTCGGCGTGTCCTCCGTCGGCTCCGGGTCGCTCATCATCGTGGCCCTGCTGGTGCTGTATCCGGCGCTCAAGGCCAACCAGCTCGTCGGCACGGACCTGGTGCAGGCCGTGCCGCTGGTCGCCGCCGCCGCGCTCGGCCACCTGCTGTTCGGCGACTTCCAGCTCGACCTCACCGTCTCGCTGCTGATCGGCTCGATCCCGGGCGTCTACCTCGGCGCCCGGATCTCCTCACGCGCCCCCGGCGGCCTGATCAGGGCCATGCTGGCGATCGTCCTGCTCGCCTCGGCGCTCAAGCTGCTCGACGCCGGCAACCTGTTCACCGTCTGCGCCCTCATTGTGGCCGTCGCGGTCACCGTCGCCGGCTGGCTGCTGCGGCGCCGCGCGAGCGCCAGGCGCGCGGCTGCGGAGGCCGACGGCGCCCCGGCGGACGGGCGGCCGCAGGAAGTGAGCCCCTAGGTAGGCTACGGCCGCGGCACCGGGGTCGAGCGGAAGTACGGATCCCGGGCCAGCTCGGCGAACGCGCGGTCGGCGCCCTGATCGGCGTCGAAGCTCGTGTCACCCCGTGGCGCGTGCGGCGAGTCGAAGTAGAGCAGCGCCTTGATCTGCGGATACCGCTTGATCTGCCGGCTCACCGACTCGTAGAAGCGGCGCTTGAACGACCGGTCGTGAGGCCGCTCGAACACCCCCCATTCGGCCACCATGACCGGCTTGCCGGGGAAGCGCGCCTGCATCCACCGGTAGAAGCCAGGCCAGTCGGGATAGTCCTTGCGGGTCTTGTTGACCAGGCCGTGGAAGTCCTGCACCCGCTGGTCGGCGTACGGGTCCATGGCCACCCAGTCGACCACGTCGTCGCCCGGGTAGAGCTCCTCGAACCAGGGCTTGGACGCCCAGTTGGGCGCCCCCATGTACGTCATGACCACGACCGCGTTCCTGACCCCGCGTTCGCGCAGCCGCAGCACGACGTGACGGAACATGGCCGCGTAGTCGGCGGCCCGCATGCCCGAACCCGGCGAGGGGTTGACGTCGTTCTCGGGCTCGTGGTGCACGGTGAGGAAGAACCGCTCGGGGAACTCACGCCGCAGGTGGGCGGCCAGCCGGTCGATGCGGCGGTCGAGGGCGCCACCGGCGATGTCGGCCCACGTGTGCTCGAACGACGGCTTCCAGTTGATCATGAGCAGCCGTGGCCGTTCGGGGTCGCGGGCCAGCCTGATCTCCGCGTCGGTCGGGAACAGCTCGCTGCCCCGGTGGTAGACGTGCACCACGTCGGCGGCGGCCCCCATGCGCGCCTCCGCGCCGTGCAGCGCCTGCTCCACCGGGGCGCCGGTGAAGACCTCCGGCGCGATGCCCCACCACGCGCCGCAGGACGGGATGAGCTTCGAGGTGGCCGTGCAGGTGGGCGAGCGCACGGCCGGCTGCACCGAACGGCTCTCGACCGGCGGCACGCTCCCGGCGCCCTCCGCGCCGGAGCAGGCGGCCAGCACCGTGACCACGGCCATGGCTGCGCCGGTGAGCGCGGTGTGCGTAGTTTTGTGAGATTTACCCCGTAGCTGCAAAGCCTTCCTACCCCCTTGTCGAACGACCCCCGCCTATCACACCTGAACCTTGCCACGCTGTTCTTGGAACGTCAGCCAGTGTGAGAGTCTCCCCAGTTCACGCCAAGGATCGAGCCGCCCGAATTTTTCTGATATTTCGATTTATCAGGTGCCTTCTTTCTGGCCGTACCGGAGAAAATCTTGCGTATTCCACCTGGGTGATAACCGTCCGTCCTATAGTGAGCGCGCGCCCGGACAGTGACGCAGTGTCGCCGATCCGCGACGATCCGCGACGATCCGCACACATCCCAGGAGACCGCCCATGAGCTCCGGCACCGGCCTGGACGATCACCTCGCGCTGTTGCGCAGGCGGTGGCTGCCGCTCGTGGGCTGCGTCGTGATCGGCTGCGCCGCGGCGCTCGCGCTGCTGCTGCTCACGCCGCCCGTCTACACCGCGACCACGCAGGTGCACGTCCTGCCGGTGGGCGTGCCGGAGCCGCTCAACCAGGTCACCAACCGCCAGCGCGAGGCGCTCAACCTCGACACCGAGGCCCAGGTCGCCCAGTCGGCGGCCGTCGCCGCGCGCGCGGCCAGGGTCCTCGGGGGCGTGGAGCCCGAGCCGGCCGAGGTGTTCGTGCCGCCCAACTCGGCGGTGTTGTGGATCTCGGTGACGGCCGGCGACCCCGACAGCGCCGCCGCCCAGTCGCGCGCGTACGCCGAGGCGTACCTCGACCATCGCCGCTCGGGCGCCCTCAGCGCGCTGACCGCGCAGCAGCAGGCCGTGCTGACCAAGTACAAGCAGGTCAACGCCGCGCTCGACCAGGTCGTCCGGGAGCTCGTCCGGCTGACCAGGGGCACGCCCGAGCACACGCTTGCCCAGCAGCGCCAGAACGTGCTCAACCGCCAGTCCGCCGGCCTCGCGCTCAAGTACGACGCGCTGCGGACGGTCGCGGTGACCCCGGGCGCCATCCTCAGCCGGGCCACGCCACCGGACGCCCCCAGCGCCCCCAGCCTGCCGCTCTACCTCGGCACCGGGCTGATGGCGGGCCTGCTGGCCGGCTCGGCCGCCGCCTACGCCCGCGACCGGCTCGACCGGCGGCTGCGCACGGCCGCCGACGTCGAACGGCTGACCGGCCTGCCCGTCCTCGGCGACCTGTCGGGGCCGCGCCCGCACGGCCTGCTGGCGGACCTGGCCGGGGAGGTCGTCTCGGCCTCCCCGGGCAAGCGGCTCCTGGTCAGGACGCTCCCCCACGACCTGCAGCCCGCCCGCCGCCGCGCCGAGCCGCTGCCGGTGAGCCTGCCGCTCGTCCTGCTCGACGGCTCCGACGCCCGCGACCTGGCCAGGGCCGAGGCCGCCCTGCTCGTCGTGGGCCTGGGCCGGGTCACCTCCACGGACGTCGCCGCCGCCGTACGGCGACTGGCCCGGCACGACGTCCCGGTCATCGGCGTGGTCACGGCGGCCGAGGCGGTGCCGACGTTCGTACCGCTGCTGGAGCCGCACCCGCACCACACGCTCGGCAAGCTCGTCGCGAGCGGCGAGCTCGACCTGGGCCTGCCGCCCGAGGCCACCCCCATCCAGCACTTCCACCACCCGCAGCGGCCGGGCATGCCGACGTGAGCAGAGCCGCCTGGCCCATCGCGGCGCTGCTGATCGGTTACCCGGTCTGGTGGGCGCTCGGGTTCGGGGGGCTGTCGGTGATCGTGGTGGCGGCGCCGATGGCGGTGGTGTTGTGGCGGCGCCGGCCGATCAGGGTGCCGCGCGGCTTCGGGCTGTGGGCGCTGCTGCTGGCCGGCTACCTCATCAGCGGGCTCATGCTGGCCGAGTCGCCGCCCGGCACGTACGGCGAGCTGGGCGCCGGCCGGATCCTCGGCTATCTCATGCGGCTGGCGCTCTACACGTCCGTGCTGGTCATGATGCTCTACCTGGGCAACCTCACCGAGCGGGAGCTGCCGCAGCTGCGCCTGGTGCGGATGCTCGGCGTGCTGTTCGTGACCACGGTCGCGGGCGGGCTGCTCGGCGTGCTCTTCCCGGCCTTCTCCTACACCTCGCCGGTGCAGCTGCTGCTGCCCGACTGGATCGGCGGCAACCCGTTCGTCCAGAACCTCATCCAGCCCACGGCGGCGCAGACGCAGATGGTGCTGGGGTACGCGGCGCCGCGGCCCGAGGCGCCCTACGAGTGGGCCAACGCCTGGGGCAGCAACGCCTCGGTGCTGCTGGTCTGGTTCGTGGTCGGCTGGTGGGTGTACGGCCGGACCCGGCACAAGGTCTTCGCGACCGTGGTGCTCGCCCTGGCGGCGGTCCCGATCGTGTACTCGCTCAACCGGGGCCTGTGGATCGGCCTCGGCCTGGCGGTGCTCTACCTCATCGCCCGGGTGGGCGGGCGCACGCGGGTCGTGACGTGCGGGCTGGTGGCCACGGCGGCGCTGGCGTTCGCGCTCAGCCCGCTGGCGCCGCTGGTCGCCCAGCGGCTGGACCGGCCGCACTCCAACGACATCCGGGCCTTCACCGTGAGCGCGACCCTCGCGGCGGCCACCCACTCGCCGGTCATCGGCTACGGCAACACCCGCAACGCCACCGGCAACCACCGCTCGATCACCACGGGCAAGACCCAGTGGTGCCCGACCTGCGGACACCCGCCCCTGGGCGGCGACGGGCAGCTCTGGCTGCTGATCATCACCCAGGGGTTCACCGGCGCGCTGCTGTACGCGGCGTTCTTCCTCGGCGCCATCCGGCGCCACTGGCGCGACCGCAGCCCGATCGGGCTGGCCGGGGTGCTCGTGATGGGGCTCGTGCTGCTCTACATGTTCATCTACGACGGCCTGGTCTCGCCGCTCAGCCTCTATCTCATCTCGTTCGCCCTGCTGTGGAGAAACTCATAACGGGATCCCGGCCTCGAAGCTGAAGGGCCGGGCTTTCAGCCGAATCGGCTGAGGCCGCCGTTACCAGCACCAGCCATCACCGACAAGGAGGTGACCTTGATGGCTACGTTCCGTACAGGACGGAAGACCGACCGGGCTGTGCTTCCTCAGCAGCCCGCTCTCGAATTCGGTCCAGCAGACACGCCCTGGATCGGGTACGAAACGGGGATCGAAGACCGCGCCGTGCGTGCGGTACCCGGTGCGGAACATGTGCGAGAGGAGACCGGTAGCGCCGCTGCCGGCGTCACCCCCGGACCCGTACAGGCCGGGGAGAAGGACCGTGAGGTCCGCACCATCCATGCGGCCGTGTTCGTTCTCGACAAGCACGGCCGGCCGCTCCAGCCCGCCACCCCGGCCAGGGCCCGCAAGCTCTTGAGAAAGGGACGTGCTGTTGTCGCACGTCACACCCCGTTCGTCATCCGGCTGAAGGACCGCATGGTCGGCCAGTCGCAGGTCGACGGTGTCGAGGTCGGCATCGACCCCGGCAGCAGGCACACCGGCATCGCCGTGTTCACCACCCAAGCAGGTGAGCGGCGCGGCCGGTACAGCATCCAGCTCGACCACCGCGGCGCGCAGATCAGCGCGAAGCTGAAGCGGCGCGCCGGCTACCGGCGCGGCCGGCGCTCCCGGAACCTGCGCTACCGGGCACCTCGTTTCCGCAACCGGGCCCGCCCGGACGGCTGGCTTGCCCCGTCGCTCCAGCACCGAGTGGACACACCACCGTCTCGTGGGTGGATCGCCTGTGCCGGTGGTCTCCGGTCCGTGCGGTGCACGTGGAGCGGGTGGCGTTCGACACCCACACCCTCACCGCAGGCCGCCCCCTGGAGGGCGCCGAATACCAGCAGGGCACCCTGTACGGGTACGAAGTGCGCGAGTACCTGCTCGCCAAGTGGGGCCGAGCCTGCGCCTACTGCGGCGCGACCGGGGTGCCGCTCAACATCGACCACATCCACCCGCGTAGCAGGGGCGGCTCGGACCGGGTGTCGAATCTGGTCGTTGCCTGCATCTCGTGTAATCAGGTCAAGGACGACCGGCTGGTGGAGGAGTTCCTGTCCGGCAAGCCGAAGCTGCTCGCCCGGATCCGGGCACACGCCAAGGCGCCGCTGCGCGACGCGGCCGCTGCCCAGTCGACCAGGTGGGCGCTGTGGCGACGGCTCGACCAGCGGCTCCCGGTCCACACCGCCTCGGGCGGCCGGACGAAGTGGAACCGCACCCGCGCCGGCCTGCCCAAGTCCCACACGCTCGACGCCCTATGCGCAGGCAAGCTCGACACCGTCACCGAGACCGTCCAGACGGTTCTGGTGGCCGGCTGCGCCGGGCGGGGCACCCACTGCCGCACCCGGACCGACGCCCACGGTTTTCCCCGCCTGCGCCTGCCCCGCACCAAGCAGTTCTTCGGGTTCGCCACCGGTGACCTGGTCCGGGCCGTCGTCCCGGCGGGCAAGAAGGCCGGCACGCACACGGGCAGGGTCGCCGTCCGCGCCACCGGCAAGTTCAACATCACCACCCTGCACGGCACCGTCCAGGGGATCCATCATCGGCACGTCCGCCTGCTGCAACGTGCGGACGGTTACGCGTACACGATCACGAAGGAGCAGTGATGCGCTCTTCGCGCCCACGGCTGTCCCGGCTCCGCCGGGCCGCCCCTGTCGGCGCTCCGATTTCTCTCGGCCATCAAGGAGCGGGTTTCCTCGGAGGTTCCCAATGACCGACGCCGCGACCCGTCTCGGCTACCTCGCGGAGACCGTGCGGCTGCTGTACCCGGGGACGGGCTCGCCCCGGGCCTACACCGTGCTGCCGCTTCCCGCCCTGCCCCGGCGGCTGGCGCCGCGACGATGGTGGCATGTGGGCTCCCGGGTCATGGTGCCCGACGAGGGGTCGATCGCGGCGTACCTGAGCGAGGTCTTCGAGCGGCCGGTGGAGACGGTCCTGCACGTGCGTCCGGCGCGGCGGGCCAACCGCAAGCCCGTGCTGGAGGCGCGCTCGCAAGGGCGGCGGCTGGCGTTCGTGAAGGTCGGCGACACGCCCCGCACCCGCGAGTTGCTCGCCACGGAGGCGGCGGCGCTGCGCCGGCTGGCCGGGCTGTCCCTCGACGTGGTGGCCACCCCGTACGTGTTGCACCACGGCGAGTGGCGCGGCCTGTCGGTGCTGGCCGTCTCGCCGCTGCCGGTACGCCGCCGCCGGGTGCCGCGCCCGCTGCTGCTCGACGCCGTCAGGGAGATCGCCGAGACCGGCGGCACCCGCCCGGCCTGGCACGGGGACCTCTCCCCGTGGAACATGTGCCCGTCGCCCGACGGCCGGGTGCTCGTGTGGGACTGGGAGCGCTACGAGATCGGCGTCCCGTACGGGTTCGACGCCGTCCACCACTTCTTCCAGCGGGCGCTGCGCCGGATGCGCCCGCCGGTCGCGGCGCGGGCGTGCCTGGCCCAGTCCGTACGGGTGCTCGCTCCCCTGGGGTTGTCGGCGGCGGCGGCCCGGCACACCGCGCTGCGGTACCTGATCGCGCTGGCCGACCGGCACGCCGCCGACGGCCACGAACCGCTCGGCCCGCCGGAGAGCTGGCTCAACCCGGTCGTCGACCACCAGGAGTCCCTGACATGAAGACGATGAAGCGCTCGGCCCTTTCCCTGTCGCGGTCGGCGGGACGGTTCACGGCGGGGGCGCGGGTGCTGCCGTCGTTCCTCATCGTGGGGGCGCAGCGGTGCGGCACCACCTCGCTCTACCGGGCGCTCGCCCAGCACCCGCTGCTGCTCAAGCCGGTGCTGCACAAGGGGGTGCACTACTTCGACGTCGCCTACGACCGCGGCCTGCGCTGGTACCGGGCCCATTTCCCGTTACAGGCGGGCGCCGCCCTGCTCGGCCGCCGGCACGGCGGGGCCGCGCAGGCGTACGAGTCGTCCCCCTACTACCTGTTCCATCCGCTGGCCGGGGAGCGCATCGCCGCGACCCTGCCGGGCGTGAAGCTCGTCGTGCTCGTCCGCGACCCCGTCGAGCGGGCCTGCTCCGCTCATGCCCACGAGCTGGCCAGGGGCTTCGAGACGGAGTCGCATCTCGAGACCGCGCTGGAGCTCGAGGAGCAGCGGCTGGCCGGAGCCGACGAGCTGTTGCGCGCGCTCCCCTACGCGTCGCACCACTCCCACCGCCACCACGCCTACGTGACCCGGGGTCGCTACGCCGACCAGCTCGACCGGCTGGAGCCGCTGTTCGGCTGTGACCGGATCCTCGTGCTGGACAGCCACCGGTTCTTCGCCCATCCCGAGGCGGTCTACGACCGGGTGCTGGAGTTCCTGGGGGTGCCGCACCTGGGGTACCCGGTGTTCGAGCGGCACAACGGCCGGGCGCTGCCGCGTCCGGTGCCGGCCGCGCTGGAGCGGTCGCTGCGCGAGCGGTTCGAGCCGGACGACGCCCGGTTGGCGCGGTGGCTGGGCGAGGAGCCTTCGTGGCGGCGTTGAGCCTGGCCGGGGCCGCGGGGGTGGCG
>NZ_POUD01000306.1 GCF_003236395.1 Nonomuraea aridisoli | reverse complement strand
GTCGACCGCCTGCTGGAACACCCCGACGTGCGCGGCGTCTCCTTCGTCGGCTCCACCCCGATCGCCCAGTACGTCTACGAGACCGGCACCCGGCACGGCAAGCGGGTGCAGGCGCTCGGCGGCGCCAGTGCCAGTCGGTGACGGCCTGGTAGGCGGCGACGACCGACAGCAGCCGGTCCTCGCCGTACGGCAGCCCGCCGAGGATCGTGCCGATCGGCAGCCCCGAGCCCGTGAACCCGATCGGGAAGCCGATCTCCGGCAGGCCGATCGCGTCGAAGGGCGTCGGCGAGGTCTGCACCACCACGTCGCACCGTTCGAAGGTCTGGTCCAGGACGCGTTCCAGCAGCAGCAGCTTGGCGCGCTGGCCGGTGACGTACTCGTTGGCGCCCAGGAGCGCGCCCTGCAGCCAGCCGATCACCGACACCCCGAACCCGCGCAGGTCCGACCGCAGGTACGGCATGAACGGCTCGCTGCGCTCCGGCAGCCGCACGTTGTTGAAGTCGTTGCCGGTGAGCACGTCCCACTCGTCGGGGTAGGGCACCTCGACCAGCGTCACCCCGCGGATCGCGGCCAGCTCCGCCAGGAACGCCCGGCGCGCGGCGGCGGTCTCGGACGAGCCGTCGGCGTAGCCGGGCAGCACCCCGACGCGGGTGTTCCAGCGCAGCCGCACCCGCCCGCCCGACCGCACGGGGGTGGCGGCGTCGATGAGCGCGGGCACCCGTGGCAGGCCCTGCGTCCGCGCGTCGGCCGGGTCCTCGCCGGCCATCGCGGCGAGCATGATCGCCGCGTCCTTGGCGTCGCGGGCGAGCGGCCCCGGATGGTCGCGGGTGTAGCTGAGCGGGATGATGCCGTAGAGCGACACCCGGCCCATGGTCGGCTTGAGCCCGGTGAGGTTCTGCGCGTTGGACGGCGCCGTGATGGAGCCGCCGGTCTGCGTGCCCGTGCCGGAGGAGGCCAGCCGCCCCGCCACGGCGGTCGCGGTGCCGGTGGACGAGCCGCCGGGGTTGACGCCCGGGTCGCCCGGCGTCCAGGCGTTGACCGTGGTGATCTCGCCCGACGGAGTGGTGGCGCGGGTGGTGGCCAGCGGACCCATCTGGGTCTTGCCGAGCACGATCGCCCCCGCGGCCTTGAGCGACGCCACGGCCGTCGCGTCGAAGCCCGGCACGAAATCGCGGAACAGGAACGAGTTCGCCGTGGTCGGCACGCCCTGCGTGTAGTAGTTGTCCTTGATCGCCAGCGGGATGCCGTGCAGCGGGCCGCGCGCCCGCCGGCGTCCCGCCGAGCGCGCCGCCTCCCGGGCGGCGTCGGCGAGCACCGTGTTGAAGGCCAGGTACGTCGCCTCGTACGCGTCGATTCTGGCGAGATAGGCCTCCACCAGCTCCAGCGGGCTGAGCCGGCGCTCGCGGATCATCCACGCGGCCTCGGCGACGGTGAGCTCCGTGGGATCGGACATGGCCTCGGGGCGCGGTTTGACGTAGGCGCCGGAGACGTCCAGGCCGGGCCGTTCCCTGACGGAGGCGTGCGCGGGCGACGGCCAGGCGCTCGCGGCGAGCCCGGCCGCGCCCATCGCCGCGGTCCTGGCGAGGAACGCGCGCCGGTCCACCGACCGGTCGGTAGGCCCGCTCATCGGCGCCACTCCACGCTGATCGACGGGTACATCATCGGCGCGCGCTGCTGCGACAGAGCGGGATCGGCGGAGCCGTCCGGCGCGGGCGGCTGGTAGGCCGCCAGCGACGTGACCGTGCCGCGCACGAACGAGCGCAGCGAGGCGAGGACGGTGTCGCGGCCCGGCGCGCCCGTCTCCGGGTCGGGGGTGGTGCCGGGGGGAAGCTGGTCGAGGTCGATGCCCGACGCCGCCAGGCGGGCCCTGATCATGGTGTCGAGCTCGGCGTCGGAGGGGGGTGCTGGGGTCACGGTGCCTCCAGAGCAAAGAGGGATCAACCGCCACATTCCGAGCATCGTGTGTCGGGCGGATGTCCCCAAGATCACAGCCTGATGAAGTTGATCGGCGCGCGGGCGCTAACGTGACGGAGCCATGGAGCACCTGCGGGCGGTGCCGGGCCACCGGTTGCGGTTCGGGCGCGGCGCCCAGGGGATCGAACGGCTGGAGGCGGCGCTCGTCGGCGAGGCGTTCTCCCCGCACCGGCACGACACGTACGCGATCGGCATGACGCTGACGGGCGTGCAGACGTTCCGGTACCGGGGCGAGCTGCGGCGCTGCCTGCCGGGGGAGTGGCACGTCCTGCATCCCGACGAGGAGCACGACGGCGCGGCCGGCACCGACGAGGGGTTCGGCTACCGCATCCTCTACGTCGACCCGTACCTCGTGCAGGAGGCGCTGGGCGGCCGCCCGCTGCCGTTCGTCGCCGATCCGGTCGTCGGGCCCGAGGCGATGGATCCGGCGCTGGCGGCGTGCCTGCGGCACCTGGACGAGCCGCTGGAGGAGTTGGCGTGGGTCGAGGTCGTCACGCTGGTCGCGGCGGCGCTGGAGCGGCTCGCCGACGCGCCCGCGCGCACTCGGTCCGGCGCCGCGGCCGGGCCGCCGCCCGTCGCGGCGCTGGCCCGGGTGCGGGAGCTCATCGCCGCCGATCCGGCCGTCCGGCGCACGGCCGCGGAGCTCGAACAGGTCTCGGGGCTCGACCGGTGGACGATCGCCCGGCAGTTCCGCGCCGTCTTCGGCACCAGCCCGACCAGGTTCAGGACGATGCGCCGGCTCGACCTCACCCGCCGCGCCCTGCTGAGCGGGCTGCCGCTGGGGGAGGCGGCGCTGGCGGCGGGGTTCGCCGACCAGAGCCACATGACGCGGATGTTCCGCCGCGCCTACGGGCTCACCCCAGGCCAGTGGCTCGCCGCCCAGACCGGATCGCCCGCGGTCACAGACCGCCCGCGACGTTCAGCACGGCTCCCGTGACGTACGACGCCTTGTCCGACAGCAGCCACGCGACCGCCTCCGCGATCTCCTCCGGCTTGCCGGGACGGCCCATGGGGATGCGCTCGGCCACCCGCCAGGCCCGGCCGGGCTCGCCGGCCCGCGCGTGGATCGACGTCTCGATGGTCCCGGGGGAGACCGCGTTGACGCGTACGCCGGGGGCGAGCTCCTTGGCCAGGCCGACGGTCATCGTCTCGACGGCCGCCTTGGTGGCCGCGTAGGCGACGTACTCGCCGGGCGAGCCCGTGCGGGCCGCGACCGACGACACCGTGACGATCGACCTGTCCGACTTGCCGGCCTTGCTCGGTCTGTCGGCCCACCGGCGGGCGGCCTCGCGGCACAGGCGCAGCGGGGCCACCAGGTTGACGTCCACGACCCGCCGCAGCTCCTCGTCCCTGAGCGCGGTCAGC
This sequence comes from Nonomuraea aridisoli, assembly GCF_003236395.1. Classification (GTDB taxonomy): domain Bacteria; phylum Actinomycetota; class Actinomycetes; order Streptosporangiales; family Streptosporangiaceae; genus Nonomuraea; species Nonomuraea aridisoli. The sequence continues at coordinate 7,112 of NZ_POUD01000306.1, read as the reverse complement.
GGGCCGATCCGGCTGGTGACCCCGGCGTTGTTCACCAGCCCCGTCACGTCGCCCAGCGACTCGGCGAGGTCGAAGAGGCGGCCCGGGGCGTCGTCGCCGGCGACGTCCAGGCGTACGGGATGGGCGAGCGGGCCGACGCGTCCGGCGAGCTCGGCCGCCTCCTCGTCGGAGCCGGAATGGGTGAACAGCACGCCCACCCCGTCGGCGCACAGCCGTTCGACGATGCTGCTGCCGATCCCCCGGGAACCACCGGTGACGATCACGATCACGCTTGCTCTCCTCGCGTCAGGCGCTCGGTCTCGGCCTCGACGGCCCGGACCACGGCGACCATATCCATCGCACCATGCCCGAGGGTCATCGCCCGGGAGAACAGGCCGTGGCAGACGTCGAGCAGCGGCGAGGCCACGCCCGACGCCCGCGCCGACTCGGCGATGAGCCGGTTGTTCTTCAGCACGTCGGCGATCGCGGCCTGCGCCTCGAAGTCGCCCTCGACGAGCTTGCGTGCCTTCTCCCGGGAGACGACGCTGGCCATCGGGCCCGCGTCGAGCACCTGCCGGAACCGTTCCAGGTCCAGCCCATGCCGTACGGCGAAGTGCGCGGCCTCGGCCAGGCCGCTGACCATGGTGATCAGGAAGAGGTTCACCGCCAGCTTCATCAGCAGCGCGCCGGGCACCGCGCCGCAGACGATCGTCTCGCGGCACATCGGCGCGAGCAGCGGCCGCACCTCCTCGACGGCTCCCGGGTCGCCGGCCAGCATGGCCACGAGCCGACCGGCCCGCGCCGGGCCGCGGGAGCCCGACACGGGCGCCTCCACGTAGTCGCCGCCGGCCTCGCGGACGGCCGCGGCCAGCTCCGCCGAGTACGCCGGTGACGTGGTGCCCATGTGGACGACCACGTGTCCGGCGACGTTCGCCGCGAAGCGGGACGTGCCGCGCCCGAGCGCGGCGTCCACGGCCTCCTCGTCGGCCAGCATGAGCAGCACGACGCGCGCCCGCTCGAACACCTCGGCGGGGCTCGCCGCCACCCGCGCGCCCTCCTGCCGCAGCGGCTCGCACCGGGCCGCCGTCCGGTTCCAGACGACGAGCGGAGTGCCCGCGCGGACCAGGTTGACCGCCATCGGCCGCCCCATGATCCCCATTCCGAGGAAACCCACCTCGTTCACGGGTCCCGTTGTAGCGCGCGCCGCCGCCGGGGTCTTGAACGATTGTGAACGCCCTTGATCTGCCGCCGTACGGGGCTCAGCATGGGCGGGGTGGACGATGACGCGCGCAAGATCCGCCGGCCCGCCCCGCACGACGGCTGCCCGGTGCGCCGGGCCGACGACGGCACCTGGCAGGTCACCGGGTACGCCCAGGCCCGCGCGGTGCTGCGCGACGCCGGCACCGTGCAGGCCGGCCTCGGCATCGAGACGGTCGAGAAGCTGCCCGCCCGGGTGCGGCGCCCCGTCCTCTACCGCGACGGGCCCGAACACCGAGAGCACCGCCGCCAGACCGCGAAGTACTTCACGCCGCGCCGCGTGGACGAGCACTACCGCGACCTGATGGCCGACGTCGCCGAACGTCGGCTCGCGAAGTTGCGGGCGGCGGGCGAGGCGCAGCTGCCGGAGCTGAGCTTCGAGACGGCGATCGAGGTGGCGAGCGCGATCATCGGCCTGACCTCCAGCAGGCCCGGCATCCGCGGCAGGCTGGAACGGTTCTTCCCCGAGAAGTTCGGCCGGCCCGGCCTGACCAGCTTCCACGGGGTCCACTGGCTGGTCCGCCAGAACGTCAACTGGCTGCGCTTCTACCTGGCCGACGTGCGCCCGGCCGTGCGCGCCCACCGCCGCGAGCCGCGCGACGACCTCATCTCCCACCTGATCGACGAGGGCTGCTCGGACGCGGAGATCCTCGGCGAGTGCCTGACCTTCGCCGCGGCCGGCATGGTGACCACCCGCGAGTTCATCTGCGTCGCGGCCTGGCACCTGTTCACCGACGACGCCCTCCTGGAGCGCTACCGCGCCGCCGACGAGCCCGGCCGCCTGGCGGTCCTGCACGAGATCCTGCGGCTCGAACCCGTCGTCGCGAAACTGCGCCGCCGCACGACGGCGCCGCTCTCCCTCGACGGCGGCGACGCGCCGGTCACGGTGCCGGCGGGCGCGCTGATCGACGTGCACGTGGACGCCGCCAACACCGACCCGTCGGGCGTCGGAGCGAGGCCGCTCGCGATGTGCCCCGGCCGCCCCGCCGACGGGGCCGCGCTCTCCTTCGGCGACGGCCCGCACCGCTGCCCCGGCTCCGGCATCGCCGTCCTGGAGACGGACGTCTTCCTCAGCCGCCTGTTCGCCCTCGACGGCATCCGCATGGTGGCGGCGCCACGGGTGACGTTCGCCAACGACATCGGCGGCTACGAGATCCGCGACCTGCTGGTCAGGGTCGGCTAGCGAGCGCGGCCAGCAGCTCCTTCTCCCTGGTGGCGCTCAGGCCGGCGCGGCGGGGCCGGTCGAGGCCCTGCTCCCGCTCCCAGGCCAGCAGGTCGGCGAGCAGCTCGGCTCGCGGGCGGTGCCGCAGCCCCGCCGCCTGCGCCGCCGCGCCCGAGCGGGCCGACCAGCCCTCCCAGCCCGGCTCGACGAGCCACATCGGCAACGACTCCGGCCCCATGTACTCGGCGACGCCCTGCCGGAGCAGCCAGTCGGGATCCGCCGGCACGACCGGGCCGGTGTGGCCCGCGACGGCGCGGCACTGCTCCACCCACTCCCCGAACGGCACCACGGGCCCGACCGCGTTGTACGTGCCGGTGGTGCCGTTCTCGGCGCAGTCGAGCAGCCAGGCGGCCAGGTCGCGAACGTCGATCACCTGCGTGGGCAGCTCGGGCGAGTCGGGCACCAGCAGGGGCCCGTGCGGGTCGCGGGCGGCCCGCGCCGCCCAGTAACCCGAGCGCCCGCTGTGGTCGCCGGGCCCGCCGATCAGCCCGGCCCGCGCGATGACCAGGCGGTCGCCCACCGCCTCGGCGCCGGCCAGCTCGCAGGCGACCTTCGCCTCGCCGTACAGCTCCCTGTCCACCTCGTCACGGTCGGTCGGCTCCAGCAGGGGCGTGCTCTCGTCGGCGCCGGGCACGCCGTGGGAGGCGTACGCGTTGCCGGAGGAGACGTACGTCCAGTGACCCGCCCGGTCGGCCAGGGCCGCGAGCGCGCCGCGCACCATGCCGGGCTGCCACGACACCTCGACCACCGCGTCCCACTCCCGGTCATGCACCCGCTCGTACGCGCCGGCCGCCCGGCGGTCGGCGACGACCAGCTCCGCGCCGTCGGCCACCGGCCCGCTCTCGCCGCGCGCCAGGCACGTCACCGCGTGCCCGCGCCCGATCGCCTGCCGGGCCACCTCACGCCCCAGCCACGCCGTGCCGCCAAGAAGGAGAAGATTCATGAACGCACCCAACCACCCGGAACGACGCCGCCCCTAACGAATTCGCACCCGGCGTAAACCAGCACGGATCGGCTCGCGGCGCCATCAACCGAACGGTGGATTCGGGAACCAGCACCATCGCCCGCCGAGTGTGGCCGGCGGGCCGATTCGCGGCGGGCGCCGGGGCACGACGCTTGAGCCATGGCAGTCATCGACGTCACAGACCTCCGCAAGAGGTACGCCGGCCGCCCCGTCCTCGACGGGGTGTCGTTCGCCGTGGAGGCGGGCGAGATCTTCGGCATCCTCGGCCCCAACGGCGCCGGCAAGACCACCACCGTCGAATGCGTCGAGGGCCTGCGCCGGCCCGACGGCGGCTCGATCCGCGTGCTCGGCCTCGACCCGTACACCGACGGGCGCGCGCTGCGCGAGCAGGTCGGCGTGCAGCTCCAGCACACCCAGCTGCCGGAGAACATCAAGGTGTGGGAGGCCCTCGACCTGTACGCCTCCTTCTACGCCAGGCCGCGCGACTGGCGCGAGCTCCTGGAGGAGTGGGGCCTGGCGGACAAGCGCGACGCCCGCTTCGGCAAGCTCTCCGGCGGCCAGCGGCAGCGGCTGTTCATCGCGCTGGCGCTGGTCGGCGATCCGCGGGTGGCCTTCCTCGACGAGCTCACCACGGGCCTCGACCCGCAGGCCCGCCGCGCCACCTGGGAGCTGGTCAAGCGGGTCCGCGACCACGGCGTGACCGTGGTGCTGGTCAGCCACTTCATGGACGAGGTGGAGGAGTTGTGCGATCGTGTCGCCGTCCTCGACCGGGGCCGCGTCGTCGCCCTCGACACCCCGGTGGGGCTGGTCGGCGGCGAGCAGCGGATGCGGTTCACGCTGCTGCCGGGCGACTCCGTGGCGGGCCTCGACGCGCTGCCCGGCGTGACCGACGTGACCAGGACGGGCGACCGGGTGGTCGTCACCGGCAGGGGCGACTTCGCCACGGCGGTCACCGCCCACCTCGCCCGCCACCGGGTGACGGTGAGCGACCTGCGCATCGACCGGCGCACCCTCGACGACGCGTTCGCCGCGCTGACCGGCCGATCCTTCACCGACCGATAGGAGACACCACCATGACCAAGCTCGCCGTCGTCGAGCTCAAGCTGCTCGTCCGGGAACCCGGTGCGGTGTTCTCCCTGCTCATTCCGCTGTTCATCCTGGTGGTCTTCGGCAGCTCGATCGAGCCGGGCGACACCGTGCTGCTGCCGATGGCGCTGGCGATCGCCGTGGGCCTCGTCGGCCTGTACATGCTGCCCACCACCTTGGCCACCTACCGCGAGCGCGGCATCCTGCGCCGGCTGTCCACCACCCCGGTGCGGCCGGCGAACCTGCTGGTGGTGCAGGTGCTCCTGCAGCTCGTGCTCGCGCTGGCCGCCTGCGGCCTGCTGATCGCCGTCGCGGGCGCCGTCCTCGGCGCGCACCTGCCCACGCGGGTGCTGCCCGGCGCGCTCACCTTCCTCCTCGGCACGGCCGCCATGTTCGCCATCGGCCTGCTCATCGCCGCCCTTGCCCCGAACGGCCGCTCCGCGAACGGGATCGGCGTGCTGCTGTACTTCCCGCTGGCGTACCTGGCCGGACTCATGCAGCCCGCGAGCCAGATGCCAGCTATCGTGGCCGCTGTCGGGGAGTACACCCCTATGGGTGCTTTCCGGCTGTCCATGCAGGACGTCTGGGCGGGCGGCGTGCCCGATCCGCTGCCGCTGGGCGTGATGGCCGCGTACGCACTGGTCGTCAGCGTCCTGGCGGCCCGGTTCTTCCGCTGGGAGTGAGCGTATGAGCGGCCGGCTCGACCGATCGGAACGGCTCCTCGAGCGCCTGATGGCCGCCGTGCCGTACGCGCTGCTGGCCGTCTCCACCGTGGTCGCCCTCGCCACGGACGGCCCGTCCTGGGTCATGCTGGGCCTCGCCGCGCTCGCGGCGGCCTGGCTGCGGCTCGCGACCGTGGCCGCCGTGCCCCGCGCGGTCTACGTGACCGGGCTGGTGCTGCTGATCGGGGCGCTGTGCACGCAGGGGGTGTGGTTCGCGAGCTTCTTCGGCTTCGTCGGATACCTGCACTCCTGGCACTACCTGAAGGACGCCTGGCGGTTCGCCGGGGTCACCGCCACGGCCGCGATCAGCGTCATGACGTACTACGGCGGAGTCCCCGCGACCCCGTCGGCCGGCCTCGGCCAGCTGTTCCTCACGGCGGCGATCGTGGCCGCGGTTGGCCTGTTCAGTTTCGTCGGCGAGATCACGGCCGAACGCAGCGCCGAGCGCGAGCGCATGGTGGCGCGCCTGGAGGCGGCCATGGCGGAGAACGCCGGCCTGCAGGCCCAGCTGCTGTCCCAGGCCCGCGAGGCGGGCGTGCTGGACGAGCGGCAGCGCATGGCGGCCGAGATCCACGACACCCTGGCCCAGGGACTGACCGGCATCGTCACCCAGCTCCAGGCGGCCCGGCAGGACCCGGACTGGCGGCGGCGCGTGGACCTCGCGATCGGGCTGGCGAAGGAGAGCCTGGCCGAGGCCCGGCGCTCGGTGCACGCGGTGGGCCCCGGCCCGCTGGAGACGGCGCCGCTGCCCGACGCGCTGGCGGAGGTCGTCGCCCAGTGGGGCGAGCTCCACGGCGTGCGCGCGGATTTCACCGTCACTGGTACGGTCCGTCCCATGCATCCGGAGGTGGAGGAGACGCTGCTGCGCACGGCGCAGGAGGCCCTGGCCAACGCGGCGAAGCACGCCGCCGCCTCCCGGGTGGGGCTGACCCTGTCGTACATGGGAGACGTGCTCACCTTGGACGTCCGCGACGACGGCGCCGGCTTCGACCCCGAGCGCGTCCGCGACGGCGGCGGGTTCGGGCTGACCTCGATGCGCAAGCGGGTCAGCAGGCTGGCGGGCACCCTGGAGATCGAGTCGGAGCCCGGCGCGGGCACGGCGATCTCGGTGAGCGTCCCGGCGGTGGCCCGTGGCTGAGACCCCGATCCGGCTGATCATCGCCGACGACCACCCCATCGTGCGCGACGGGTTGCGCGGCATGTTCGCCGGCGACCCGGGCTTCGAGGTGCTCGGCGAGGCGGCCGACGGCGCTGAGGCCGTCGAGCTGGCCCGGGCGCTGCGGCCCGACGTGATCCTCATGGACCTGCGCATGCCCGGCACCGACGGCGTCACCGCGATCAAGGAGCTGGCCCGGCTGGGCGTGCCGGCCCGCGTCCTCGTCCTCACGACGTACGACACCGACCGCGACGTCATGCCTGCCATCGAGGCGGGCGCCACCGGTTACCTGCTCAAGGACACCGGCCCGGAGGAGCTCATCCGCGCCGTCCGCACGGCGGCGCGCGGCGAGGCCGTGCTCTCCCCGTCGGTCGCCACCCGGCTGCTCGGCCAGGTCCGCGCCCCCGCCGACCCGCTGAGCGCGCGGGAGCTGGAGATCCTCCGCCTCATCGCCGCGGGCGCCACCAACCGGGAGGCCGCCGCCCGGCTGTTCATCAGCGAGGCCACCGTCAAGAGCCACGTGCTGCACATCTACACCAAGCTCGGTGTCAACGACCGCGCGGCCGCCGTCGCCACCGCCTTCCGCCGCGGCCTGCTCACCCTCGACGACGACTGACCACTTTTCATCGGGTCGGGCCCGCGCCGGCGAGGAATTTGTCGGGGGCGTCTTGTAGCGTGCGGGTCGCTGGAGACGGGGCCCCTCGAGGGTCCGCGGCTCGGGAGGGT
>NZ_POUD01000305.1 GCF_003236395.1 Nonomuraea aridisoli | reverse complement strand
GGGCGGCTGGGGCCGCCGTCATCACCGCAACGACCACGTCTGCATCGTCGTGCGGAACCACAACTTCAACGACAATGAGGACCGTCGCGCAGAGCGTCGCGACGAGCGTAAGCGCCACCACCACGGCCACCACCACCTGGGGCAGACCGGCTGACAGCGCTGACTTCGTGGGAATGAGTGCTCGTTTTCTCTGATGGTCGTCGCCACCCGATGGGGTGTGCGGTTTTGCGGCTGACGGTGAATGCCGGGCTCTCGCGGACGGGCCGCGTCGAAACAAGGCGCGGCCCGTCCTGAGATTCATTTCTCCTCGTCTCCACGGCATTTCAGAGGGCTCCGCCTGGCATTTACGCCGGCGGAGCCTTCGTCATGTCGTTAAACGGTTGATCCGTGGGGGCGGGGATTTTCGCATGCCCGGGTTTCGGCCACGCGTGTTGACCGGGCGTTCTCACGGCGTTCTCACGGCCCTGGCCGGCGTTTTCGAGCGAGAGGCGTCATGACACGGAATGGTGTCGGCTAAGAGAGCACAATAGCCGTTTCTGGCGGTTCTGTCCGGTTATATCCATAGTGCGGATGGTTGATTATCAATCGTCCACCGTATGACTCCGGATAACGTCCGGCGGGCCCGCCAGACACTTTTTCCGGAGGGGTACGGAGTATCGGGCAATCGATCCTTTAGGGGGAAGGCAATGCCCACGTTCAAGTCTCTTGTCGCAGGTCTCGCCATCAGCACGGCGATGACCGGAGCAGCGGTCGCCGGCGCCGGCGCCATGACGACGGCCGAGGCCAGCACCACCACCAAGATCGGCACGGCGACCGGCCCGGTCGTGGCCTGGGGCAGATGCCACCGCATCCGTCGCTGCTGGGGTGGCTGGGGCCGTCGCCACCACCACCGTAACCATCACCGCGTCAACGTCCGGGTCGACAACTTCAACATCAACAACAATGAGCACCGGGAGCACCGGGATCACCGCCACCACGACAACGGCTTCGACGACTGGGACTGGTAAAGAGTCGACGCCGCTGCCCTATAGGTGGTGGTGAGCCGGTGGCGTCAGGATCCGCGCCACCGGGGAGTCCGCTCAAGCGATGAACTCCGACAGCCCATGAGTGCCCGTATTCACCGGAGATCCGCCTCCACGAGGCGACCCGCTGAATACGGGCACTCTTCATGTGCGCCGTGCCCGCCGGCCGCGTACCGCGCCCCCTAACGGCGCCGCGATCCACGCATGAACTGGTCGACGGCCGTCTCCACGAGCCCGTCGAGCAGCTCCGGCGCCACCAGCCCGCCGTTGATCAGTGTGGCGATGCCCTGCAGCGTCGCGAACAGCACCACCCCCACCCGCTGCGTGTCACCGGGCTCCAGCACCCCCTCCGCCTGCCCCTGCGCGATCAGGTCGTCCATCAGCCCGAACGGCGCGGCGGCGGCCGCGACGAGCCGGTCGCCCCCCTCGCGGTGCTTGCCGGTGAACATCAGCTCAAGCAGCGCGGCGTCCTCGGTGGCGAACCGCAGGTAGGCCGCGGCGATGGCGTGCAGGCGCGGCCCGAACTCCTCGCCCGCGGCGGCGAGCGCCGCGCGCAGCTCCTGGTCCAGCCGGGCGAACCCGGCCTCGGCGAGCGCGTCCAGCAGCGCCTGACGGTCCGCGAAGTGCCGGCGCGGCGCGGCGTGACTGACGCCGGCCTCGCGGGCCAGCTCCCGCAGCGAAAGCTGGTCCGCGCCCTGCCGGCGCAGGCTGCGCTCGGCGACGGCGAGCAGCGTCGCGCGGAGGTTTCCGTGATGGTACGCGGGCATGGCACCCATCGTAGCCCAAATGTTGTCGTTGACATCATTGTTGTCGATGCATACATTGTTGCCTGTGGCAACATTTTCCCCGGCTCAGATCTCTGCCATGACCGGCCGCACCGTCGTCGTCACCGGCGCGAACAGCGGCATCGGCCGAGCCGCCGCCCGTGCGCTCGCCGCCAAGGGGGCCTGTGTCGTGCTCGCCGTCCGCGACCCCGCCAAGGGCCATGCCGCCGCCGCGACCATGACGGGCGACACCGTCGTGCGGCGGCTCGACCTCGCCGGCCTCTCCTCGGTCCGCGCGTTCGCCGAGGAGTTCACCGAGCCGATCGACGTGCTGATCAACAACGCGGGCCTGATGATCCCGCCGCTCGGCCGTACCGCCGACGGTTTCGAGCTGCAGTTCGGCACCAACCACCTCGGGCACTTCGCGCTCACGAACCTGCTGCTGCCGCGGATCCGCCGGCGGGTGGTCACCGTCTCGTCCAACGGGCACCGGACGGGGACGATCGACTTCGACGACCTCAACTGGGAACGCCGGCCCTACCGGGCGTTCGCCGCGTACGCGCAGTCGAAGCTGGCCAACCTGCTGTTCACCGCGGAGTTGCAGCGCCGCCTCACCGAGGCCGGCTCGCCGGTGCGGGCGACCGCCGCGCACCCCGGCATGGCGGCCACCGGCCTCCTCGGGCACCTCGACGGCGAACACCCGCGACTGCACCGGCTCCGTACGGCGATCATCAGCCGCTTCTCACAGAGCGAGGACGACGGCGCCCTGCCCACGCTCTACGCGGCGGTGGCGGACGTCCCCGGCGGCGGCTACGCCGGCCCGGGCGGCTTCCTGCAGGGCCGCGGCGCGCCGAAGCTCGTCGGCCGATCGAGAGCCGCCCGGGACGACGCACTGGCCCGCCGCCTGTGGACGGCCTCCGAGCAACTCACCGGCATCACGTTTCCGCTGACCGCGACGAAGGCCACGAAGCGGTGACCGTGCCCCCGGCCGGCGAATCCCGGCACCGGGCCGGCGGCCGTGGCGACCGGCTGTTCCCGGAGTGCCGCCCTCATACGGCCCGCCCACCGGCACAGCGGAGCCCCGGCCGCGCCGCTCGAAGGCACGGAACGACCTGGGGCGCTGATCCGGACACGAAGATGCCCGCATTCATCGGGCGGCCTCCTGGCGAAGGCGGGTTCCGGTGAATGCGGGCACTTGATGGGCTTGGTCGGAGTTCATCGCTTGAGCGGACTCCTCGGTGACGCGGATCCTGACGCCACCGGCTTACCACCGCTCATCGCGATGGCGTTCGCTCTTTACCAGTCCCAGTCGTCGAAGTCATCGTGATGGCGGTGATGACGGTGGTTGTCGTTGTTGTTGATGTTGTGGTTGACGACGATCACCTTGATGCGCTGCTTGTGGTGGTGACGACGCCAGCCGCCCCATCCTCCACGTCGCCAGCCCCAGCCGCAGCGGCGGATCTTGTGGCACTTGCCGGCGGTGACGACCGGAGCGGTCGCCGCGCCGATCTGCGCCGCGCTGGCTTCAGCCGTCGTCATGGCGCCACCGCCGGCGACCACTGCGCCGGTCATGGCCGTGCTGATGGCGAGACCTGCGATGACTGTCTTGAGCGTGGGCATTGCGCTTACCCCCTGAAGGATCGATTGCCCGATACTCCGCACCTCTCCGAAATGGCTTCTCCGAGAAATGCGGCGGACGATTGGTAACCAACCATCCGCACCATGGATATAACCGGACAGAACGGCCACAAACGGCAATTGCCCTCTCTTAACCTATATCAGACACCACTCTGACAAATCGCCCCTCTCGGCACATAGGTAGCGCCTCCCAAGAACTCGGACATGCCAAAGTCCCCGCCTCCACGGAGCACCCGTAGAACGACATGACAAGGGCTCCGCCGGCGCCAATGCCGGCGGAGCCCTTGTTCAATTCGTGGAGACGAGGAGAAAGGAAGTTCAGGACGGGCCACGCCTTCTTTCGACGCGGCCCGTCAACGATTGCCCGGATTCACCGTCGGCCGAAAGTCGCACCCCCCCATTGGACCGCGACGGCCATCAAGGAAAACGAGCAATCATTTTCGCACCATCAACCGATGAACCAGGTCAGTCGGTGACGACGTCACCCTCGACCGGCTCGGTCACGCGGTTGGCGAACAGGCTCGGGTCCCAGCGGCGGTGGTCGTGCCGACGGTGCTCCTCAAGGTGCCGCTTCGGGTTCCGGTTGTGGTTGAAGTTCTCGATGATGATCCGCAGGTGCCTGCGCTCGTGATGGTGGTGGCGACGGCCCCAGCCACAGCGCCGCCCGCGGAAGCACCCGTGGCCAGCGAGGATCGACGTACCCGTGCTGAACTGAGTGGTGGTGGCGGCGGCGCTGGCTGTGGTCGTGGCCGCACCGGCGACCAGGGTGCCCCCGGCCATGGCGGTGCTAAGGGCGAGCCCTGCGATGACACTCTTGAGCTTGGGCATTGCGCTTTCCCCCTAAAGGATCGATTTGCCCCGTACTCGACTTTTCTCGTTCCCCTGAGAAAAAGTCCTGGACGGCCACTGAAGAACCATCCGGTAAGTGTCTTTTCCGGCACTGTTGGTGGGCAAACAGCAATCTCCCCATTTTGCTATGCATTAGCGTTACTATTGCTCGCATTAGACATTTATAAGCCGGATTATCACGAATTATCCCGATATGTCCTATTTAGTGATCGCCTACCGGTCGGGGAATCGCGTGGGCGCCCCGGTCACTCCCAGCGGAAAAGCCGTACGGCCAGCCCCGAGAAGAGCACCAGACCGGCCGCCATCACCGCCAGATGCGGCAACTGCGGCCATTCCCCCGCCCACGTGTCCCGCATGGCGTTCACGAACGGCCCGACCACCGAGAAATCACTGATCACGCGCAACGCGTCCGGCATGACCTCGCGCGGGATCCACATGCCGGCCACGAACAGCAGCGGGAACATCGAGATCGACCCGATGGTGGACGCGGTCGTCCCGTTCGGGGCGACGGCGGCGATCACCAGCCCCAGCGCCAGCATCGCGGCGGCGCCCAGCAGGAAGACCAGCACGAAGCCGAACACCTGGGCCGGGAGCCGCGAGCCGAGCACCAGCCACCCGGACAGGATCACCACGAAGGCCGCGATCGAGGCGACGACCAGGTTGAGCGCGAGCTGCGCGCCGAGCAGCCGCGCGGGGCTCACGGGCGTGGTCGACATCCTGCGCAGCACACCCCTCTCCCGGTACGTGGCCAGCGCGTTCGGCAGCACCGTGAACGACGCCGTCAGCAGCGCCAGCAGGATCATCTGCGCGGGCAGTTGCGCGTCCACGACCCGCTCGCCGCCCAGGTTCGGATCGGCCTTGCGCAGGTCGGGGATCTGCCCCAGGAGCAGCAGCAGGGCGACCGGGAGCGCCAGCGCGAGCAGGCTCGCGACCCAGTCGCGCAGCAGCAGCTTCGTCTCGACGAGCAGGATCTTCTTCATGCGGGCTTCCTTCCGGTGAGTGCGACGAACGCGTCGTCGAGGGTGGACTGCTCGATGCGCAGGTCCTCAGGGACGATCTGCCGTTCGGCCAGCGCGAGCGTGACGGCGGCGGCCAGGTTGCCGGTGCCGGTCACGACGACCTGCTCACCGGTACGGCTGACGTCCACGACCTCGGGCAGGGCCAGCAGCAGGGCCTCGTCCACGCGTGCGGAGGGCCGGAAGCGCACGCGCTGCCCACCGCCCACCCGTCCGATGAACCCGGCGGGCGTGTCGACGGCGACGACCCGGCCCGTGTCGATGAGCGCGATGCGGTCGCAGAGCCGTTCGGCCTCCTCCATGAAGTGCGTGACGAGCACGATCGTCACGCCGGAGTCGCGTACCTGCTCCACGAGCTGCCAGGTGTCGCGGCGGGCCTGCGGGTCGAGGCCGGTGGTCAGCTCGTCGAGCACCGCGACGCGCGGCTTGCCGACCAGCGCGAGCGCGACGGACAGGCGCTGCCGCTGGCCGCCGGAGAGCTTGCCGAACGCGCTGTCCCGCTTGGCGCCGAGCCCGACCCGTTCCATGAGCTCCCGCCAGTCGGCGGGGTCGGGGTAGAAGGAGGCGTACAGGTCGAGCGCCTCCCACACCTTGATGTTCTCCGGCAGCGCGGCGCTCTGCAGCTGGACGCCCAGCACGCGGCGCACGGCGTCGCCCTCGGTGACGGGGTCGAGGCCGGCGACGCGCACCGTGCCGCCGTCGGGGACGCGCAGCCCCGACACGCATTCCACGGTCGTCGTCTTGCCCGCGCCGTTCGGCCCGAGGATGCCGAAGATCTCACCAGCGCGGACGTCGAACGACACGTCGTCCACCGCCACGTGGTCCCGGTAGCGCTTGTGGAGGTTCTGGACCTCGATCACGTTCATGCTTCGACGCTAGGGACGCGCGCGCCGCCACAGAATCGTGCTGGATGCCGGGAGGGGTGTACCTAGGTACAGAACGCGACGGGGCTCAGGCGGACTTGCGGGCCTTCCGCTTGGCGGGGGCCTTCTCCTCGGCCTTCTCCTCCTCCTTGGCCTCGTCCTTGGCCTTCTTGCCGCCGGCCGCCCGCTTGGGCTTGGCGGGGGCGCCCTCGCGCTCCCGCTTGGCCGCCTCGACGCTGGCCCGCAGCGCGGCCATGAGGTCGACCGCCGGGCCGGCCTCCTCCTCCTCGCGGGCCGGGACGACCTCCTTGCCCGCCACCTTGGCCTCGATCACCTGCTGCAGCGCCTCGCGGTAGGTGTCGTGGTACTCGCTCGGGTCGAAGTCGGACTCCATGGTGCTGATCAGGGACTCGGCCATCTTGAGCTCCTGGGCGCGCACCTCGATGTCCTCCTCGAGGAAGGGGAAGTCGGGCGTGCGGATCTCGTCCGGCCAGAGCATGGTCTCCAGGACGAACACGCCGTCCCTGACCCTGAGCGTGGCCAGCGACTCGCGCTGGCGCAGCGCCACCTTGACCACCGCGACCTGCCCCGAGCTCTCCAGCGCGTCGCGCAGCAGCACGTACGGCTTCGCGCCCTGCGCGTCGGGCTCCAGGTAGTACGTCTTGGCGAAGTAGATGGGGTCGATCTGCTCCGCGGGGGTGAACTGCAGCACGTCGATCCGGCGGGACGTGGTCAGCGGCAGGTCCTCGAAGTCCTCGTCGGTGAGCACGACCACCTCGCCGCTGGGCAGCTCGTAGCCCTTGGCGATGTCGGCGTACGCGACCTCCTCGCCGTCCACCGTGCATACGCGCTTGTAGCGGATCCGGCCGCCGTCGTCCCGGTGCACCTGGTGGAACGTGACGTCCTTCTGCTCGGTGGCCGAGTAGAGCTTGACCGGGATGGTGACCAGCCCGAAAGAGATCGCACCCTTCCAGATGCTGCGCATAGGTCACCCCTCAAGCTCTCGATGGCCCGCCAAAGGGGCACATACCCGTCATGGGGCAACCAATGCCATACCCGGTCGAACCCATGCTGGCCGTAGCAGGGGACCTACCCGCCGACCGTGATCGCTACGGCCTGGAGGTCAAATGGGACGGCATCCGGGCCCTCGTTCATCTCGACGGCGGGATGAGGGTGACAGGACGCCACGGCGTGGAGTACACCCGCCGCTACCCCGAAATATCGGGGTTCGGCATCAAGAACGCCATCATCGACGGTGAAGTCGTCGCCCTCGACCCGCACGGCAGGCCCAGCTTCATCCGCCTCCAGCACCGCATGCACCTGACCGACCCCGACCCCGCCACGCTGCGGCTCTACCCGGTCACGTACATGCCGTTCGACCTGCTCTACCTCGACGGCATGCCGCTGTTCGACCTGGCCTACCGCGACCGCCGGGCGCTGCTGGACGAGCTCGACATCGGCGCGCCCCCGTACTTCCCGGGCGAGTCCGACCTCCTCACGGCCACGTCCGAACAGGGGCTGGAAGGCGTGGTGGCCAAGCGGCTGGACTCCCCTTACCGGCCCGGCACGCGCTCGCCCTGGTGGATCAAGGTGAAGAACCTGACCGCGCGCGAGGTCGTCATCGGCGGCTGGAAACCCGGCAAGGGCCGCCGCTCCGGCGGCATCGGCTCCCTGGTCATGGGGGTGTTCACCCCGGCCGGCCTGACGTACGTCGGCCACGTCGGCACGGGCTTCACCGACACCGTCCTGGACGATCTGTACGGGGCCCTGCGGCCCCTGGAGATCCGCGACAGCCCGTTCTCCAACCAGGTTCCGTGGCGGAATCGGTGGGTTAGGCCAGATCTGGTCGGGGAGGTGGCCTACACGATGTGGACCGACGAACAACGACTGCGGCACCCCGTGTGGCGCCGCCTGCGCCCTGACAAGCTCCCCGCGGAGGTGACGCTGTGAAAGTGCCGGTCAAGGTGGACGGGCGCGAGCTGACGCTGAGCAACCTCGGCAAGGTCCTCTACCCCGAGTACGGCTTCACCAAGGCCGAGGTCATCGACTACTACAGCCGCGTCGCCCCCGTCCTGCTCCCACACCTGCGCGGCCGGCCCCTGACCGTCAAGCGCTACCCGAACGGCGTCGCCGGCCAGTCGTTCTTCGAGAAGAACGCCCCGGAGCACACCCCGGACTGGGTGCGGCGGGTGAACCTGCCCGCCCCCGGCAGCACCAAGAACCGCGAGACCATCGACTTCGCCGTGGTGGACGACCTGCCGACGCTCGTCTACTACGCCAACCTGGCCGCCCTGGAGCTGCACGTGCCCCAGTGGCGGGTGGACGACGAGGGCCGGGCCCAGCCGCCCGACACCCTCGTGTTCGACCTCGACCCGGGGCCGCCCGCGACGATCGTCGAGTGCTGCCGGGTGGCGCTGCGGCTGCGCGAGGTGCTGGAGGCCGACGGGCTGAGCGCCGTACCGAAGACCAGCGGCAGCAAGGGCATGCAGCTGTACGCCGACTGGGACTGCCGCGAGGAGCCCTCGGCGTACGCCAAGAGGCTGGCGCAGCTGCTCGAGAAGGAGCGTCCCGAAGAGGTCGTCAGTGTGATGACGAAGAAGGCGCGACCTGGCAAGGTGTTCATCGACTGGAGTCAGAACAACCCGGCCAAGACCACCGTCGCGCCCTACTCGCTGCGGGCACGCGAGCAGCCCACGGTCTCCACTCCGCTGACGTGGGAGGAGGTCGAGGGCTGCGAACGCGCCGAAGACCTCGTCTTCACGGCGCCGGACGTGCTCGCGAGAGCGGAGAAGCGTGGCGACCTTTTCCGCCGGGCGTAGGCTGGGTGCGTCCACACCAGAAGGGGGACCGATGATGTCGGAGATGGACGTTCGCGGGGACGAGGGCTCCTACGACGAGGAGTCGGGTGAGCTGTCGATCGAGGCTCCGGAGGCCGACGCCGCCGAGCAGCACCGCGAGATGCTCCAGACGGTCGGGCGGCTGCGCAGGGAGCTGCCGTTCGACGCCGATCCCGCCGACGCGGCCGACCAGGACCGGGTGGTGGATCTCGACGACGACGACTACCGCTGAGCCCGGTGGTGCTGACCTGCGTAAAGGAGGGCCATCGCCGACGGGTGCCGCTGTGGCGCGGCCTACCCGCACGTAGGATGTCCGCACTGCCCGCTGAGAGACCAATGGAGACCCGCGTGACCGCAACCCCGGATGCCAAGCCCCGGGGCACCCGGCTGCCCCGCCTAGCCCGCCGCCGGCAGTTGCTGAGCGCCGCGCAGGAAGTGTTCGTGGAGAACGGCTACCACGCGGCCGCCATGGACGAGATCGCCGACCGGGCGGGGGTCAGCAAGCCGGTGCTCTACCAGCACTTCCCCGGCAAGCTGGAGCTCTATCTGGCGCTGCTCGACCTGCACGTCGACGACATGGTCAACCGCTGCCGGGAGGCGCTGGCCTCCACGCAGGAGAACAAACTGCGCGTGCAGGCCACGTTCAGCGCGTTCTTCGACTTCGTCTCCACGCAGGGCGAGGCGTTCCGCCTGGTCTTCGAGTCCGACCTGCGCAACGTCGCGCCCGTGCGGCAGCGGATGGAGCGGTCCCTGCGCGAGTGCGCCGAGATGGTCAGCGTGCTCATCCAGGAGGACACCGGCTGCACCAGCGACGAGGCCCATCTGCTCGGCGTCGGTCTGGTCGGCATGGCCGAGGTGAGCGCCCGCTACTGGGTCACCACGCAGGGTTCGATCCCCAAGGACGCGGCCGAGCAACTGATGGCCCGCCTGGCCTGGCGCGGCATCAGCGGTTTTCCGCGTACGGCATAACCCGTTCGCTGGGCGCGATCATTCGCGTCTTCGCGGGTCATGGCGAGCCACGATGGAGGTGAGCCAGCCCGTCGACTAGGGAGCCCACGATGGAAGTCAAGATCGGCGTACGCTCCGTACACCGCGAACTCGTTGTCGAGACCGACCTGAGCGCCGAGCAGGTCGAAGATCAGTTGAGAGAGGCCCTGGCGGTCGACCGCGGTGTGTTCGCGCTCACCGACACGAAGGGCAGGAGAGTCGTGGTGCCGGTGGCCTCCCTCGGATTCATCGAGATCGGCGAAGACGAGGCCAGGCCGGTCGGCTTCGGCGGCACCCTCTAACAACACCCGGAAGGGTACGGCGCACCCCGCCGTACCCTTCACTCCGCCCTGCTCCACCTCAAGCGGCGGGCGGTCCGCGCGGCGTGCTGGTCCCGAGACGGCTCCGGTCCCTTACGGCTCCCGGCCACGTCGATCACGGGCGGCGGGCGGCCGGGTCAGGCGGGGGTCTGGGCGAGAC
>NZ_POUD01000304.1 GCF_003236395.1 Nonomuraea aridisoli | reverse complement strand
CCCGCGGACGCGACCGCGAGCGCCGCCCCCGCGAGCGCCGCCTCCGCGGGCGGCGGCGCGGAGCCCGTGGCCGGGGCCGCAGGGCCGGGCGGCGGGGCGGCGGTGTCCGAGCGCGACGGGTGGCCGCCGCTGCCGAAGCGCACCCGCCGCCGCGGGCTCGGCGGCACGAGGCGCGCTATGTTGTCCGGCCGCGCCCGGTGGGCGTTGCGGGTGGTGGCCGTCGCCGTGCCGCTCGCGCTCTGGGCGGTCGTCAGCTCGCTGGGCGTGGTCGATCCCACGTTCCTGCCGTCCCCGGCGGCCGTCGCGGAGGCGTTCGCCGAGATGGCCGCGAGCGGCCAGCTGCTGTCGGACGCCGCCGCCAGCCTCGGCCGGGTGGCCGCCGGGTTCGGCCTGGCGGTGGCGATCTCCGTCCCGCTCGGCATGGCGATGGGCACCTCCCCGGTCGCCCTGGCGCTGCTGGAGCCGGTGATCGGGCTGCTGCGCTACCTGCCCGCGTCGGCGTTCATCCCGCTGCTGATCATCTGGCTCGGCCTCGGCGAGCCGTCCAAGATCGCGATCCTGGTGATCGGCGTCGTGTTCTTCAACACGCTCATGACCGCCGACGCCGTCCGCGCCGTCCCGGGCGAGCTGCGCAGGGCCGCCGCCACGCTCGGCGCGACCCCGGGCGAGGTGCTGCGCAAGGTCGTCTGGCCGTACGCGCTGCCCGGCATGCTGGACGCGATGCGGGTCAACGCCGCCGCCGCGTGGAACTTCGTGGTCGTCGCGGAGCTGATCGCCGCCGAGTCCGGGCTCGGCTACCGCATCATCCGGGCCCAGCGGTTCCTCCAGACCGACCGCATCTTCGCGGTCCTGGTGGTGATCGGCCTCATCGGCCTGGCCCTCGACGTCGGACTGCGCCTGGTCAGGGCCAGGGCCGGGAGGTGGACGGCATGACGCTCGTGCTGCGCGACGTGGTCAAGACGTTCGCCGGAGGGCCGGTGCTCGACGGCGTCGGCCTGGAGCTGGACCGCGGCGACTTCGTCTGCCTGGTCGGGGCCAGCGGGTGCGGCAAGTCCACCCTGCTCAACCTGGTCGCCGGCCTCGAACCGGTCACCGGCGGCACGATCGAGCTCGACGGCCTGCCGGTCACCGGGCCGGGGCCGGAGCGCGGGCTGGTGTTCCAGTCGGGGGCGCTGTTCCCGTACCTGACGGTCGCCGAGAACGTCGGCTTCGGCCTGCGCCTGCTGCCCCTGCCCGCCGCCGAGCGGCGGCGGCGCGTCGAGTGGTACCTGTCGGAGGTCGGCCTGCTGCCCCTGGCCGGCGCGCTGCCCAAGGAGTTGTCGGGCGGCCAGCGGCAGCGGGTGGCGATCGCCCGCGCCCTGGCCTGCGAGCCGTCCGTGCTGCTGCTCGACGAGCCGTTCGGGGCGCTCGACGTGCAGACCAAGGAGGACATGCAGGTCTTCCTGCACCAGGTGTGGCAGGACACGGGCGCGACCGTGCTCATGGTCACCCACGACGTGGAGGAGGCCGTGCTGCTCGGGCGGCGCGTGATCGTGCTCGCCTCGCACCCAGGGCGCGTCGCCGCCGAACTGCCGGTGCCGCTGCCCGACCGCCGCCACCTGGCGCTCAAGCGCACCCCGGAGTTCCTCGCGCTGCGCGCCGAGGTCGACGATCTCCTCAGGGGACACGCCCGCGGCCGCGTGTGAGGATGGGGGCATGGGCCCCACGCTGATCATGGCGGTACGCCACGGCGAGAGCGAGGCCAACCTCGCCCACCGCGAGGCCGGCCAGGCGCCGCTGGTCTACGGGCGCGGCGACGACCAGGTGACGCTGACGGAGCTGGGTCGCGCGCAGGCCGCCGCGCTCGGCCGGCTGCTCGCCGCGCTGCCCCCGGACGAGCGGCCCGAGCTGGTGTGGTGCTCGCCCTACCTGCGCGCGCTCGACACCTGGAAGCTCGCCCAGCGGGAGTGGGGCACCGACCCGCTTCCCGTCACCGTGGACGAGCGCCTGCGCGACCAGGAGCAAGGCCGGCTCGCCGGCCTCAACCAGGCCGCCGTTGAGCAGCGCTTCCCCGAGGAGGCGGCCCGGCGGCGGGCCGAGGGCGTCTACGCCTACCGCCCGCCGGGCGGCGAGTCGCTCGCCGACGTCGTGGTCAGGCTCCGCGGGTTCCTCGCCGACCTGGGCGAGCGGGCCCGCGGGCGGCGGGTGCTGATCGTCGCCCACGACTCGGTGGTGCTGGCGCTGCGCCACGTCGTCGCCGGGGCGCCGGACGCGGAGCTGGCCGCCGTGCTGGACTTCGCGCCGGTGCTGAACGCCTCGGTGTCCGTCTGGCGCACCGGCGGCGGCCGGTTCGAGCTCGTACGGTTCAACGACGTCGCCCACCTCTGACATCAGGTCGTGACCACCAGGTCGGCCCGCTCCCGCGTGCGGTCCGCGGCGAACCAGGCGCGCTCGGCCGCGAACCACTCCCGCCAGCGCGGCTCCAGCTCCGCCCCGTCCCGCGCCAGGACGCGGCCCAGCCGGACGGGCTCGGGCGCCTCCACCCAGACGGTGTACGCCAGCAGCCCGGCCACCGACGCGCGCGCCGTGCCGACGCCCTCGATCACCAGGGCCGGCGCCACGGGCACCGTCACGTGCTCGGCGTACGTGCCGCGCACCCAGTCGTACCTGCGGAAACCTCCCGGCAGGCCGCGTTCGAGCGGGCGCAGCACCTGAGACTCCAGCAGGTGGAACCAGCCGCCGGGGCCCTCCTCCCACGGCACGGGGAAGTCGTCGCTGTGGATCACCTGGCAGGCCAGCGCCGCCCCCAGCCGCCCGGCGAACGTCGTCTTGCCCGACCCGGCCGGGCCGTCCACGGCCACCAGGCGGACCGGGCCGCACGTAGGAGACAGAGCCCTGATGCGGCAGGCCAGGTCGTTCACCGGACCAGGGTAGAGGAACAGAAAAGGACAACTGCGAGAATGTTCTCTCACCCGGACACGCGAGGAGGCTGATCTTGCTCGGACCTCTCGACGGCATCGTCGTACTCGATCTCTCCAGGGCCCTGGCCGGGCCGCACGCCGCACAACTGCTGGGCGATCTGGGCGCTCGGGTGATCAAGGTGGAGCATCCCGACGGGGGTGACGAGTCACGCGGCTGGGGGCCGCCGTTCGTCGGCCCGGACCACGATATCTCCACCTATTTCCTGGCGGCCAACCGTAACAAGCAGTCCATCGCCGTCGACCTGAAGTCGCCCGACGGCAAGCAGCTCGTCGAACGCCTCGCCCGCCAGAGCGACGTCCTCGTCGAGAACTTCCGCACCGGCGTGCTCGACCGCCTCGGCTTCTCCGTCGAACACCTCCACGAGCTCAACCCCCGCCTCGTCATCCTGTCGATCACCGGTTTCGGCCACGACGGGCCCGAGGGCGGCCGTCCCGGCTACGACCAGATCGCCCAGGGCGAGGGCGGCCTCATGTCGCTGACCGGCCCCTCACCCGAGGAGCCCACCCGCGTCGGCGCCTCCATCGCCGACCTGCTGGCCGGCATCCACGGCGCGTACGGCGTCGCCGCCGCCCTCTACGAGCGTGAGCGCACCGGCAAGGGTCGCGTCGTGCGCACCTCGCTGCTGGCCGCGATCACCGGCGTGCACGCCTACCACGGCACCGCCTGGACGGTCGGCGGCCAGGTGCCCCGGGCCAACGGCAACCACCACACCTCCATCACCCCCTACGGCTCCTTCCGCTGCGCCGACGGCATGCTGCAGATCGCCGCCGCCAACGAGGGCCAGTGGCGCAAGGTCGCCGAGCTGCTCGACATCGACCCCGACACCCCGCGCTACGCCACCAACCGCGACCGCAACGCCCACCGCGACGAGCTCATCGCCGACATGGAGAAGGCGCTGGCCGCCCACGACCGCGGCCACTGGCTGGCGAGGCTGGCCGAGGCCGGCGTGCCCGCTGGCGCGATCAGGACGATCGACGAGGTCTACTCCTGGGACCAGACCCGCTCCCAGGGGCTCGTCGTCACCGTGGAGCACCCCGTGCTCGGCCCGATCGAGCTGCCGGGGCCGCCGCTGCGCTTCGACGGGCTCACCGACGCCCGCCACACCGCCCCGCCCGCGCTCGATCAGGACGGCGAGGCCGTGCTCGCCTGGCTGGAGGAACGCGAACGGTGATCCCGGACGATGAGGCCCGGCGCGGGAGAGCGTACGATGATCGGCAATTCGCGGCGCCGCCCCGAGCACTCGTGCGTCACCATTGCCTCGTTGGCTGACCTGTAGGGAGCGATAAGTGAGCCGTCCGGACGCGCGCACACTGATCGACACGGTCCTCGACCGGGGGTCGTGGAAATCGTGGGACGCGCCGCCCGCGGATCCGGCTCCGCCCGGCTCCTCCTACGCCGAAGAGCTCGCCGCGGCCCGGGTCAAGTCCGGTTACGACGAGGCCGTGATCACGGGGGAAGGGCTGCTCGGCGGGCGCAGGGTGGCCGTCGTGGCGTCGGAGTTCTCGTTCATGGCCGGCTCGATCGGGGTGGCGGCGGCCGAGCGGATCGTGGCGGCGATCGAGCGGGCCACCCGCGAGCGGCTGCCGCTGCTGGCCGCGCCCGCGTCCGGCGGCACGCGCATGCAGGAGGGCGCGCTCGCGTTCGTCCAGATGGTCAAGATCAGCGCCGCGATCCAGGAGCACCGCGGCGCCGGGCTGCCGTACCTCGTCTATCTGCGTCATCCCACGACGGGCGGGGTGTTCGCGTCGTGGGGGTCGCTCGGGCACGTCACGGCGGCCGAGCCGGGGGCGCTGATCGGGTTCCTCGGGCCCCGGGTGTTCGAGTCGCTGCACGGCTACGCCTTCCCCGAGGGCGTGCAGGTCGCCGAGAACCTGCACCGCAAAGGGCTGCTCGACGCCGTGGTGCCGGCCGAGGAGCTTCGCCACATCGCGATCCGGGCGCTGACCGTGCTCGCCGCGGGCGGCACCAGCGTCGAGGCGGGGGAGCCGCCCGAGGAGGACCTGCGTCCCGTGGAGGCGTGGGAGGCGATCACCCGCTCCCGCCGCGACGACCGGCCGGGCGTGCGCACGCTGCTCAAACTGGCCGCCTCCGACGTCACCCCGCTCAGCGGCTCCGGGGCGGGCGAGAACGAACCGGGGCTGCTGCTCGCCCTCGCCAAGTTCGGCGCCGCGCCGGCCGTGGTGCTCGGGCAGGACCGCCGGCTGCAGCGCGTCGCCTCCCCGCTCGGGCCGGCCGGGCTGCGGGTGGCCAGGCGCGGCCTGCGGCTCGCGGCCGACCTGGGCCTGCCGCTGGTCACCGTGGTCGACACCGGAGGGGCCGACCTGTCGAAGACGGCCGAGGAGGGCGGGCTGGCCGCCGAGATCGCCCGCTGCCTGGCCGAGCTCGTCACACTCGACGCGCCCACCGTCTGCCTGCTGCTCGGCGAGGGCGCGGGCGGGGCGGCGCTGGCGCTGCTGCCCGCCGACCGGGTGCTGTGCGCGCAACACGCCTGGCTGGCGCCGCTGCCGCCCGAAGGGGCCTCGGCGATCCTCTACCGCTCGGTCGACTTCGCCCCCGAGATCGCGCAGGCGCAGCGCATCCGCGCCACCGACCTGCGCCGCGACGGCATCGTCGACCGGGTCGTCCCGGAGCTGCCGGACGCCGCGTACGAGCCGCGGCAGTTCTGCGAACGCGTGGGCCGCGCGCTCGAACACGAGATCGCCCTCCTGCTGGCCATGGACCCCGCCACCCGCCTGGCCGCCCGCAAGACCCGCTACCGCACCCTCGGCACCCCCTGACCACCTCGCTCGACGCGCCATCGCTCGACACTTCCTGACCACCCCGCTGGTCCCGCCCCGCTCGGCCCCCTTTGACCACCTCGCCGGACCGGCTACCGCACCGTCGGCACCCCCTCGTCACCCGTGCCTCGTACGACCTTCGCGGTCCTCGTGCCGGTCGGGTCGTCCTCGCGGTTCTCGCGGCCGTACACCGTCATGAGGTGACGGGCCAGGGCGAGTGC
This sequence comes from Nonomuraea aridisoli, assembly GCF_003236395.1. Taxonomy (GTDB): domain Bacteria; phylum Actinomycetota; class Actinomycetes; order Streptosporangiales; family Streptosporangiaceae; genus Nonomuraea; species Nonomuraea aridisoli. The sequence goes on along the minus strand of NZ_POUD01000304.1, from coordinate 4,501 downwards.
GGCGAGCACCGCCACCAGCGCGCACACCGCCGGCCAGCCGGCCTGACCGTAGGCGACCGTTCCGAGCCAGGAGCCCGCGGCGCCGCCGGCGTACGCGCAGGCCATCACGAGCCCCACCAGGCCCGGCGTCCCGCCGAGACCGCCGGCCGCGAGCACGGGCGACGACGCGATGACCACGATCAGGCAGACGAGGTTGACGGTGTCCGGCCCGCGCCGGTCCACCTGGCGTCCGGCGTGCCCGAGCAGCACACCGACTTCGTCTTCACCGTGGCCGGGGAGGAGCTGGGCTTCGCCGGCGCGGCGCTGCTGCCGGCCCTGCTGTGGGCGGTGCTCTGGCGCGCCCTGCGCATCGCCGCCGCCGGCCTCACCCCGTACGCGCGCCTGGTCGCGGCCGGGATCGTCTGCTGGCTGGGTGCGCAGACATTCGTCAACGTCGGCATGGTGATCGGGCTCATGCCGATCGTCGGCGTCCCCCTGCCCTTCGTCTCCTACGGCGGCTCCTCCATCGTCTCCTGCCTGGCGGCGGTCGGCGTCCTCATGTCCCTCCACCGCCGCACCGCCCTCTGTCCCCGGGGCGTACGGACCTGTAACCGCCGTCCGGTCGTAGGGGAGGGCTTTGAGGGTAGAGCCAGAGGTGAAGACGGTTTGACAAAAACCTACAAATAGAGTTATAGCTTTTATAGAGTCCGACATATAGATATGTCGAGGTGGTGATGATGACGCTGTTCTCGTCGATCGACTCGGTCATGCGCGACATGGAGCGCCGGTTCGATCGGCTGGCCGGCCGGATCCGCGACAGCGCCTCGGTGACCATGCCGATGGACGCAGTCCGCCGCCCCGGGGAGATCCTGCTGCGGTTCGACGCCCCCGGCGCCGACCCCGGCTCGATCGAGGTCACGGTCGACCGCGGCGTCCTGTCCGTGAGCGCCCGCCGCGAGGAGACGTACGGCAAGGACGACGGCGTGTTCGTCCGCGAGCGCGCCACCGGCACCTTCACCAGGCGGATCTACCTGTCGGAGCACCTCGACGCCGACCACGTCGAGGCCGCCTACGACAACGGCGTGCTCGCCGTACGCGTGCCCGTGCGGGAGCGGGCCCGGCCGCGCAAGGTCGAGATCACCAAGGGTGCGGCCAGGGCGATCTCGAAGTGATCAGGCGATCCTGACGCGGGCGGGACGGCGAACCCCGTCCCACCCGCCGGGAAGGAATGGTGACCATGATGTTCAGGACGGCCCCGACGGTCATCCTGCCGGGCGCCGACCAGCGTCCGGTGGTGGGCTCCTACCAGACGGCGGAGCAGGCGCAGAAGGCCGTCGGCTTCCTCGCCGACAACGGTTTCCCGGTCGAACGGGCCGGCATCGTCGGTCATGACCTGCGCCTGGTCGAGACCGTGCTCGGCCGGGCGACCGCGCTGCGCGCCGCCGGGGCCGGAGCGGCCACCGGTCTGTGGTTCGGCCTGATGGCCGGCCTGATCCTGTCGTTGTTCGCCGGGCCGCAGGGATCGGGGCTCGCGTTCATGGCGGGCGGCCTGCTCTACGGCGCGGTCTTCGGCGCGATCTTCGGGCTGACGAGTTACTGGACCACCCAGCGGGGCCGCGGCTTCGTCTCGCGCCAGGCCGTCGTGGCCGACCGCTACGACATCGTGGCCGACGCCGCGGTCGCCGACGACGCGCGCAACCTGCTGGTGAAGCACAACTGGCGTTCGCAGGGCGGGTAGCCGCCCGCCCTACGGCACGGGGATGCGCTCGACGCGGATGGAGAAGACCTCCTCGCGCGGCACCACGACCTCGTACGCCCCGTGGTCGACCATCCAGTAGCCGAGCGCCTCCGCCTTCATGCCGCTGTGGCCGGTGTAGGCGATGTGCAGGCCGTCGTCGTCCTCGTCGAGCACGATGCACGGCTCGCCGCCGAACGCGCCGACCGTGCGCACCAGCACCAGCCACTCGACCTGCGACCTCGGCACGACCCGCCGCCAGTAGCCGGAGGCCTGCTCGAAGCCCTCCAACTCGGCCTCGCTGAACAGCACGACCTGGTCGCTCTCGGGGCCGAGCGCGGCGGGCAGCGTGTGATCGCCGAAGCGGGCCACGAAGCCCGAGGCGACCGGGGTGATCTCGTCGCTCATGAGCAGGGCCGCCAGGTCAGCCCGTCGTACTCGGCGAAGCGGCGCTCGCCGTCACCGGTCACGTGGATGATCTCCGCCCCGGCCGGGATCGGCATCGGGACGGTGTGGAACTGCGGCACCACGTGCTCCGACGACGTCGTGAACCCGTTGCCGGCGAACGGCGGCGCGTCGCTCCAGTCGCCGCCCATGTGCGGGCCGTACGGCACCGCGTAGGTGTCGACGTCGCGGGCGTGCCAGCGCATGAGATAGAGCTCGGGCACCTCGGCGAACAGCTCCGATCCGTCGAAGGAGAGGTCAAGCCCGTAGTAGAGGGCCTCTGGGGTGGTCAGCCTGACGCAGTCCTGCACCCGGTAGACGTATCCCGAGATGACCGTGCGCTTGCCCGACAGGTATGGCACGAGCAGACGCGGCGGGACCACCTTCTGCATCTGCGTTCCGCTCACACCTCTACTTTACGATCGCTTGACCGTTGTTCATCCCGCCATCACCCGGTGCTGGAGTGACGGCAGGGTCGCGCGGGCCGTACGGGTGAACTCCTGGTCGACCTCCACGACCTGTACGCCGGGCCCGGTGCCCAGGTCGGCGCGGACCACGCCCAGCGGATCGACCAGCATGCTCCGGCCCACGCCGTAGCCGTCGGACGACTCGCCCGGGTTGGGCGCCTGACCGACGGCCGCCGTCCACATGGTGTTCTCCAGCGCCCGCGCGCGCACCAGGGTCACCCAGTGGTCCTCCTTGAGCGGCCCCGAGCCCCAGGCGGCGATCACCGCGAACATCTCCGCCCCCCGGTCCACCAGCGCCCTGGCCAGCTCGGGGAAGCGCACGTCGTAACAGGTGATCAGCCCGACCCGCACCCCCGCGACCTCCGCCACGACCGGCTCCGCGCCGGGCGCGACCAGGTCGGACTCCTTCGCGCCGAACGAGTCGAACAGGTGGATCTTCCGGTACGCCGCCGTGACCGCCCCCTGGGCGTCGATGACCACGGCCGTGTTGTGCACCCGGTCGTCGCCCGGCTCGAACACCCCGGCGATCACCGCCAGCCCGTGCTCGCGCGCGGCCCGCGCCAGCCCCGACACGAACGGCCCGTCCAGCGGCTCGGCCAGGCCCGTGATGCGCCGGCCGTAACGGGTGAGCGTGGCCTCCGGGAAAATGGCCAGGTCGGCGCCCTCGGCGCGGGCGAGCGCCTCTCCGGCCCTCTTGAGGTTGACCGACGGATCAGTGGACACCGGGATCTGACAGAGGGCGATTCTGGTCACGGCCCGACTCTAGCCGGTTGGGCACCGGTCGAAACCAGGTCAGGCACCGCCAGATCCACTCCAGGGGCCCGTACCGGTAACGTGTGAGCCACCACCTGCTGAGCAGCACCTGCGCGAGCAGGGTGACCACCGTCAGGGCGATCACCGACCAGCGGGTCGGGTCGGCGCTGAGCAGCGGCACGGCCAGCACGATCACCACGGTGCCCGAGACGTAGTTGGTCAGGGCCATCTTCCCCAGGGGCTCCAGCACCGCCGACAACCACGGGCGCAGCAGTGTCAGCAGCCCCAGCGAGTACGCCGCGGCGCCCGCCAGCGCGGCCACGCTGTAGAGCGTCCAGTCGTCGGTCTGCGTCCAGGCGAGGCTCAGCAGCGCCATGGCCAGCGCCGCGACAGCGAACCCCGGCAGCAGCAGCTCCCTGGGCGGGCGCAGCCGCCACAACCCCATGCCGACCAGGAACAGCCCGGGGATCAGCAGCACTCCGCCGCCCACCATCAGCGCCCACGCCACGCCCCCCAGACCCAGCAGCAGCACCGGCAGGCCGCCGGGCAGGAACGTGGCCGGCAGCAGCACCAGCGCGCCGTAGAAGGCGTAGTCGGTCAGCACCTCGCCCTCGTACCAGGTGTGCTGGATCTTGCCGAGGCAGAAGAGCCAGAACAGCCGGCTCAGCAGCGCCCAGCGGCTGTTGCCGCGCAGGAACAGCATGAAGCTGATGCCGAACAGCAGGGAGAAGATCGGATAGAACCGGCTCTGGAAGAGCGCCTCGATGATCCAGTCGATCGCGGCCGGAGACTGCTTGTCGGTGTGCTGCCAGGTGTTGACCAGCATGATGCCGCCCACCGCGAAACCGCGGAGGGCGTCGAGCTCACGGATGCGCGTCACAGGAACCAGGTGAACCACCATACGAGGAAAGCGCCGCTTATGGCAGATGTCGTGATCTGTGGCCACGTGCGACGTCGCAGCAACGTCACCGTGGTCAGCACAGCCGATACCCCCACCAGCCACGTGTACGCCCCCACCACGGCCGGGACGCCGATCGCCGACGCCGTCGCGCTCCTCGCGGCCAGCCCGGCGACCGACTGAACGGCCAGCCCCGTGAAGGCCACCCCCGCCAGCCCGGCGTAC
>NZ_POUD01000303.1 GCF_003236395.1 Nonomuraea aridisoli | reverse complement strand
GGTTCCGCTGGAGGGCCGAGTTGCCCGGCGTCCATTGCGCCCGGGTGTGGGATGGGGCCTATTGAGCCAGTTACGCCATAGACACTGGCCCGTTGAGCTTATTGCGGCATAGAGACGGGGTGCCGGTTGCGACATAGAACGCGAGCGTTCGGCGGGCCGGGCGGTTCGAGTGGTGGCGAGGCACGTACAGAGGTGCACCGGTGGTAGGGCATCGTGAGCGTTCCGGGCGAGGAGGCGCTCGCCCGGAGCCTCTCTTGTTCAGACGGGCATGCTGTACATGACCCGGAAACGGTCGCCCGGGATGACGATGTCGCTCGTCTCCACGGGACGGTCGCCGGCCCAGTGCGTACGTTCGACGTGCAGGACGTGCACGCCGGCCGCCAGATCAAGCGCATCACTCTCCGCCGGGCGAGGAACACGGGTGTGTACGCTTTCGACGATCTCAGTGATCTTTACGCCGTGCGCGTACAGCCTCGCGACGACACTTCGCCGTTCGTCGTCCGTGTGAGGGGCGAACTCACGCAGCTCATACGAGGTGGCGAGTTGGAGTGGTTTGCCGTCGCCGCGGTAGACATAGCGCGTTCTGGTCAGCATGGTCGACTCGGGCAGGCGTAGCCGCCTGGCGATGACAGGACCCGCTTCGACCGGTTCGCTGTGCCAGTCCCACGTCACACGTCTGCCCTGAGACTGCAGGTCGGCGGCGAACGGGGCAGGGTGATCGAGGAATCGCCAGCGGTGGAGTGGTGTCAGGTCTGGGCGTTGCCTGACGTAATGGCCCGAGCCCACCCGGCCGATGATGAGGCCTTCGCCCGCGAGTACGCGTAGCGCGTGACGGGCTGCGGTCTCGCCGACCTGGTACTTGCGGGTCAGCTGCGCCCGCGAGGGAATGGGCGCACCGGGGGGAAGGGTGCCGTCGGTGATCTGTCGCCGGATGTCTTCGACGACGCGCAGGTAGACCGGATCTGAGGTGGCCACTAGTCCATCCCTGGGGGTTCGTGTGAGGCGTTGCCCCATGTTGCCGTATTCGGCAGGTAACCGACCGTCATCGATGACGGCTGGAGCCCCAACTTTGCAATGGCGGAAAATTATCGGAGAAACGCTGTAACGCAGACGTAAGGTGCAGCGATTCTCCGGTAGAGGTCGTCGATGTGTGTACCCCCGAGCACATATCGGCGGCCTCTTCCATGTCTGCTGTCGGCGCGAGCGGCACTGGTGACACCCCTGGTTGGAGTCTCGCGGCGGCGCGCCGTGACACTGCGGGCGCACCGGCCACGATAGACCGTCGGCCGCATGCCACGCTCTGGCATCGGGTTGGCCGCATTCGCGTCTGCTGCTCCCCAAGCTCGCGTCCACAAGATTTGGCCTGCCCGGCTATCTTGTATGCGCACCGCCACTGCCGGCTCGAACGATTCATCAGCGACGAACCCGACATTGCCGAAAAGCGCGGCATCCACCGTTGTCTCCTCGGGCACCTACGTGTTTGTCACCGGCCCCCCGTACGCATGGGCGCGCAGTGGTCGACTGGAGGCGGCGAAGCAGTTCGGCCCCATCGGATGGCCTTTCTGCGGCCGCGACCAGCGGCGTGGTCTCGCCCCGTGCGCGGCGCGACGCTCAGGCAGTTCACCCGGGTACGGGCCGGCGGGGCTCATAGGTGAGCGCTGTCACCGATGATCTCGCAGGACACCCTGAGACCCCTGTGACGTAACGCATGCCTGTGACCGGAACGTCAGCCGTCTCGATGCCGGCGAAAGGCGGCAAAAACCGGTACGAGGCAGGCAAAGCGGGGTGGCGGCGTCCAATGGATTTCCGAATCCGGGTACCGTTCCCACTATGGCATCGCCAACAGGAACCACCGACGCACCCTTCGGCCGTATGCTGACCGCGATGGTCACGCCGTTCACCCCCGACGGTGAGGTCGATTATGCGGCTGTGCGACGTCTTGCCACCTATCTGGTGGATGAGCAGCGTAACGACGGTTTGATCGTCAACGGGACGACCGGTGAGTCGCCCACGACCTCGGACGACGAGAAGCAGCGCATCGTCAGCGCCGTTGTCGAAGCGGTCGGCGATCGCGCGACCGTTGTGGCGGGGGCGGGGACCAACGACACCCGCCATAGCGTCGAGCTCGCGAAACAGGCGGCCCGTGCCGGTGCGCACGGCCTGCTGGTGGTGACGCCTTACTACAACAAGCCGCCGCAGGAGGGCCTGTATCGGCACTTCGGCGCTGTCGCCGATGCAACCGACCTTCCGGTGATGCTCTACGACATCCCGGGGCGGAGCGGCGTACCGATCAAGACGGAGACGTTGATCCGCCTGGCGCAGCACGATCGCATCGTGGCCGTCAAGGACGCGAAGGGGGACCTGTTCGCCGCCGGCCAGGTGATGATCTCGACCGATCTCGCCTTCTACTCGGGCGACGACCTCCTCAACCTGGCCTGGCTGTCGCAGGGCGCCGCCGGGTTCGTCAGCGTTGTCGGCCACGTGGTGGGCGCAGAGCTGGCGCGCATGATCGACCTGTTCAAGAGCGGCGACGTCGAGCAGGCGCGAGTGATTCACAGTCAGGTGGCGCCCGTGGTCGACGGCATCATGCTCCGCGCGGGCGGCGCGATCATGGCGAAGGCCGCTCTGAGCATGGTCGGGATGCCGGTCGGTCCGGTACGGCTGCCGCTCGTGGAAGCAACGGAAAAGCAAATCGCCGAGCTGCGTGCTTGCCTGGTGGCCGGCGGGGTGAAGTTGACAGACGTATAGGAATGGGGAGGAACCGGGAGTTTTGAGAACACGATCTGACCGTGGGGGCCAGGCATGAGCCATCCGCATCCTGAGCTTGGCCCCCCACCCGCGCTGCCTGAAGGCGGCCTGCGCATCGTCGCGCTCGGCGGGTTGGGGGAGATCGGCAGAAACATGGCCGTCTTCGAATATGAGGGTCGCCTGCTGATCGTCGATTGCGGGGTGTTGTTCCCCGAGCCCGACCAGCCGGGCGTCGACCTCATCCTGCCCGACTTCGAATACATCCGGGACCGGCTCGACGACGTCGAAGCCGTGGTCCTGACGCACGCCCACGAGGACCACATCGGGGCGGTGCCGTACCTTCTGCGTGAGCGGCGCGACATTCCGCTCATCGGCTCCAAACTCACGCTTGCCCTGATCGAGGCCAAGCTCACCGAGCACAGGATCCAGCCGACCAAACACGAGGTCGTCGAGGGAGAGCGGCACAGCTTCGGGCCGTTCGACTGCGAGTTCCTCGCCGTCAACCACTCGATCCCCGACGCGCTCGCCGTGGCCATCAGGACCCCGGCGGGCATCGTGCTGCACACCGGCGACTTCCGGATGGACCAGTTGCCGAGCGACGGCCGTCTCACCGACCTGGGCGGGTTCGCTCGGCTCGGCACGGAGGGCGTCGACCTGCTGATGTCCGACTCCACCAACGCCGAGGTGCCGGGCTTCGTCACCAGCGAGCGGGAGATCGGGCCGGTCATCGACGAGGTGATCCGCACCTCCGAGCAGCGGGTCATCGTGGCGAGTTTCGCCTCGCACGTACACCGCATCCAGCAGGTCATGGACGCCGCCGCCCGGCATGGCCGCAAGGTGGCGCTGGTCGGGCGTTCCATGGTCCGTAACATGGGCGTGGCCAGGGACCTGGGGTATCTGAAGGTGCCGCCGGACCTGATCGTCGACTCGCGCGACATCGAGGAATGGCCGCCGAAGGACGTGGTGCTCGTCTGCACCGGTTCGCAGGGCGAGCCGATGGCGGCGCTGTCCAGGATGGCCAACCGCGACCATCCGATCCGCATCGCCGAAGGCGACACCGTGCTGCTGGCGTCGTCGCTGGTGCCGGGGAACGAGACGGCGGTCAACAAGGTCATCAACGGGCTCACCAGGTGGGGCGCCCGGGTCGTGCACAAGGGCAACGCCAAGGTGCACGTTTCCGGTCACGCGGCCGCGGGCGAGCTCCTGTACGTCCTGAACCTGACCCGGCCGTCGAACTTCATGCCGGTGCACGGCGAGTGGCGCCACTTGCGCGCGCACGCCAAGCTCGCAGCCCTCACCGGCGTGCCCGAGGACCACATCGTGATCGCCGAAGACGGCGTCGTGGTGGACCTGGTCGACGGCCGGGCGAAGATCGTCGGCGCCGTACACGCCGGATACGTCTACGTGGACGGCTCGTCGGTCGGCGAGATCACCGACACTTCGCTGAAGGACCGCAGGATCCTCGGCGACGAGGGGTTCATCTCCGTGGTCGTCGTCGTGGACTCCAGCACCGGCAAGCTCACCGCCGGTCCCGAGATCCACGCGCGCGGATCGGGCATCGATCCCCAGCAGTTCGACGAGTTCATCCCGCAGATCCAGCGAGCCCTTGAGGAGAAGGCCGCGGACGGCGTGGTGGACATGCAGGAGATCCGCCGGGTGGTGCGTCGTACGGTGGGCCGCTGGGTCAGCGACACCTACCGCCGCCGACCCATGATCATCCCGGTGGTGCTCGAGGTCTGACCCTCCAGACGGTACGGCAGGCGGCTCAGCCTGCCGTACCCGAGGAAGACCGGACATTCGGCCCCCGATTGCTGTGGGGCCGGACTGTCTTTCGGTGCTGGGCTGCGGTGTGCGCACGTCGGTCAGATGTCCTTTCGGCGGATCAGCCACGTGGCGGCAAGCAGCGGAACGGCCGCGTAGGCGACCAGGCACGCGGCTGCCAGCGCCGGCGGCAGGAGCGAGCCGTACACCGAAGAGGCGTTGCTGCCGCCGATGAGCTGGCGGGGGAGGGCGCCGATCATCACGGAGCCGAGACGTTCGCTCCAGGGCTCTGGAATGTTGCCGATGACCATGGGGATCACATAGACGAGGCCGACGATGATGGCGATCGCCCCGGCACTGGAGCGCAGCAGCGCGCCCAGCCCCAGGCCGAGCAGCGCGAACGTCGGCACGGTGAGGCCGAGTGCGATCAGGAGCGGCAACCGGTCGGTGAAGGCGCCGGCATAGGCCCCGGAGAAGCGATCGCCTAGCACCCCGCGGGTCACGACGTAGGTGCCGAACGTCGTCAGCAGACCGACGGCCAGGCCCAGCGCGCCCACGATCGCCGCTTTGGCTGCGAGGATCGGCCAGCGACGGGGGACGATGGTGGCGCTCGTCCTGATCAGTCCGGTGGCGTATTCCGACGTGATCGCCAGCGTGCCGAGGATGCCCAGACAGAGCTGGGGCACGATGACCAGCACTTCCTCCAGGTTCGCGACCCGGGCGCCCGGCTGCTTCTCAGGCGGAGCGGCGTCGTACATGCCGGCTGCCATCACCGCGAGCGCGAAGCCCAGTAGGACGGTGCCAAGACCGAGGCCGAGGATCAGGTGGGTGGAGCGCACCGAGCGGATTTTCAGCCATTCGCTGGTGAGAACGCTCATGTGGACATCCGTTCGGCGCAGCGAGACATCGCTTCCGCATCGGCTCGGGGCGTGAACAGGGCAGCGTGTGTGCTCATCGCCGGGCGCGATGGCGTCGGGGTCGTGCGCGCGCCCATGGACGCGCGCGCTCTCTTTCGATGCGCCAGCGCGGAGGCGAGAGGGTTTCCGGTCGGCTTGTGGTGGGTGTCGGCGGGCGAGGTCATGCGTCTCTCCGCTTGAGGGCGTAATAGCCGATGGCGAGGGTGACCAAGGGGTAGGCGAGCAGAAGAGTCAGGGCGGCCCATGGCGGGAGGAACCCGTCACCCAGGCGGGATGAGAGACGTTCCTCCGCGATCTGCGGAACGAGGTTGGGCAGGAGAAGCGTCGCTACGCGGGTGTTCCAGGGCGGCGGAAGGTAGATGGCGATGCCGGGCAGCACGAAGAGCAGGGCGACGACCGACACGATGGCTCCCGCCGTCGATCTGATCAGGGCGCCGAGACCGAGCCCCACCAACGCGAGCGCGGTCGCCGACAGCCCCGAAGCAAGCAGCATCGGCACCTCGTCGGCGAACGACGCCTCGTTGAAGCCCAGGTGGTGATCACCTGCTATCAGGCGGCTGGTCGCGTAGGTGACGAAGAGGATCACATGGGCCGCCAGGAACGTGGTCAGACCGACGACGCCGCTCTTGGCCAGGAGTAAGGCCCCGCGCTTCGGGACGGCGACCAGGCTGGTGCGGATGGTGCCGGTGGCGTACTCGGACGTGATGGCGAGCACTCCGAGCACGGCCAGGCTCGTCTGGAGGAGCGGCAGGAACCCCTGCTCGGGAGCGGCGGCGCGCACGCTGCCGCGCTCGTCGGCGAGGCCGGTCACGTAGACCGTCCACACGATGCCGAGGACAATGGGCAGAGCCGCCGTCGCCAGCGCGTGATAGGTGGACGTCACCGAGCGCAGTTTGAGCCATTCGGAGGAAACGACCGCCTTCATCGGGCGCCTCCGTACTGGACGCTGCCGGAGGTCAGCGCCAGATAGGCGTCTTCGAGCGAGGGATAGCGGGTCGTCAGCTCCGTCACCGTCGCCTCGGCGACGAGCCTGCCGCAGCCGACGATGACGATGCGGTCGGCGGTGAGAGCCATCTCGCTCATGAGATGGCTGGAGAGCAGGATCGCCCGCCCCTGCGCGGCGAGTGAGCGCATGAGCTCGCGGATCCACCGCACGCCGTCGGGATCGAGGCCGTTGACCGGCTCGTCGAACATCAGCACACCAGGATCGCCGAGCAGCGCGGCGGCGATGCCGAGCCGCTGTCTCATGCCGAGGGAGAAACCGCCCACCCGCTTGCGCGCCACGCCGGCCAGCCCCGCCTGGTCGAGCACCTCGGAGACGCGTCGCGGGCCGATGTCGTTGCTGCGGGCCAGGCAGAGCAGATGGTCGTAGGCGCTGCGTCCGCCGTGGACCGCGCCTGCGTCGAGGAGCGCGCCGACCTCACGCATCGGTCTGCGGAGCGAGGTGTATCGGCGCCCGTTGACCAGCGCCTGGCCGGAAGTCGGCGCGTCGAGACCGAGGATCAGGCGCAACGTCGTGGACTTGCCCGCGCCGTTGGGCCCGAGGAAACCGGTCACATGGCCGGGCTCGACCTTGAAGGACAGGTCGTCCACCGCGAGTGTGCTGCCGTAGGACTTCGTGAGGTGGTGGAGTTCGATCACGCCGTAGAGGATGCCGGGCGGCGGGTCGCCGGCACGTCGGACCACGGTTCGAACTTCAAGGTCAGACCCTGGGTTGACGTGCGAGCTCGACCTCAGCGGCTACGGTTCAACACGTGGCCGACACGTACCCCTTCTTCGCCAGGCCCTTGAGCCGTCGTCAGCTTGTCATGCTGGACGCGGTGGCAGGGGTGTGCCTGGCGTTCGTGTTCCTCACCGTGACCGTCCACGCCACGGCGCTGCCCCCGTGGGTGCGGCTCGCACTCCCGCTCGGGCTGGGCCTGCCGCTGGCCGCGCGCCGCCTGTGGCCGCTGCCCATCTTCTGCTTGACGCTCGTGTTCGCCGTCTTCGCCGCGGTGACCGGCGCCGTGGGTTTCGCCTACGTCGCGCCCGCGTACGCCCTTTACATCGTCGCGCTGTCCGACAGGCTCGGCCCCGCGGTCCCGACGTCGGCCATCGGCGTGGTGAGCCTCAGCACCGTCCTGACCCTGACGGTGGCGGGCACGCCCCGGGACAGTGCCCCTGACTGGCTGCTCCACATCGACCAGCCGCTTCTCGGCATCGCGGCGCTGGGCGGAGCCTGGACGGTCGGTCGGGCCGTGCGGGAGCGCAGGTTCTATGCCGCCCGTGAGGCCGAACGGTTGGCGGCGCAGGCGGTGGCCGAGGAGCGGTTACGCATCGCCCGTGAGCTGCACGACGTGGTCACGCACAGCGTGGGGCTGATCGCCGTCAAGGCCGGGGTCGCCAACCACGTCATGGCGACCAAACCGGAGGAGGCTCACCACGCCCTGCGCGTCATCGAGACCGCGAGCAGGAGTGCCCTGGTCGAGATGCGTAACCTGCTCGGCGTGCTCAGGTCCACGGCGGCTCCTGACCTCGTTCCCGCGCCCGGCCTGGCGGGGATTCAGGAGCTGGTCGAGCGGGCCAGGCAGGCGGGGGTCGAGGTGGAGCTCGAGCTCAGCGTCGAAGCCGGTCACCGTGCGGGCCGGGCCGAGAGCGGGGAGTGGGGCGGGCTGCACGACGGTTTGGGGCTGTCGGTCTATCGCATCGTGCAGGAGGCGCTCACCAACGTGGCCAAGCACGCCGTGCCTGCGCGCTGCCGGGTATCGGTCGTGGCCGACGGGAAACAGGTCAGGATCGAGGTCGTCGATGACGGGCGGGGGAGGCGGTCGCCGGCCGCTGACGGCACCGGGCATGGCCTGATCGGGATGCGGGAGCGGGTCATGATGTATGGCGGCATGTTCGAAGCCGGGAGTCTCCCCGGACATGGATTCCGGGTCTTCGCGACATTGCCCTATCAGGAGGTGTCGTGATTCGGGTGGTCGTGGCCGATGATCAGGCATTGCTGAGGGGGAGTTTCAAGGTGCTGGTCGACTCCGAGCCCGACCTGGAGGTGGTGGGTGAGGCGGGGACCGGCGTCGAGGCCGTTTCCGTTGTGTTGGAGCAGCGGCCGGATGTGGTGCTTATGGATGTACGAATGCCGGAAATGGATGGCATTGAGGCTACTCGGCGGATCCGGGATGTCGCTCGGGTCCTTGTCGTGACGATGTTCGATCTTGATGCGTACGTTTATGATGCACTTCGGGCAGGCGCCAGCGGGTTCCTGCTGAAAGATACGCCGCCGGCTGATCTGCTTGCCGCCATTCGGGTGGTCGCGAGCGGTGAGGCGTTGCTGGCCCCTACGGTGACGCGCAGGCTTATTGAGGAGTTCACTCGCATTCCCGCGCAACCCCGGGTGAAAGGATTGGACGGGGTCACCGAGAGGGAGCGGGAAGTGCTGGTGCTGATCGCGCGTGGCCTTTCGAACGGGGAGATAGCGGCGGAGTTGCAGGTGACCCTTGCCACGGTGAAGACGCACATCACTCGTTTGCTGGCCAAGTTGGAGGCCCGCGATCGGGCCCAGTTGGTTATTGCGGCTTATGAGAGCGGATTGGTGTCGGCTGCTGGGTGATGTAAGGTGTTCAGCGAGGGCTCCCGCTCTCCGGCTCCCGTGTCAGACTTTTCCTGTAGCTTTCGACAGCCACGCCAAGTGCGCGCCACCGAATGGGCCTTTTCTCTCTCCCGCTGCATTCATCAGCCACAGTGCGGTTCTCTGTGCTTTTATGATGAAATCGGGTGGATAATTCAGTAGCACTTGATGGAGGGCGAATTCGTCCTCGTCGTCGAGGATAAGCCGTCCGTCTCTCATGCGGATCACGTCCAGGTCGAGGTCGTACATGGTCACCTCGTCGTCCCTCCATTCCGGAATGGTGGTGACGTCGACGTAGATCTCGCTCCTGTTGGGTGGTGTGTTGAATGAAGCGGTCCACCAGGCGTTGCGAGGAAACAGCATGATCACGGTTGTGTGCCAGGTGACAGGTGGGCCGTCGGCGCCCTTACGGGCCACCGTGCCGCCCGGCACTTCCGCCCAGACGCCGTGCTCGTCGTCGCCGAGCAGACGGCCCGGATGATGCCAGTGCAATGCGCCACCGTACTTACGGAAGACGATCCGCACGTCAGTCATAGGGAGAATCTTTCATATCCGTGCTGTACGCAGGAGGGGTCGGTCGAGTGTTGATGGAGGCGGTGCGCGAATGCTCCGCAGTCGGCCGGGGCGGGCACGCGGCCGGGCTCTTCAGAGGCGCTCGCATGCGTGACTAGGAACTTGGTTTGAGGTCAGGCGGGAGTGGGAGCGGCATTGGGTTTGGTGAATGCTGAAATACAGGGTTACGGCAGTTCGCCGGGGCACGGATGGCGTGGGGTCCAGCGTTTTCGGTAGCTCGCGGGCTTGTGGGTGGGCGTTGCTGGGGTGTCGAGTGGCACGGTGGCTTGGAATCTGCTTCTGAACATAGTGATGGTCCTACGCGTGCGTTGGATACGGCAGGGTACCGGGATGTGCTGTGAATAGTGGCGGCACGCAGGGAGGGTTGGAATAGTGGAGGCTGGTGGCGGGGCTTGCAATCCTCCAGCGAGTCGTTCAGGCCTCCAGCGAATTGTTCAGTGCCGCGGCGAGTGAAGGCGGCGGTGTAGTTCGCCAGCGATGGTGGTGCGGATGGCCGCTATGGCGAGCTGGGCGCCGCGGTGAGAGCGTTCGGCCGGCTTGGGACTTGACAGAGCGGATTAGTACCGAGCCCTCCTTGGGCTCGGTTGCGGTCGGGATGGCACGGATCGTTCCCGCCTCTGGGGCCACGTGGCGGGAAGGGAGACGTATCGGTGCTTCGGTCTGGAGGGAGCGCTCAGAGACCCTTCTTCGAGGGATCTGTTTCCGGCTTCGGGAGAGGTCTTTATCGGTCAGGGCGCCGTGGTTCCTCTCGCGTGGAGGTGAAGGGCTTGGGAGAGGGCTGTCAGGCGTCGGGGGGAAGCAAGGCCGGCGTGATACAGGTGAAACTCTGTCGCGCCTGCCTTGGCGTACGTCCCTAGGTGGTCGGCGAGGGTGGCGG
>NZ_POUD01000302.1 GCF_003236395.1 Nonomuraea aridisoli | reverse complement strand
CCCGGCGGCCAGCTGCGCCAGCGACGCGAGCGCGAAGACGGCGAGCGGCGCGGCCAGCCACGGCGCCCGCGAGATCCGGTACGGCGCCGCGGTCACGTGCAGCTCGCCGAGCGGCCGGGCCTCCCGGCACGGCGTGACCGGGTGCCAGTCCGAGTGCCCGTCCGAGTACCCGTCCGGGTGCCCGTCCGGGTCGCGGACGAACGCGGCGATCGCCCGCCGGGCGCAGGCGCTCGCCTCGAAGACGGTGTGGGCGAGGCCGGGGAACTCCTGGAAACGCCCACGGGGGAACGCTTCAGCGGCCTGACGCGCGGTGGCGGGCGGGCTGACGGGGTCGTACCGGCCCGCGAGGACGTACACGGGAGCCCGGGGAACGGCGGGCGCGGGGGCGGACACGGGCAGCCGCCACGCCTCACACACCGCTTTTTCTGGATTTATGGTGAAAAGTCCGGGCGGAGCGCCGTCCTGGCACCGCACCGCGTGATACAGCCCCGGTTCCCGCGCCATCAGCCCCTCGCCCACGGCGTCGGCCAGCGGCCCCAGCGGCTCCGTGCGCCCCTCGGCCAGGGCGTCCAGCAACGCCGGCACGGCCGCCGCCTCGCCCCCGCGCAAGGACCACGCCAGCGCCGCGGCCACGTCGTCACCGCCCATCCGCGCCGTGTACGCCCGGCCGAGCAGCGGATCGGCCGCCGGAACGGCGGCGGGCGACCGGTTCAGCCGCGCCGTCACGGTCTCGAAGCGCTCCCGCACCCCCAGCCGCGCCAGCGCGTCGGCCAGGCCCCGCCCGGCGTCGCCGGCCTGCTCGGGCGTGAACGAGTCCAGCACCACCGACCGCACCCCGTCCGGGTCGGCCGCCGCCGCCCGCGCCATCACCGTGGCGGAGTGGCCGACGCCGAACAGGTTCCACGAGACGTACCCGAGCTTCCTGCGCAACGCGACCACATCGGCCGCGATCTCGCCGGTGGTGTACCCCCGCAGGTCGACATCCTGCTCCGCGAGTCGCGCCCGGCACCGCAGGGCGGCGTCCGCGACGTTGGCGCCCGCCCCCCGCAACCGCCCGAGCAGAGCCTGAGCGATCTCCGGGCAGCCCAGCGAGGGACGGGAGTGCCGGCCGCCGCGCCGCTCGACCGCGATCACGTCGCGGTCGGGGAACATCCGGCCCAGCACGCCCATCGACGGCATCGACGCGGTGCCAGGCCCGCCGGCCATGAACACCACCGGATCGGGCCTGCGGCCGGCGACGGGGGCCTCGCGCACGGCGTAACCGACCCTGATCGTCCGTCCGGGCGCGTCGCGCCGCTCCGGCACCTCCAGAAACCCGCACGTCGTACGCGACGGCACCGCGACCGGGCAGGCGCTCGTCCCCATGCCGGGTGGCACTGTTACGGGTGGCACTGTTACGGGTGGCACTGTTACGGGTGGCACCGTGACGGGCGGCGCGGACAGGGCGACGGCGAGCACGGCCCGGAGGATCACGGCACGAGACTAATAGTCTGGGGGCGTGACCGAACCACTTGTGAGCAGGATGCGCGTCTTCGGCACGACGATCTTCGCGGAGATGAGCGCGCTGGCCGTGCAGACCGGGTCGATCAACCTCGGCCAGGGCTTCCCCGACACCGACGGCCCGGCCGCCATGCTCGACCGCGCGGTGCAGGCCATCGCCGCGGGCGGCAACCAGTATCCTCCCGGGCCCGGCGTGCTGGAGCTGCGGCAGGCGGTCTCGGAGCACCGGGCGGCCCACTACGGCCTGGCCTACG
Organism: Nonomuraea aridisoli; assembly: GCF_003236395.1. Taxonomy (GTDB): domain Bacteria; phylum Actinomycetota; class Actinomycetes; order Streptosporangiales; family Streptosporangiaceae; genus Nonomuraea; species Nonomuraea aridisoli. The sequence goes on along the minus strand of NZ_POUD01000302.1, from coordinate 8,731 downwards.
ACCCGGTGGGCGAGGTGCTGATCACGGTCGGCGCCACGGAGGCCGTGGCGGCGAGCGTGCTGGCGCTGTGCGAGCCCGGCGACGAGGTCATCGCGTTCGAGCCCTTCTACGACTCCTACGCCGCCTCCGTCGCGCTCGCCCAGGCCCGGCTGGTGCCCGTGACGCTCCGCCCGTCGCAGGGCCGCTTCACGTTCGACCCCGGCGAGCTGCGCGCCGCGATCACGCCGCGCACCCGGGTCGTCCTGGTCAACTCCCCGCACAACCCGACCGGCACGGTGTTCACCCGCGCCGAGCTGACCGCCATCGCCGAGCTGTGCCAGGAGCACGACCTGATCGCCGTCACCGACGAGGTGTACGAGCACCTCACCTTCGACGGGGTCGAGCACATCCCGCTCGCCACGCTGCCCGGCATGCGCGAGCGCACCGTGATGATCTCCTCGGCGGGCAAGACGTTCTCCGTCACCGGCTGGAAGACCGGCTGGGTGTGCGCCCCTCCCGCCCTGGTCACGGCGGTGCAGACGGTCAAGCAGTTCCTCACGTTCACGGCGAGCGCGCCCTGGCAGCTCGCGGTCGCGTACGGGCTGCGGCACGAGCTGGAGTGGGTCGGCGCCCTGGCGGCGTCTCTCCAGGACAAGCGCGACCGGCTGATGGAGGGCCTGTCGGCGGCCGGTTTCGAGGTGCTGCGGCCGTCGGGGACGTACTTCGTGCAGACCGACATCCGGCCGCTCGGCTTCTCCGACGGCCTGGAGCTCACCCGCCGCCTGCCCGAGCTGGCCGGCGTCGTCGCCATCCCGACCCAGGTCTTCTACGAACGCCCCGAGCGCGGCCGATCCTACGTGCGCTTCGCGTTCTGCAAGAAGGACGAGGTCATCGACGAGGCCGTCACCCGCCTCAAGCGCCTGTCGTCCTGAACGGAGGGTGGCGAAGGATAAACGCAGGGTCATGGCATCGTCGTGATGCCACGTCCCGCCTACCATGAGGGGGCTCGACTCGGCCGTGCACCGGCCGAGCTCCGCCATGTTCGGTCACGACGCCTATCCCGACCTGATCACGAAGGCCGCCGCCCTGCTGCAGTCGCTGGCGGTCAGCCATCCGCTGATCGACGGCAACAAGCGGTTGTCGTGGCTGACGACCGACGTCTTCCTGCGGTTCAACGGTGTAGAGCTCGATACCGACGACGACTCGGCCTACGACCTCGTCGTCGCCGTCGCCTCCGGCAAACCGGCCGAGCTCGACGAGAGCGCCGACGTGCTGCGGACGTTCGTGCCGTCCTGACCGCGCTCAGTCCCGGCGGGCGGGCTCGTCCAGCGGGGTCAGCGCCGCCGTGGCCTCCACGTGGTCCATGCCCGTGGCCTGCAGCAGGTCCACCACCACCGAGCGCAGCTGCGCGATGATCACGTGCGCCGAGAAGCCCAGCTCCCGGGGCCGTTCCCGGGCGGCCACCGCGAGCAGCGCCTGCCGCGCGAGCGTCGGTTCACGCCCGGCCCCCAGCTCCAGCTGCAGCAGCAGCGCCGCCTCCGACACCTCGCGCATCGCCTCGGCCAGCGCGGCCGGGGGCGGGCTCGCCTCGCCCAGCGACGACAGCGTCCGCCTGGCCAGCACCCGCGCGTTGCGCAGCGCCAGGTCCACGGGCACGGCCGCGGTCTCGTGGCGGGACAGGCGGGCCCGCCGGTGCCAGTGCAGCGGCGAGATCATGGTGATCTCCTTGCTGGTCTGCAGCGCCGCCCCGAACTCCTCGACGGCGGTCTGCGTCGTACGCGCCTCCTCCAGCGCCTCGGCCGCCAGGTCCGCGTCCCTGCGCTCGATGGCCTGGGCCGCCTGCTCCAGCACCGTGGACAGCGCGTCGAGCACCGCCGACAGGTGCTTGGCCGCGATCGCGAACGGGCTCGCGGGCAGCAGCGCCACCGCGGCGATCCCGATGACGCCGCCGGTGAGCGCGTCCGCCATCCGGTCCAGGCCGCCCGCCCCCTCGGTGGGCACCAGGGTCGCCACCAGCACCGCCGACGACCCGGCCTGCGCGACGAACAACGCCCCGCTGTTGAGCAGCACTGCCACGGTCATGGCGAGCCCGACCACCAGGGCGAGCTGCCAGGCGCCCGAGCCGATCCACGACACCAGCAGGTCGCCCACTCCCACGCCGAGGCTGACCCCGACGACCAGCTCGACCACCCGCCGCAGCCGCTGCCCCAGGCCCACGCCGACGCAGATCAGCACGGAGATGGGGGCGAAGAACGGCCGCGGGTGGCCGAGCAGCTCGATGGCGACCACCCAGGCGATGGCCGCGCCGACCGCGCACTGCGCGATCGAGGGCGCGATGAGGCCGAACGTGCCCAGCCGCTCCTTGACGAGATCGTTGAGCCGGGTTCGCACCCCTCCACGATGGCGGATCTTTATGACATTGGGGTCACGTTTGCCCCTTTTTGTCAGGAGGGGTCGAGCGGCGGCAGGGCGGACAGCGCGTCCTCCCGATCGGCGCCCGTGGCCTGCAGCAGGTCCACGGTGATCGACCGGAGCTGCGCGTTCATCACGTCCGCGGAGAACCCCCACCGTTCGGTCCCCAGCCGGGAGGCCGCCGCCCGCACCGCCGCGCCGGTTCTCCGCGGCTCGTGGCCCTCGGCCAGCTCGTCGCGCAGCAGCAGCGTCGCCTCGGCCAGCTCGCGCAGCGTCCCGGGGAACCAGGGCGGCAGCCGGTCGCCGTCGTCGAGCGCCACCATGGCCCGCCTGGCCAGCAACCTGGCGTTGCGCAGGGCGTGGTCGAGGGGGTCGGCCGCCGTCTCGTACTCCGCCGGACGGGAGCGCTGGCGCCGGTGCATCGGGGAGAGCCTGGCGATCTCAAGGCTGGTGTCGAGCGCCTGGCGGAACTCGTCCACGTGCGCCTGCGTGCCCCGTGCGGCCTGCAACGCCGCCGCGGCCATGGCCGGGTCGCAGCGGTCGATCGCCTCCGCGGTCGAGCGCAGCACGTCCGCCAGCGAGCCGAAGAGCGCCGCCGCGTGCCGGGTGACCAGCCGCGACGGGCTCGCCGGCAGCAGCGCCACCGCGGCCAGCCCCATGAGGCCGCCGATCAGGGCGTCCACCATCCGGTCCAGCCCGCCGGTGCCGCTCGGCGGCAGCAGGGTGGCGACCAGCACCGCCGACGACGCCGACTGCAGCACGATCACGGTGCCGCGGTCGATGAACACCGCCACCGCCATGGCCAGCGCCACCACCAGCATGATCTGCCAGGCGCCCGTGCCGATCCACGACACCAGCAGGTCGCCCACGCCGATGCCCAGGCTGACCCCGACGACCAGCTCGGCCGCCCGCCGCAGCCGCTGCCCGAGACCCACGCCGATGCAGATCACCACCGCGATGGGGGCGAAGAACGGCCGGCTGTGCCCGACGGCCTCCGTGGCGACCATCCAGGCGAGCCCGGCGGCGACGGCGCACTGGACGATCGGGGGCGCCATCGCCCTCAGCCTGGTCAGCCGCTGGTGTAGCTGCATGTCACGCGGCACCTACCCCGGCCACCCGCCGTCACGCCCGCGCGTTCAGGCCCTCAGGAACGCGTCCACCACGCGGAGGAACTCCTTGCGGGCGCCGACGTGGATCAGATGGCCCGCCTCGATGGTGACCAGCTTCGCGCCCGGGATCAGCGCCGCCGTCTCTCCCGCGTCGAACGGGCTCGCCGCCCCGCCCGACAACACCAGCGTCGGCATCGTGATCGACCCCAGCGCCGCCCGCCAGGCGGGATCCGGGTGCAGGAACTGCCGCTCGGTCTCGTGGACCATCCGCCAGTCGAACCCCGTGGACCCGTCCTCCACGACGGGCGCGCGGTCGCGCAGGGGCAGCGCCGGCACGTCCTCCAGCACCAGCCGCTCGACCCGGTCCGGATGGCCGCCCGCGACCAGGCAGGACAGCACGCCGCCGAGCGAGTGGCCGACGACCGTGGCACGGGCGGCGCCCACGTGGTCGAGCAGCGCGACGAGATCGGCGGCCATCTCCGGCAGCGCGTACGTCCCCGGCCGGTCGCTGCGCCCGTGCCCCCGCAGATCCGGCACGACCACGTGGTGGCGCGCCGCGAGGTGCTGGGTGACGCCGTTCCAGTCGTTGTGGTCGGCGGTACGGCCGTGCACCAGCAGCAGCGGGGGAGCGGCCGGGTCGCCCTCCTCCCGGTAGACCAGCCTGATGCCGTCGAGCAGCGCTTCGCGAATCACGTCCGCGACCCTACCGCCGCGGGCGGTGAGCGCAGGTTGACATCATCGGCGGCCTTCATGGGCACACATTGACCGTGAACACCGCCGGCCGGCTGCACTAACGTCGCCGGCGGCGGCAGGGGAGAGCGGTTACATGAGAAGGGGCGTGGCATGCCGGACCCGATCGAAGTGCGCAAGGTTCCCATCGAGAGCGTCACCGACGCCTCCGGGCTGTCGCGGCTCATCGCCGACGGCGTGATCGAGGCCGAGCGGGTGCTGGCCGTCATCGGCAAGACCGAGGGCAACGGCGGCGTGAACGACTACACGCGCATCCTCGCCGACCGCGCCTTCCGCGAGGTGCTCGCCGAGCACGGGCACCCGGCGCCGGAGAGCGTGCCGCTGGTGTGGTCGGGCGGCACCGACGGCATCCTCAGCCCGCACGCCACCATCTTCGCCACCACCGACGCCACCACCACCGACGCCACCACCACCGACGCCACCACCACCGACGCCACCTCCTCCGACGCCGCCACCGACGAGCCGCGCCTGTCGGTCGGGGTGGCCATGAGCGAGGTCATCCTGCCGGAGGACATCGGCCGCCCCGCCATGGTGGAGAAGGTCGCCGCCGGCGTGCGCGAGGCCATGAAGATCGCCGGCATCGACGACCCGCGCGACGTGCACTACGTCCAGACCAAGACGCCGCTGCTGACGCTGGCCACCATCACCGACGCCAGGCGGCGCGGCCACGACACCGCCATCGAGGAGACGGGGCCCTCGATGGACCTGTCCAACTCCACGACCGCCCTCGGCATCGCCGTGGCCCTCGGCGAGATCGAGATGCCGCGCGCCGACCAGATCCACAAGGACCTGTCGTTGTACTCGTCCGTCGCCTCCTGTTCCTCCGGGGTGGAGCTGGACCGGGCGCAGATCGTGCTCGTGGGGAACGTGCGCGGCATCGGCGGCCGCTACCGCATCGGCCACAGCGTCATGAAGGACGCCCTCGACGCCGACGGCATCTGGGCGGCCATCCGCGACTCCGGCCTGCCGCTGCCCGAGCGGCCCCACCCGTCCGACCTCGGGGGACGGCTGGTGAACGTCTTCATGAAGTGCGAGGCCGACCCGTCGGGGCGGGTGCGCGGGCGGCGCAACATCATGCTGGACGACTCCGACGTCCACTGGCACCGCCAGATCAAGGCCGCGGTGGGCGGCGTGGCCGCCTCGGTCACCGGCGACCCGGCCGTCTTCGTGTCGGTCGCCGCCGTCCACCAGGGCCCCTCCGGCGGCGGCCCGGTGGCCGCCATCGCCGACCTGGGCTAGCGCCCACCCGTGCCGGAGAACCGAGCCCCTGCGCGGGTACCCTCGGTGACTGTGCCGACCATCCCGCAACCCCTCGACCCGAACGACGACGGCTCCACCGCGCCCGCGGTGGCCGCCGTCCTGGCCGCCTACCGGTCCGGTACGGCCGGCCCCGCCGAGGTCCTGAACGCCCTCAGCGGCGCCCGCCTGCTCGTCCCCGTCGTCGCTCTGCTGACCGAGACGGAGGTCGGCGCGCACGGGCTGAAGCAGGAGAAGGAGAGCGAGATGGCGCTCCCCAAGCTCGTCGGCCAGGACGGCAGGCAGGCCGTGCTCGCCTTCACCGGCACCGACCCGCTGAAGAGGTGGCGCCCCGACGCCCGCCCCATCCAGGCCACCACCCTCCAGGTGTGCCAGGCCGCCGTCCAGGAGCAGGCCGCCGCGGTCGTCGTGGACGTGGCCGGCCCGGTGCAGTTCGTGATCGAGGGCGACGTCCTCACGGCGCTGGCCGCCGTCGAGTCCGGCACGGTCGCGGAGCTGAGCGACGTGACCGTGGCCACGGTGCGGCCCGCCCCCCGCAGACGCCGCTGGTTCTCCAGGCGCTGACCCCGGGCCGGACGACGCGCGGCGGGAAGGGCGGTCAGTTCGCCGGCTTGCCCTGCACGACCGTCCGCCACCGACGTCTCCTCCGCGCACGCCGTTGGGCAAGGTCGAGGTTGTCCAGCGCTATGCCTTCGTTGTGGAGGTCGCCGGTCTTCTGGAAGAGGGCGGCGGCGCGGGCGCAGGCGTCGATGGCCGCCTCGAAGCGGCGCATCTTCCGCAGGGTGAGGCCGAGGTTGTTCAGCGCTATGGCTTCGCCGTGACGGTCGCCGGTCTCTTGGTAGAGGGCGGCGGCGCGGGTGCAGGCGTCGAGGGCCTCCTCGAACCGGCGCAGGTCATGCAGGGTGAGGCCGAGGTTGCTGAGTGCGCTGGCTTCGCCGTGACGGTCGCCGGTCTCTTGGTAGAGGGCGGCGGCGCGGGTGCAGGCGTCGAGGGCCTTCTTCACTCGGCCTGTTTCCCGCCAGACGATGGAGAGGTTGTTCAGCGCCACGCCCTCGCCGTGACGGTCGCCGGTCTCCCGGAAGATGGCGGCGGCCATGGCGTGGGCGCCGGCGGCCTCCTTGAGCCGGCGTGCCTCCCGCAGGGCGGCGCCGAGGTTGTCCACCGCACCGCCTTCGCTCTGGCGGTCGCCGGTCTCCTGGAAGATGACGACGGCTTCGATGTGGGCGTCGATGGCGTCCTGAAACCGGCCCGTTTCCCGCCGGACGAGGCCGAGATTCGTCCACGCCTTGCCCACGTCGCGGTGCTCGCCGAGCTCCTGGAAGATGAGGGCGGCCTGGATGCCGGCTTCGGCGGCCTCGTCGAACCGGCGTGTTCGCCGCAGGGCGATGCCGATGTGGTTCAGCGCAGTGGCTTCGCCGTAGCGGTCGCCGGCCTCCTGAGCGGTGGCGAGGACATGCCGGGCGATGGTGAGGGCATCGTCGATGTGGTGGCGCCGGTCCAGGAAGCCGGCGAGGGCGTCGGCCATGGGGAGGACGATGTCCGGATGGGCGGTGACGGCCAGCGACACCGCCGCGGTGAGGTTGAGGCGTTCGGCCTCCAGCCAGGCCAGTGCCTCATCACGGCTTGAGAACCGGGCGGGAACCGGCTGACCGGGCAACGCGCCGAAATGCACGCCGGCGGCGCTCGCGGTCGCCCGGTAGTGCTCCAGCAATCGTGCGACGGCGTCCTCCCGCAGGCCGGCGTCATCGTCGCGGGCCAGATCGGTCGCGTAGACGGCGAGCAGGTCGTGCATCCGCCAGCGCCCCGCTCCGGCCGGCCACTCGACCAGCAGGCCCGCACCCGCCAGGGCGGCCAGCGCCGGCCGCGTCCCGTCGGCCGGCGCGCCGGCGAGCGCGGCGGCGGCTTCGGTGGAGACGTCCGGACCGGGGTTGAGCGACAGCAGCCGGAACAGTCGCCGCCGGTCGGCCGGCAGACGCCGGTAGGACAACTCGAACGTCGCGCGCACCGCCAGTGATCGGTCGCCGCCATCGTCGTGGTGGAGCCGGTCCAGCCGGGTCCGCTCATCGGCCAGGCCGGCCGCCAGCGCGGCGATCGGCAGGCCGGGGTCGCGGACCAGCATGGCGGCGGCGATCTGCAACGCCAGCGGCAGCCGGCCGCAGTGTTCGGCGACCTGCGCCAAGGCGTCGATCTCGCGGGTGGGTCGCGGGTCTTCGGGGCGGGCGCGGGTCAGGACGTCGGCGATGAGGTGGGCGCCGGCGCCGGGGTCGAGCTCCCGCAGGTCCACCAGGCGGGCTCCCAGCGCGGGGGAGGCGAGGGTGTCGCGGGAGGTGACCAGCAGGCGGTGCGCGCCGTGTGCGGGGATCAGCGGGAGCACCTGCCCGGGCGAGGACACGTCGTCGGCGACGACCAGCACCCGCTGTCCGCTCTGAGCCCGCCGGGTGAGCTCCGATCGGTACAGCACCGCTTGCTCCTCCGGCGTGGCCGGTAACTGCTGCCCGCCGAGCAGGGCCCGCAGCACCTCCTCCACCGCCTGGGCGCCGGTCATCGGCCCGGCGGGGTCGTAGCCGCGCATGGAGACGAACAGCGCCCCGCCTCGGAACCAGCCGCGTCCGACCGCCTCGTGGGCGGCGTGCACGGCGAGTGCGGTCTTGCCGATGCCGCCCAGCCCGTGCACCGCCGACACCACGATCGAAGGGACTCCACGGTCGCCGGGGGCGAGCAGGTCCAGCAGGCCGTCGACCTTGCCCTCACGGCCGACCAGACGAGCCGGAGGAGGCGGCAACGACACCACGACGCGCGGCTCGGATCTGTCGCCGACATAGATGTACTGATCCCGGCCGGCCTGGTAGATCCGCCCATGACCGGAGGCCGTCGCGTACTGGGAGAGCCGGTCCGGCGCCTCGCCGGCGGTCACCGCTGGGCGGGCGGGCCCTGGTCCCCGCCCACCTGGGTCACCTCCGCGTCGTCGGACACCGTCGCGCGCTGCACCACCTGACCCGCTGCTGTGCCGCCCTCGGCGGCGGCGTTCAGACCGCCGGCGACCTGGGTGACCCGGCCACGGCCGGACGCCTCGGCCCGCTGCGACACCCGCCGGCCTCCGCCTGAGGAGGCGTTCAGCGAGTACAGCGTCATCGCGAACCCGGCCACGGCGATCAACGCCGCCACCACACTGGCCGCTTTGTCCGCCTGATCCCACCCCACTCTCGCGAAGTACACGCCCAGCC
>NZ_POUD01000301.1 GCF_003236395.1 Nonomuraea aridisoli | reverse complement strand
GGGTGATGGCCAGCGACTGGGCGGGGAGGCGGAGGCCGATTTCGTCGGAGGTGATGGGGTCGTCGGAGGCCAGGAGGATCGTGCCGGCCGGCAGTGGCAGGGTCACGGACTCCAGGGAGAAGTTCACCGTCACCGCGATCGAGCCGCGCCACATCAGCAGCCACTTGCCCAGCGGGTCCAGCTCCACCCGCACCCGGTCCAGTCGCGGGTCGGACAGTTCGGGCAGCGCCTTGCGCAGGGCGATCAGGTCGCGGTACCAGCACAGCAGCGACCAGTGCGCCTCTTCCTTGACCTCGCTCCAGTCGAGCTTCGAGCGCAGGAACGACTCCTCGTCGGACGGGTTGGGCGCCTCCCAGACGTATCCGAACCCGTCGAACTCGTGCTGCCGCCGCGCACCCTCCGTCTCCCGCAGGTGCGGCTCCACGTGGTCGGAGAAGAACAGGAACGGCGAGCGCGCCCCCCACTCCTCCCCCATGAACAACATCGGCGTGAACGGCGAGGTCAGCAGCAGCCCGGCGCCCAGTTTGAGCGCCGGCATCGGCAGCCGGTCGCCCGCCGGGCGGTTGCCGATCTGGTCGTGGTTCTGCAGGCAGGCGACCAGCCGGTGGCCGGGCACGCCGGCGAAGGAGGCGCCGTGCGCCCGGGAGCGGAAGCTCGAATAGCCGCCGTCGTGCACCACTCCGCGCGTCAGCACCTTGGCCAGCGCCGAGAGCTGGGCGAAGTCGCGGTAGTAGCCGTGGCTCTCGCCGCTGACGGCGCAGTGCAGGGCATGGTGGACGTCGTCGTTCCACTGGGCGGTCATGCCGAGGCCGCCGGCGTCGAGGGAGCGCACCATGCGTGGGTCGTTGAGGTCGGACTCGGCGATCAGCGACAGGGGCCGGCCGACCGAGCAGGCGAGCGCGTCCACCTCCTCGGCCAGCTCGGCGAGCAGGTGCGTGGCGCGCCGGTCGTGCAGCGCGTGCACGGCGTCGAGCCGCAGGCCGTCGATGTGGTAGTCGCGCAGCCACTGCAGCGCGTTGCCGAGGAAGTAACGCCGCACCTCATCGGAGTCGGGCCCGTCGAGGTTGACCGCCTCGCCCCAGAAACTGCCCTCGAACCCGGCGAAGTACGGCCCGAACGGCCGCAGGAAGTTCCCCGACGGCCCGAGGTGGTTGTAGACGACGTCGAGGATGACCCCGATGCCCGCCCGGTGGCAGGCGTCCACGAACGACTTGAGCCCGTCGGGCCCGCCGTACGTCTCGTTGACGGCGTAGAGGTCGACGCCGTCGTAGCCCCAGTTGCGCCCGCCCGGCACCGGCGCCACCGGCATGACCTCCACGAAGTCGACGCAGAGCTCCACCAGGTGGGGCAGCTTCTCGATGGCCGCGGCGAACGTCCCCTCCGCGGTGAACGTCCCGATGTGCAGCTCGTAGATGACCGCGCCGCGCAGGTCGCGACCCTTCCAGTCGTGGTCGGACCAGGTGAAGCGGGCGTGGTCGTACACGGCGCTCGGCCCGAACACCCCCTCGGGCTGCCGGCGCGAGCGCGGGTCGGGGTACGGCCCGTCGCCGTCGACCACGAAGGCGTACCGGGTGCCGTGTCCGGCGCCCGCCACGTCCGCCGTCCACCAGCCGCCCTCACCGGGCGACATCGCCCGCCGTCCGCCGAGGACGTCGACTTCCACCGCCGTGGCCTTGGGGGCCCAGACCTCAAAGATCATGTCTCTCCAGCAGTGCGACCGGATACTGACCGAGCAGGTGCGCGAGGGGGGTGCGCCCGGAGACGAGCGCGCCGGTGAGCAGGTCACGCCAGGCGCCCGGGGGCAGGGTCAGCGTGGTGGTCCCCCAGCCCGTGGCGGCCAGGCGTACGGGGAGGCGGGTGGCGACGGCGACGGCGACGGCCTGCGGCCGCTCGCCGCGGGCGAAGGCGATCACGTGCTCCGCCCGCTCCCCCTCCGCCCCCAGCGGCGTGTACGGCGCCGCGCCCCCGAGCCGCCGGCGCAGCCGCAGCGCCTGCGTGGTGACCAGCAGCTTGGCGGAGTCCCAGGCGGTCTCCGGCTTGCGCGGGTAGCTCACCGGCCGCCGGTTGTCCGGGTCGACCAGCGAGAAGTCGGTGATCTCGTTGCCCTGGTACACGTCGGGCACCCCGGGCATCATGAGCTGCACGAGCTTGGCGCCGAGCGAGTTCGACATCGCGTACGGCTCGATGCGCTCGGTGAACCCGCCGATCGGCAGCCGCACGGCCGCCTCGGCGAAGGCGCGCAGCCGCCGCTCGTAGCCGGGGTCGGGGTGCACCCACGAGATGGCGGTCTTGGCCTCGCGGGCGGCCTTGAGCAGGAAGTCGGTGAAGCGCTCCGCCGAGATCGGCCAGGCGGCCATGAGGTTCTGCCAGGCCAGGTAGTCGAGGTGCGGGTCGAAGCTGACCTGCGCCGACCATTCGGCCACCGCGGCCGCCCACTCCCCCGGCATCTCCGACAGGACCGACAGCCGGGCCCGCACGTCCTCCGACCGCTTGGTGTCGTGGGTGGAGAGCGTGGTCATCGTGTACGGGGACATCTCCGCGCAGAAGTCGTGGAACTCCTCCACCGACACCCCGAACGCGTCCGGCTCCCCGCCCACCTCGTTGAGGCAGGCCAGCGGGAACCACCGGTAGAGCGCGGTGTCCTCCACGCCCTTGGCCATGACGGGCCCGCACGTCTGCTGGAAACGCACAATCGACTCCGGGGAGCCGTACAGGACCTGGCGGACCAGCGGCTGGACGGCGGGAGAGCAGGACTCGGCGGCCATCTCGACGATCTCCACCGACTCGGGGGGCGCCGGCTCCCCCGGCACCACGTACGCGCGGTAGACCGGCATCGCGGCGAGCAGTTCGCGCACGGCGGCCGGGTCGCAGGCGGTGGCGCGGGCCAGCCGGTCGACCTCGGCGCCGAAGAACAGGTCGAGCACATCGCGCTTGGCCTGCGCCATCACGGGGCGGTACTCGGCAGGCTGCCCCGTCATGTCTGTAAATATCTGGATCAGGGGGTCCTTGCCGGAAGGGTCGACGAACAGGCCGTTCACCCGGTTGAGCACGTCGTAACCGGTCGTCCCGTCGCACGCCCAGTCGCTCGGCAGCCGCTCCGGCCCGATGAGGATCTTCTCCACCACCGTCCACCGCTCGCCCGCCCGCGTCCGCAGCCGCTCCAGGTAGCCGCGCGGATCGGCCAGCCCGTCGGGGTGATCGACGCGCAGCCCGTCGACCAGCCCCTCGTCGAGCAGCCAGAAGATCACCTCATGGGTGGCGAAGAACACCGACGGGTCCTCCACGCGTAGCCCGATCAGCGACGACACGTCGAAGAAGCGCCGGTAGCCGGGCCCCTCGCGCCAGTCGACCAGCCGGTAATGGCCCGGGTAGGGAAAGGCGTGCTCGTGGTAGCGCAGCACGTCGCCGTCGACCACGGGCTCGACGTCGTCGCCGATCACGGGCAGCGCGACCTTCCCGTCGACCCACTCGATGTCGAACCAGTGCGCGTACGGCGAGGCCGGCCCCTCCGCGAGCACCGACCAGAACTGCGCGTTCACCGTGTTCATGTGGTTGGGCACGATGTCCACCACGATGCCGAGGTCGTGGGCGGCGAGCTGCTGCGCCATCTCCCTGAACCCGTTCGCGCCGCCGAACTCCTCGCGGATCCTGGAGTGGTCGGTGACGTCGTAGCCGTGGCGCGACTCGGGCACGGACTGCAGCACCGGCGACAGGTAGACGTGGCTCACGCCGAGGTCGCGCAGGTAGCCGGCGATCGCCGCCACCTCCGCGAAGCCGAAGTCGGGGGTGAGCTGCACCCGGTAGGTCGAGGCCGGCCTAGACACGGCGCAACACCCGTACGCTGCGGCCGGGCACGTCGATGCCCTCGCCCGCCCGCACCATCCGGGCGTCGAGCCGGATCGGCATGGCCGTGTCGATCTCGGTGTGCCACATCTCGCCGTAGTCCTTCGGGATCGTGAACTTGATGGTGTCGTGGTGGGCGTTGAACAGCAGCAGGAACGAGTCGTCCCTGATGGGCCGGCCGCGCCGGTCGGGCTCGGTGATGGCGTCGCCGTTGAGGAAGACGGCCAGCGACTTGGCGTAGCCGACGTTCCAGTCGCTGTCGGTCATCTCCTCCCCGGACGGGGTGAGCCAGGCGATGTCGCTCAGACCGCGTACGGGCTTGCCGTAGAAGAACCTCCTGCGCCGGAAGACCGGGTGCTTCTTGCGCAGCTGGGACAGGCTCTGGGTGAACTCCAGCAGCAGCCAGTTCTCCCTTATGTCGGACCAGTCGACCCAGGTCAGCTCGTTGTCCTGGCAGTAGCCGTTGTTGTTGCCCTTCTGCGTGCGGCCCAGCTCGTCGCCGTGGGAGAGCATCGGCACGCCCTGCGACAGGAACAGCGTGGTGAGGAAGTTGCGTTTCTGCTGCTCGCGCAGCGACTCGACGGCGATGCCGGCCGGGCCCTCCTCGCCGCAGTTCCACGACCGGTTGTCGTCGGTGCCGTCGCGGTTGCCCTCTTTGTTCGCCTCGTTGTGCTTGGTGTTGTACGACACCAGGTCCTGCAAGGTGAAGCCGTCGTGGCAGGTCACGAAGTTGATCGAGGCGGCCGGGCGGCGGCTGTCGTCCTTGTACAGGTCGCTGGAGCCGGTGAAGCGCGAGCCGAACTCCGGCAGCGTCGCCGGCTGGCCGCGCCACAGGTCGCGGATCGTGTCGCGGTAGCGGCCGTTCCACTCCGTCCACCGCGACGGGAAGTTGCCCACCTGGTAGCCGCCGGGGCCGACGTCCCACGGCTCGGCGATGAGCTTGACCTGCGACAACACCGGGTCCTGCTGCACCAGGTCGAAGAACGCGCTCAGCCGGTCGACCTCGTGCAGCTCGCGCGCCAGCGTCGAGGCGAGGTCGAAGCGGAACCCGTCGACGTGCATCTCGATGACCCAGTAGCGCAGCGAGTCCATGATCATCTGCAGGACGTGCGGCGAGCGCATGAGCAGGCTGTTGCCGGTGCCGGTGGTGTCGACGTAGTAGCGCCGGTCGTTCTCGACCAGCCGGTAGTAGTTGAGGTTGTCGATGCCGCGGAAGCCGAGCGTCGGCCCCAGGTGGTTGCCCTCGGCGGTGTGGTTGTAGACGACGTCGAGGATGACCTCGATGCCCGCCTCGTGCAGCGAGCGCACCATCGCCTTGAACTCCAGCACCTGCCCGCCGCGCTGCCCCTGGCTGGAGTAGCGGTTGTGCGGCGCGAAGAAACCGATCGAGTTGTAGCCCCAGTAGTTGGACAGGCCGCGCTGCTCCAGGATGTGGTCGGTGACGAACTGGTGCACCGGCATGAGCTCCAGCGCCGTCACGCCCAGCTTGGTGAGGTGGTCGAGGATCTCGGGGTGGCCGAGCGCCGCGTACGTGCCGCGCAGGTGGCGGGGGATCTTGGGGTGGCTGATCGTCAGCCCCCGCACGTGGGCCTCGTAGATCACGGTGTCGTGGTACGGCGTCGCGGGCGGCCGGTCGTGCCCCCAGCCGAAGAACGGGTTGATGACGATCGACCGCGGCACGTACGGGGCCGAGTCGAGGTCGTTCCTGGTCTCGGGCTGGCCGAAGCGGTAGCCGTACACCGCCTCGTTCCACCGCACGTCGCCCTCGATGGCCATGGCGTACGGGTCGAGCAGCAGCTTGTTCGGGTTGCAGCGCAGGCCGCGCTCGGGGTCGTACGGCCCGTGGACGCGGTAGCCGTAACGCTGGCCGGGGCCGATGCCCGGCAGGTAGCCGTGCCAGATGAACCCGTCGACCTCGGTGAGCGGCACCCGCCGTTCGCCGTTGCGATCGTCGAAGAGGCACAGCTCGACCTTGTCGGCGACCTCGGTGTAGAGCGAGAAGTTGGTGCCGGCGCCGTCGTAGGTCGCCCCGAGCGGATAGGGGTCTCCCGGCCAGATCTCGATCATCGAGGCTCCCTTGCGGTCTCTCCCCATGTTCCGTTCCCCCGCTCTGCCCGACAACCCCGGCCCCCCGGCCGATCACCATGGTCCTTTCCACACTCGGCGTCCGATTACTCCCCATGAGTGAGCCGCCCCCGACGGCGCGGTATCGGAGACGGCTCACCCACCAGCATGCACGCGCCCGTTTGCCGCTGCCGTTCTCGGCTACTTGCGGGTGGCATGGGCGGTTTCAAACAGTTCTTACTTCGAGGCAACGTCGTCGAGCTGGCGGTCGCGGTGATCGTCGGCGCCACGTTCAGCGGTCTGGTGCAGGCGCTGGTCGCCGACCTGATCACACCCCTGATCGGCGCGATCACCGGCGGCCGGCAGCCGGACTTCGCGTCGTACTCGTTCACCGTCAACGGCAGCCGCTTCCGGTACGGCGACTTCCTCAACCACCTGCTCAGCTTCCTGATCATCTCGGGCATCGTGTACTGGCTGGTCGTGGCGCCGATGACGCGGCTCGTCGGCCTGCTCGACCGCCACAAGGCGGCCACCACCAAGCAGTGCCCCGAATGCCTGTCGGAGATCCCGGCCGAGGCCCGGCGGTGCGCGAACTGCACGGCCCGCCTGGTGCCCGAGTCCGAGAAGCCGAGCTAGCGGTTTGCGGAGGTCTTGCGCCCGTTTGGCATGGGCTGGGCTCGGGTCCGACAAGATGGACCGATGAGCGTTGAGTTGATGGTCTGGGACGAGCCGGTCCCGATCAGCCGGGACCAGGCCCGTGCCACGTACCTCGCGGTCAAGCGGACCGAGCCGGGGGGCGGTGACGTGCCCGGCGTCGCCAAGGAGTTGCCCGGGCAGGTCACGCTCTACCCGGGGCACGTGCTGGTGACGATGGACCTGGACACGATGGACGAGATGTCCGCGCAGGTCTTCGCGGTCGCCCGCGCCCACGGCATGGTCTGCTACGACCCGCAGCGCGACCTCGTGCACAACGTGGCGCCTTTGGGCGTCTACGAGGGCATGCAGCTGCACACGGGAGACGGCATGATCGTCCACGACCCCGACCTCGGGCTGGTGCACGACGTGCTGGCCACGCTCTCGCCGCAGAACCCGTTCGTCGCGCTGGTGAACTTCGGCCGGCACTTCCTGCAGGTCTCACCCGGCTACGAGCTGGAGTACAAGGAGGGCACGCTCATCCGCACGACGGTGCCCGAGCTGGCCGAGGTGCAGCGGGCCTTCCACGAGTACGCGACCGGCGGCCGGGAGTTCCTCGACCGGCACGCCTGGCAGGATCAGGCCGTATGAGAACCCTGTACCCTCCGATCGAACCGTACGACTCCGGCCTGCTCGACGTGGGCGACGGCAACCAGATCTACTGGGAGGTCTGCGGCAACCCGCACGGCAAGCCGGCCGTCATGCTGCACGGCGGCCCCGGCGGCGGCTGCGACCCCAAGCACCGCAGCCAGTGGAACCCCGAGCTCTACCGGATCGTCCTGTTCGACCAGCGCAACTGCGGCCGGAGCCTGCCGCACGCCGCCGACCCGGCCACCGACCTGAGCGCCAACACCACCTGGCACCTGGTGGCCGACATCGAACGGCTGCGCGAGCACCTCGGCATCGAGCGCTGGCAGGTGTTCGGCGGGTCGTGGGGCAGCACGCTGGCGCTCGCGTACGCCGAGACCCACCCCGACCGGGTGAGCGAGCTGGTGCTGCGCGGCATCTTCACCCTGCGCCCGCAGGAGCTGCGCTGGTTCTACCAGGAGGGCGCGAGCCATCTCTTCCCCGACCTGTGGGAGCGCTACGTGGAGCCGATCCCGCCGGAGGAGCGCGACGACCTGATCGCCGCCTACCACCGGCGGCTCGAGGGCCCCGACGACGAGGCCAGGCTCGTGGCGGCCCGGGCGTGGGCGCAGTGGGAGGGGGCGACCGTCTCGCTGCTGCCCGATCCCGAGCGGGTGGCGGAGTTCGGCGAGGAGAAGAAGGCCGTCGCCTTCGCCAGGATCGAGAACCACTACTTCACCCACGGCGGCTGGTTCGAGCCCGGGCAGCTGATCAGGGACGTCGGGAAGATCCGGCACATCCCGGCGGTGATCGTGCAGGGCCGCTACGACGCCTGCACGCCCATGGCCACCGCGTGGGACCTGCACAAGGCCTGGCCGGAGGCGGAGTTCCACGTGGTCGACGACGCCGGGCACGCCTACTCCGAGCCCGGCGTCCTCGACCGGCTCATCGCGGCGACAGACGCGTTCGCGCCAGACGTACCGCGGGAGTGACGGCGCCCACCAGCAGCAGCGTGAACAGCGGCGCCAGCCCCACGCCGAGCAGGAACCCGGCGACCACGTCGTGCGGATAGTGCACGCCGACGAACACCCGCGAGAACGCGATGAGGGCGGCCAGCGGGAACACCAGCCAGGCCAGGCCCCGCCAGGCCAGCACGAGCGTCGCCGCGGCGCCCGCGGCGATCACCGTGTGGTTGCTGGGGAACGACCAGTCGGCCGGGGACGGGCAGGCGGCGATCGTCGCCACCCCGCCCCGGCACGGCCGTTCCTCCCTGACGATCACCTTGACGACCTCGCTCACGAGGTACGCCAGCGTGATGCCGACCGGGCCGGCCACCACCAGCGCCAGGTCCCGCGCCGGGCCGCGCCACGCCCGCAGCGCGGCCACCGCGAACAGCGCCGCGAACAGGAAGAGCCCGCCGTCCGTGCCGACCTCGGCGAGCGTGTGCAGCCACTCGGGCGTGCCGAGAGCGAAACCGACGATGTCCTGATACACACGTGTCCAATCCGTTAATGATCAATGGACACGACCTTACGGACATCGCCGGTCAGATGCCTCGGCCGAAAGAGGGAAAGTCGCGGAAGGCCGGATCAGGTGAGCAGCCGGCGCGCCAGCGCGGCCTGCTTCGTCTCCAGCTCCCCCTGGGTGATGAGACCGCGGTCGAACGCCTCGGCGATGGCGTCGCGCTCGGCCACGTAGTAGGCGGCCATGATCTCGCCGCGGAGCGGCGTGAACCCGCGCTCGACGCAGTCGGAGAAGACGCCGACCTTCTGCTCGACCGTGTCGGCGGCCACGGTGCAGGCCAGATCGTGCTTACGGAGCTGTTCGACCGCTTCAAGAAGCGTGACCGGGCCGAAGGACCCGACGAACTTGGTCTCTAGGGTGATCTTCACTTTCTTTACTCCTCCACAGGTTTGCAACGTTCCGATCAAGGTCGCGTATTCCCTGGTGGGAGCGGGTAAGAGGGCTTTCGTGATCGGTGGGCACGTGATCGTCGGGTATGCGAACGACCGGGGTGGGCGCGACGCGCTCGCCCTCGGCGCGTCCATCACCCGGCTCACCGGCGGCGAGCTGACCATCGCGACGATCTACCCGCCGGGCAGCCCCGGGCTGGCGGTCGAGGCGCAGGCCAACCTGGCGCACGCGGCCGAGGAGCTGGCGCCCGCGCCGACCGGTTACCTCACGTTCGAGAGCCGCGGCACCGGGCGGGGGTTGTCGGTGCTGGCCAGCAGGATCAGGGCCGACCTCATCGTGGTCGGCTCGGCGTCCGGCGGGCAGCACGGCCGCATCGCGATCGGCGCCACCTCCGACCATCTGCTGCACCGCTCGTCCGAGGCCGTCATGATCGCGCCGGCCGACTACGAGCCTCCCGAGAAGCTCGACCGGCTCACCCTGGCCTACGTCCACCGGCCGCAGTGCGACGAGGCCGTCGGGCGGGTCGCCCAGGCGGCGCTGCGCCTCGGCGTGCCGCTCCGGCTCATCACGATCGACCTGCGCACCGAAGATCCCGACCGGCTGCGCGACGACCTGGCGCTGGCCGTACGGCTGGCGTGGGAGACGACCGGCATCGAGGCCGAGTCGGAGGTGGCGCAGGGCCACGATGTGGCCGCCGCGATGGAGAACGTCGCCTGGCTGCCCGGCGAGCTGCTGGTCTGCGCCGCCAGCGAGGACGCCGAGCCCCACCGCGTCTTCCTCGGTGAGCTGGCGATGAAGATGCTCCGAGCCTCCGACCGCCCGGTCACGGTCCTCCCCCGCGGCTTCTCCTAGCCCGCTCGCCCGGTGGGCGCCGCCTTCTCCGGTGCTCCTAGGCTGCGGGATGTGGTTGTGGCGCGCGTGATCGTGGTGGCGGTGCTGGCCGCCCTGTGCGGGGTGTACGTCCTGGCGGGGGCGACGGGGGCGCTGCTCGTGTTCGCCGTGCAGTGCCTGTACACGCTCTGGTCGCGGCGGTGGTGGCTGCTCGCGGCGCAGGCGCTGCTGGTCGTCTGGGTGAGCGTGGGGACCGGGGCGTCGGTGGTGATGCTCGGTTTCCTCGCCGGGTCGTTGCTGGTCACGCGGTTGTGGGCGCTCGCCCCCGGGGTGGTGCTGGGGGCGGCGGTGATCGCGTACGCGCGGAGCGGCGACGTGCTCGTCACGCTCGACCTGACGATCACCACGGTGCTGATGACGCTGATCGTGCCGGGGCTCATCCGGCTGGTCGAGCGGGTGGACGAGCTGCACGCCACCCGCCTGGCGCTGGCCGCCGCGGCCGTGGGCGAGGAACGGCTGCGCATCGCCTCCGAGATCGGCGACGGCCTGGGCCGCGGTCTGGAGACGATCGTCGACGGCGTGCGCTACGCCCTGGCCGAGCCCGCGGCCGCGGCGGCCAGCGC